>DATNAU010000089.1:0-43870 GCA_035572415.1 Acidobacteriaceae bacterium
CATGTCTGAGGACCTCGCCAACTACTACACGGAGGTCGGCGTCCGCTGCCGCTATATGCACTCCGAGATCGAAACCCTCGAGCGCATCCGCCTCCTCCGCGACCTCCGCCGCGGCGAGTACGACGTCCTCATCGGCATCAACCTCCTCCGCGAAGGCCTCGACCTCCCCGAAGTCTCCCTCGTCGCAATTCTGGACGCCGACAAGGAGGGCTTCCTCCGCTCCCAGGGCTCGCTCATCCAGACCATCGGCCGCGCCGCCCGCCACCTCGAAGGCCGCGCCATCCTCTATGCCGACAACATGACCGAGTCCATGCAGCGGGCGATCGATGAAACGACGCGGCGGCGGGAGATCCAGCAGGCCTTCAACGAAGAGAACGGCATCACGCCGCAGTCCATCATCCGCCCCGTCGGCCACGGCGCAGACAACATGACCCTCGCCGGCATCGTCGCCGCCGACTACGCCGACCTCACCACCGAAACCGACGGCCTCCCCGACTTCAACACCCAGGCCGAGCTCGACACCTACATAGCCAACCTGGAGTCCGACATGCGCGCCGCCGCCCAGAAATTCGAATTCGAACGCGCGGTGAAGCTGCGTGATCAGATAAAGGAATTGCGTACGAAGGAATTTCTGTTTAGCTAGGAAGTAGTATGGATAGACAAGAGTCAATCGCGGATCACCTCAACAGCGCCATTCTGTTTCATAACTACGTGATTGAGAAACACCCAAATGGAACTTACAAGAGCACGCCAAGAAATTCACTCTTCATGGCACTCTGCGATATTGCGCACGAGCACCATGGCGCAATAATCGTCCTAGTAAGAAATCATCAACAGCACTTAGGGAGCGCTCTCGCTCTGCTCAGACCGCTTATCGAAACTTGCATCCGCGCGTTCTGGATCGTGCACTGCGCAGATGACCCTGCAATCGAAAGTATTCTGAAGCAAACAGCGGGCTTCCCAACGCTGCAAAAGTGCGGCGAAAGCGTCAACGCGCATTTCGAGGCGGAGGGTTTTCCGAATCTGTTTTCTCTATCGAAAGAATACCGAAACCAACTTCACGGCCTCACTCACTCTGGCCTTGAACAACTGCAACACCGTTTTGACGGGCAACTCACAGTTAAGCCGAGTTACCCGCCAAAAACAATATGCAAACTGTTGAAAGATGCGACAATGTGGCTTGCAATGGCTGCAATCGCTCAACTTGTATTCATCGAAGGCTCTGACTCTTCAGAGTCGCAGCGTTTTAGCCGAAAATACGTTGAACTGTTTGAGCACTCTTGAGACTCAGCTGCGCTTAATCATTTGCTTTTGTTTCTGAGATAGGCCCGGACTTCAGTCCGGGCATCACTGGCCACCGAGAAACAAGAGGGGCTTCAGCCCCCGGGACACGCCCTCCCACCATGCGCCTCAAACCGCAGACCTACGCCCTCACCGCCGTCGCGTATCAACGCCGCCGCCTCTTCCAACGTGCTGAAGCCGCCGAACTCCTCATCTCCACGCTGTTCCGCTATCGCGACGCCGGCAAATTTCAACTCCACGCCTTCGTTGTCATGCCCGACCACGTCCATGTCCTACTCACGCCCGCGCCGGACTTGGCCATCGAACGCTGCGCTCAACTCCTCAAAGGCGGATTCTCCTTCGCCGTACGCAAAACTACCCCCGGCGAAATCTGGCAGGAGGGCTACCACGCGCATCGCATCATCAACGACCATGACCTGCGCAACCAGACCCTCTACATCCTCAACAACCCCGCAAAGCGACGGCTAAACCTTTATCCCTGGGTCTCATCATCGCCAACATACGCTGATCGCATGGACGGTCCGCCCGCAATCTGATCCCAGGGGCTAAAGCCCCGCACGCCTCTTGCCCCGATAATGCCCGGACTAAAGTCCGGGCCTATCTCAGAAGCAAAACCGGGTGAATCAGCCTGCCCTGAGCGAAGTCGAATGGGCCCCGCCCCATAGGCGTGGGATCACTCCTTCACCCCCGCCCCACAAACCTCATATAGAACGCCGCAAACACCAGGACGATCCCCACATTCGCCATCAGCCGTTCCCACAGATGGCCTCGAAAGAACAGCACGTCGACGGTAACAATCACTGCGGCCATCGCCACGAAATAAACCACCCCTGTTCCCGTTCTTCCCATTCCTCACCTCCCTGGGTGAGCCCCTCGACCCTCCCAATTCCTGTCAAGCCCCCCGCCGTCTGACTCAAATGGATAACAAATTCCCCTTCAGACATTTACGCCGAAAAATAATCCCCGCAAAAGTGGCATAACAGTTATGCCGAACTTGTTAAAATAGAAACAGTAGGCAAAAGACCCGGCCATCGCGCCGAGCTTATTTCATTGCAGCGCGAACTAAGTCTTTTGTTTTCTGGATTCTGCCGATAAGTGCTTTGTTTTCTAGGATCAGTCATTTTTTACCGGGGGGTGGGGTACATGACGCACCCCCCCATTTGTCTACTTGTCTACGACGATCTCCGCCCTCACCAGCTTGTCCAGCTTGGGAAATTCGCGGTCCATATACGCGTTCCCACCCTCGAACATCTTGTCCTGGTGCCCCGCGCGCATGCCGCTGCCCGACTGCTCGCCGTAGCCACCGTACAGCTTCTGCACCACATCCCAGCCCTCCACCACTTTGCCGAAGGGCGCAAACGCCGGCTCCGCATCGTTCAGGGCGGAGTTGTCCCGCAGATTGATGTACACCTGCGTCGACCGCGTCCCCTGCCCCGTGTTCGAGAACGCAATATATCCCGGCAGATTGTGCACCTTCAGCGTGTCATCCGGAATGGTCTTGTGCCGCCACGCCTGCGCAACCTTCGGATCGCCCGCGATCCCAAACTGCACCCACTTTCCGGGAACCACGCGGAAGAAGCGCGAGTCGTCGTAGTAGTGCTCGCGCACCAGCTCATAAAACCGATCCGCTCCGTTGGGCGACCAGTCGCGATGCACCTCCACGACGAAGCTTCCCGCCGTCGTCACAATCCGCGTCCGGAACACCTCCGGCGCCCGCTGCGCATCTACGCTCGCCGAAGGAACGAAGGCGAACGCCAGCAAAGCCGCAAACAGGAATCTCATGCCCTCCAGATTACGCTGGGCCGGAACGCGGCAGATTTGCCGCGCCAGTAAGAGTCGCGAATCTCGATACACTCGTGGAATGAGTCTGATCCGATCCGATAGGAATTCCGTTCCGAAGTTCTATCCGCTTCTTGTGCTGTGCGGATGCGTGGTTGCGCAGGCCACGGCAGCCCCTCTCCGCGCGCAGGGTGCGGCCCCTGTTCCGCCAGCCCAGGCGCAGAATTCAAATCCGTCCGCGAGCGCGTCACGCGACCTGGCGCGTCTGCTCGATGAGATCTGGCAGGACAAGCTCCAGCACGATCCCGAGTACGCGACTTTCCTCAATGACAAGCGATATGACACCGAACTCGACGACCATTCGCCTCGCGCCATCAACGACGCCCTCGCGCGCGGCCGCGACTACATCACGCGCCTCACGGCGATCGATACCTCGGGCCTCTCGCACCAGGAGCAGTTGTCGGCCGAACTGCAGCTCCGCGAACTCGTCGAGGATCAGGAGGCTGCAAAATTCAAGGAGTGGGAGATGCCCGTCACGCAGTACCAGGGCATCCAGCTCGATCTCCCGCAACTCGTCGAGCACACCTCCTTCGACAACGCCGCGGACTACGACCATTACGTCACGCGGCTGAGCAAGGTCCCTCTTGCCTTCTCGCAGATCATGACCAACATGCAGTCCGGCATGGACGAGCACCGGACGCCGCCGGCCTACCTAATGGAGAAAGTTCTGGGCCAGGTGCAGGCCATAACTGCCGAGAAGGCTGACGCCACGCCCTTCGCCGAGCCGTTGAAGAACTTCCCTGCCTCAGTCTCCGCGTCCGATCGCAAGCGCATCTCCGACGCCGTGCTGAGCGCGATCACAACTAATGTTCTCCCGATGTACCAGCGCTTTGCGAGATTCCTCTCCGCCGCGTACATCCCCAACTGCCGCAAGGACCCCGGCATCTGGTCGATTCCCAACGGCGACGCGTACTATGCTTTCCTCGTCCGCCGCAGCACGACACTCGACAAAACTCCAGCCGAGATCCACCAGATCGGCCTCGATGAAGTAAAGCGCGACGAAGCCGAGATGCTCGCCATCGTCAAGAAGCTCGGCTTCACGGACCTGAAGAGCTTCTCCGCTGCGCTGAAATCGAACCCGAAGGAACACCCTGCCTCCGCCGACGCACTGCTTGCCGCCTACAAGGGCTACATCTCAGCGATGGAGCCCAAACTTCCCCAGCTCTTCGGCACGCTGCCGAAGGCGAAGCTCGAAGTCGTGGCCATGCCCGCTTACATGGCGCCCAATCAGCCGCAGGCTTTCTATGATCAAGGCACGCCCGACGGCAAGCGTCCCGGCCGCGTGGACGTAAATCTCTATAACTGGCAGGACCGCTCTCTCGCCGGTGTGGAAACCGTCGCCTATCACGAGGGCGTCCCGGGCCATCACCTGCAGATTTCCATCCAGCAGGAACTGAAGGATTTGCCGCCGTTTCGTCAGCAGGCATACTACACCGCTTACACGGAAGGCTGGGGCCTTTACTCGGAGCGTCTTGGCAAAGAGATCGGCTTCTATCAGGATCCATACTCCGACTACGGGCGCCTGGAAGCCGACATGTGGCGGGCTATTCGCCTGGTGGTTGATACCGGGGTTCATTCGCAGCACTGGACGCACCAGCAGATGGTCGACTATTTCCACGAACACTCGGCCCTCGATGAAACCAATATCCAGTCTGAGGTGGACCGCTACATCGCATGGCCGGCGCAGGCGCTCGGCTACAAAATGGGCCAACTGGAAATTCTCTCGCTTCGCGAGAAGGCCCAGAAGGCGCTCGGTCCGAAGTTTGACCTCCGCGCCTTCCACGATGCCGTACTCGACTCCGGCGCCCTGCCCATGGATGTTCTTGAGAAGCAGATTGACGCCTGGATTGATAGCCAGAGCGGCTTACACACCACCGCATCGCAATAACTTCGCGTCCTGCGAAAAACCCGATGAGCACCTGTGTCAAGCAGGCAGCACATCCTGTTGGCCGCCGCATCGTAAGCAATACACCCGGGACAGCACGCGATCCCTTACAACCTGAACGCACGCCTGAAGCACTTTGAGGAGCAGTACCTTGTCGTCCTCCCCGATTCCTATCCGCTCCGCCCAGCAGCTGCCATCGCTGTTTCACATCCTCTCCACCAGCGCTCTGGAAGACAGCGAGATGCTGGTCACATTCGCGGACGGCAGCTCGGCCGTCTACGACGCAGAAGAGCTTGAGAAACTGCGGCCCACGCCCAAGCGCGTTATCCCCGCGGATGGAACCGCGAAGCGATTTCCATTCGCCGACGTCGCCTGAGAGCGGTTCCCCTCAGCGCTTCGCTTCGTGCGGATAGCTGATTGCAATCTCGCTGTATACATTGCTGTTGCCCACAGGCACCGAACCAGACCAGAAGACGCCCGCGCCGCCGTACGGATTCGGCGCAATCGTGCCTTCGAGTGAAAGCGTCTCGCCGTCGACTGTGTTCGAGCCCTTCGCCGTCAGCTTGTCGCCAACGACGGAGAGCGTGATGGTGCAGTTCGGCTTGAAAACGCCCGTGAGCTCCTGCTTGTCATTCACGGGTGTTCCCACTCCATTATCGATCTTATAGAGCTGGAACATCACCTTCTCCGCCGATTGGATCGTCCGCCAGAAGCGGAGCGAATAACCGGTCTTCGTCCGCGGGTCATACTTGATATAAATGTCGGCACGCTGTGCGCGAGGATCGTTGTCGTCCGGCGAACCGGCGATTCCGAATCCCTGGCCTGCTGTCTTCTCCGGGGACATCACCACTTTCACCGTCATGTCGCCCACCGGTCCGTCGTTGTCATACACCAGTGACGCATGAGGATTCGCCGCGCGCCCAACAGCAGCCGCGACTCCAGCTGCGCTGGCCCGGGCACCTCCAGCGCGCGCTGCTCCACCGCCGAACGCACCACCCGCCGCGCCTGGCGGATTGCTGACGCGAACGCCGTAGCCGTTCACCAGGTTGTCGCCTGTAACCGATGTAAATGTTCCTGTCACCGTCCATTCGCCGTTTGCGATGTCTGCATTCGGCGCTTCGACGAAATTGCGGAAGTTTGGATTCACGTTCTGGCTCGGCACCTCGTCCTTCGTCACCGGCTTCGCCGAGACTACCGTCACCGCAGCACCCGGGTCGCTGATGTTGTGCTTCGGCTCGATCGATACCTGGAGATATTTGCCCACGTCGCCGGGCGTCAGAGTGTAGGTCTTCAGGGGCTCATCGCCGCGGCTCACGGCAACCTTGCGCGGGTTCGCGCATTGCGCGTCCTCGCACTGCGACCACGTAATCAGCGACTCGTCCGTGAGTCCCGGATGTTTCGCCAGATCCAGCGTGTAGCGCACGCTCACCTTGCCGGCGATGGGCGCAGCAATCACCGGCTGCTTCACGAATGATGGCGCATCAATGAACCTGGGCTCAACGTACACGAACGCCTGGACATAGAAACCGTTCGGCGCGGTTGCGCGTACTGGCACCCACTCAGCCTTGTTAGTTGAATTGCTGCCCGTCACGGTGACGCTGTCGCCCGTGGACGTGCTCAGTTTCACCAGCTTGGCCTTTGCGGGCGATGCGACCGACCAGGTGATCTTCGCGTCCTTGGCTCGCGCCGGCAACACATTTACGCCGATCTCTGCGCCTGCTCCTCCGGTGCGGATGGAAGGCGCGACCGTGCGGCTCACAAACGGGCCGGCACCGGGAATGGTGTCCGCCGCCGAATGTCCGGTGACGGACATCCGAAATACATCGCTGCCGTCCGCTTCGTACTTCGCGCGGTCGCCCGCGGGGTCCCAGTCATCCATCGGGCCGTTGGGCAGCGCGGCGCGCAGCAGGTTCCATGGGTTGTAGGCCTTCACCTCCTGCGCGCTCAACTCGCGCGAGAGCGTATAGGTGGGAGCGCCTTTGATCATGTCCTTAATGCGCACAGGCTTTCCGCTCGCATCCTTTACGTGATACGTCAACGAAAAAAGGTTCTGATGCACGGGCAGTTTGTCCCAGGCCATCCAAGCTACCGGAGATTTTGGCGTGTCCACCGGCATCGTGCAGTCGATCAGCGTGTCGGGATTGCCGAAGCCTTTGTAGAACTCGAGCCCCCGCGAAGCCTTGAAGACCGTGTTGATGAACGTCAGCCCGGACGCGGACATCACGCCATTGCCCGTGGGGAAGTAAATCTCGGAGTCCTTGAATACTCCCACCGTGCCGCCGCCGAGGAAGTCATCGGTGCCTTCGATGAACACATTCGTAAAGTACGACCGCGTCGTGCGAATGAAGGTCGTGTCCAGACGGCTCAGGAACGCTACATGCGAGTAAACGTGACGGTCTCCCTGCATCTGAATCGCAACGGCCTGGGTGATCACGGGCGAGCGCATCTTGAGGTTCTTCGAGGCATCGCCGGGATACTCGTAGTCGAGGTTGGCGTAATTGACCACCGTCAGGTTGATCATGCTGAAGCCGTTCGCGGAGATGTCGAAGATGAAGCCGTTGTTGTTGGCGCCTTCCTTGTTGCCGCGATTATCGGCAAACACCACTTTGCGGCGATCATCGGTCAGCCCGACGATCGTGATGTCGTTCTTGGTGATCTGCAGACTGTAAGGCGCATCCGGACCAACGTGCATCAGGTACACATCGGGCTTCACCCCGATCACCGTTGGATGGCCCGGCGTTCCGGCAGGCGCTGCAGCGTAGGCGGCCTCCAGCGTCCTGAACTTCTTTGCCGCCGGATCGTCCTGCGAGAGGCTGGAATCGACGAGGAAGTCGTAATGGTAGTTCGTCGTATCGAACTTGACGCCGGTATAGCCGTTGAACGGCGCGCCGTCACGCAGATTGTCCTGGGCAGGCGCGGGCTGCACCGCCGCAAAGCAAAGGACTGCTGCCACCAAAATGGCTGTCGCGACTCGGCACTGCATCTTCATGGACGCTCCTCGAACCTGGCCTGCGTGCAGTGCCCGCAAGCCGCACACACATAAATTGGTCTGATCTCTGTGCGAAAACATTAGGGATCGAAGAATGACCCTGTCAACTGTTTGGCTAAGTTTTCAAAGAGGAAACCGCTATGGTTACGCAACTCGCCATCAGGAAGTCTCAGCACAGGTCAGTCCACCGGGACATACCTCGCGTTACGGTCATGTCCTACAACTGCCGTTCTCCTGGTTTCTCCTCTGGTAGCCTGTTGCCATGAGCACGGAGACCTACGAACTGCCTGTTGCTGCAGCCGCTCTGCCCAATGTCCGCATCGCCATTCTCGGGGCGGGCAAGATGGGAGGCATACTCCTGCAGGCCTTCCTCAAAAACAACCTGCTGCACGCCGATCAACTACTGGCCACGGTGCAGCATCCGGATCGCGCGCAGGCGCTCTCCGCGCAATTCGGTATCGAGGTCGACACGGACAATCTTGCTGCGGCAAAGCAGGCAGATGTCATCCTTCTGGGCGTCAAGCCATGGCAGGTTCCGGCGGTGGTCAATGAGATTGCGCCGGCGCTGAAGCCGGAGAAAATGCTGCTGTCCTTTGCCGCGTCGGTAAAGACCCGCGACATCGAAGAGGCGGCCGGCTGCAATCTCGCCGTTGTGCGAGCGATGCCCAACACGCCTGCGATGCTGGCCGCAGGCATTACAGCACTGTGCCCTGGGCGTTTCGTTTCAGCGGAGCAGATGGCCGTCGCGCAGAAAGTGTTCTCCACGGTTGGGCGAACGGTTGTGGTTGATGAAAAGCACATGGACGCAGTCACGGGCCTATCGGGCTCCGGTCCTGCCTTCATCTACATCGCCATTGAGGCTCTCGCTGAAGCGGGTGTCAACGTCGGCCTGCCGCGCGATGTTGCCACGTTGCTCGCCGCACAAACGGTGTACGGTTCAGCACGCATGGTGCTGGAGACCGGCTACCACCCAGCGCTGCTCAAGGACCAGGTCACGACCCCCGCAGGCTGCACGGTCGACGGAATCCTGGAACTTGAGGCCGGCGGTTTCCGTGTCACCCTGATCAAAGCGGTCAAGCGGGCGACGATGCGAGCAAAAGAATTGGCAGCCGGCTGAAATAAGGCATCTCGGTTAGCAACAAGGCACTCGCATCGGATGGCGCTCCTGCGCTACAGTGGAGTGCTGTCTGGAGCGCAAACGATCCATACGCTCCGAAAAAGGACCCTGCCATGAATCGCTATTGCCTGTATCTGCTTGCTGCCTGCCTCGCACTCACCTGTGGTACCGCATCTGCCCAGGAAATCATCCACGCCGTGTCCGGGACCGTAAAGGCTATTTATCCCAAGGCATACATGCTGGAGATCAACACCGACGACGGCTCCTCCGGCCACTTCCAGTGGGAGGCGAAGCTCACGAAGAAGGTCGACTTCAACAAGAACGTCAGCGCGGATGCAACAGCAATCGATGCCTTCTCGCGCAAGGGAGCGCACGTCATTGTCTACTATTACGGCACGGGTGAAATCCGCAATGTGGTCGCTGTGCGTGACCTGGGCGATGCAGCCGTGACCACCATGCAAGGATCGGTCGTGAAGCTCGACAAACACGACCGGGTGCTGACCGTAAAAGTCGCCGACGGAACACAAGAGCTTCACCTCGATCCAAAGACGGTGGTGGACACCGTGACCGGAGTGCAGGATGAATTCAAATACGGGCTCGATAAAGGCGTCGAAGTCTCGGTGGTGACAGCTCAGGCCAACGGCGCACCGGTCGCACTGCTGATCAATCCGGCGATTTGAGCGATCCGGACCGGAGGCCTTCAGCCTGCGCGGCGCCGCGCATAGAATCGGAGATATGCGCGCTACGCCCGCCATCTCCTCTCCGCAACGGCTCTGGCTCGCGCGGTTCGCCTGGTTCGCCGTCTTCTACAACGTGGCGGTGACGGTCTGGGGAGCTTTTGTGCGCGCCAGCGGCTCCGGCGCCGGCTGCGGCAACCACTGGCCACTGTGCAATGGCCAGGTGATTCCCCTATCGCCTGGGTTCCATACCATCGTCGAGTTTACGCACCGGCAGATGACCACCGGCCTGTCTCTGGTGGTCGTCGCGCTCCTGACATGGACCTTTCGAGCCACGACACGGGGCAACGCCGCGCGCTTCTTCTCGGTCGCGTCGTTGATTCTGCTGCTGAATGAGGCGTTCCTCGGTGCTTTGCTGGTGAAGCTCGGGTACGTCACGGACAATCAGTCCGCGGGACGCGTGGTAGTGATGTCGATCCACTTCAGCAACACGCTGCTGCTGCTCACGGCTCTCACGCTGACGGCGCGCTTCTTATCGACCCCGTCCGCTCAGGAAACACGGGCGCTTGCGAGCGCCCGCGGGTTCGGTTGGGCAGCCGGGGGTCTCGCGGCCACCTTCGTTGCCGGAATCAGCGGATCGACGGCCGCACTCGGGGATACGCTCTACCCCCCGGCATCGCTCTCACAGGCTCTTGCGCAGGACTACGCTGTGGGTGCGCCGACGCTCTTGCGGCTGCGCGTTCTGCACCCCGTAAGCGCAGTACTCGCGGGCGCCTTTGTGGTGTGGCTGATCCTGCGATCCCGCAAATTCGTGTCGAGCGACGCCGGACTTCTGCCGGCGGAGCGCAACCGGCTTATGCGATTCACCGGTCGGGCAAACATAGTGATCGCACTGCTGGCATTGCAGTTTGCGCTGGGGACCGCCGACATTCTGCTTCTTGCGCCCGCGTGGATGCAACTGCTGCACCTGCTCGGTGCAGATCTTTACTGGGTGGCGCTCGTGCTCCTCGCGACCGAAACGATTTGGCCTGCGAACAAAATCGCAAGCGGGCGCAACTCCGAAGAGCTCGCCGCAGCCGCAGATGCGGCGTAACCTGGCCGTCCACTCAAAAACAGCTCAGTGCTGCTCTGGTTTGCCCGCGATCGCGTCGCCGGCGTTCTCGGTGCGATGGGCCGCGGTCGCCGCCCCTTTCTTTGTATCTTTGCCTACCGCCTTCGTACCTTTGGCGGTGTCCTGACCGACAATTTTCGCGTCCTTATCTGTCTTATGCCCTGCGACCCTGGCACCATGGGCGGTGTCATGTCCGACCACCTTCGCATCTGCCTTCGTCGCACGTCCGGCGCTGCTTGCGCCCTCTGCAGTTTTATCGGCTGCTTTGCCGGTGCCTTCGGCGGTCTTATGGACTACTGTTTTCGTGCCCGCTCTGGTCTTGTCATACGCCTTGTCTGTGCTCTTCGCGGTCGCGTGACCTGCATCCTTGCCCGCATTCTTTACGTCGGTGCCGGCATTCTTCATGTCCTGACCGGCGGTCTGACCACGCGCCACACCGCAGCTCAGTCCGGCACCGAGGCCGATCACCAGCACAACTCCCATCCATCGCCTTCCGATCATGACCATTCCTTTCTGAAGCCGGTCTTGTTGTTGGGTAGATTGCATATGTTAGGTAGATTGCTTCCGGCCAAGGTAAGATGTACGCGGCCCAAGCACATCGCCATTTTTGTGGCCAAAGATGGCCCGTACCAGCTACATTGTTTCGGTCACGAAAAATATCAGCAACAGAAGAAACGCTCGACCCGGTAAACCGGCAGATGAAGACCCCTTAACCCGGGAGAAACGGACGTAATGATCAGCCTCTCGCTCGCCTCCTCGCTGCACTCCGCTTTACTTCCCGCGATGTTCGCCAACACGCAGCTCACGCACCTGAACTGGGTGGACGGGCTCATTCTGCTTCTGTACTTCGGTATGGTCCTCTTCATCGGGTTTTACGTGAAGGGCACAACGAACACCAGCGAGCAGTTCTTCCTGGCGGGCCGCGAGATGACGGCATGGATTGCGGGATTGAGCTTCGTTTCCGCCAATCTTGGATCCCTGGAGTTGATGGGCTGGGCCGGCAATACCTACCAATATGGGATCCTGGCCATGCACTGGTACTGGATCGGCGCGATTCCGGCGATGCTGTTTTTGGGCATCGTGATGATGCCTTTCTATTACATCTCTAAGACACACTCCGTTCCCGGCTACCTGCAGCTCCGCTTTGGTGAAGGAGCCCGCGGCCTCGCTGCACTTTCTTTCGCGTTCATGACCATCCTGATGTCCGGCGTGAACATGTACGCCATGGCAGTTGTGATGCAGACGGTCCTGGGATGGAACATGACTTTGTCGATCTGGGTGGGCGCGGCGACCGTGGCGGTCTACGTCATGCTCGGGGGGCTGCGTTCTGCCATCATCAATGAGGTTCTGCAGTTTGTGCTGATCTGGGCGGGCGCCGCACTGATCCCCATCCTCGGCCTGACGGAAGCGGGCGGCTGGACCAACCTGAAAGCGCAAATTATCGCCAATACCCACTCAATCGGATATGTCCACATGTGGTCCACGCTCGGCCACTTCAAGGACAATCCAATGGGCATTAACTGGGTGGGAATCGTGTTCGGCCTCGGCGCCATCATCAGCTTCGGTTACTGGACCACGGACTTCCTTGTCGTGCAGCGCGTGCTCAGCGCACATAATCTGCGGGCAGCCAAGATGGCTCCCATCATTGGCGCGGCGTTCAAGATGGCAGTACCGCTCATCGTCATCGTTCCTGGCCTTATCTGCCTGGGCCTCGCACAGAACGGCCATCCGCTGTTTCACCTTGTGGGGGCGGATGTCGCGAAGGGCAATCCGGCGATGCATACGTATGACCAGGTGCTGCCGCTGATGCTGATCCGCTACTGCGGACCCGGCCTGCTCGGCCTGGGCATCACCGCATTGATTGCCGGCTTCATGTCCGGCATGGCCGGCAACGTATCGGCCTTCTCCACCGTATGGACGTACGACATCTACGGCGCTTACATGAACAAGAAAGCGTCGGACCAACACTACGTCCTGATGGGACGAATTTCCACGATTGTGGGCATGCTCGTCTCCATCGGCACCGCCTACCTGGTCATGAACGCCGCATCCATTATGGACTACGTGCAGGCGCTCTTCAGCTTCTTCATCGCGCCGCTCTTCGGCACTGTCATCCTCGGCATGCTGTGGAAGCGCGCCACAAACTGGGGAGGGTTCCTCGGCCTGCTGGCGGGCACCGCTTCCTCCATCGGCATGTGGGTCTACACCACCTATGGCGGACCGCAGGCGCTGGCGCGTATTGCGCTGTCGCCCGACGCACAACCGCAGGCAGAAAACATGTTCCGCGCCTTATGGAGCTGGCTGATCTGCGTGGTTGTCACAGTGATTGTGAGTCTGATGACCAAACCGCGGCCAGAGGCGGAGTTGAACGGGTTGGTTTATGGCGCGACCGTCATCCCGCACGATGGAGCGACCACACTCTTCCAGAAGCCGCTTTTCTGGGCGGGCGTAGTCTCGGTAGTTTTTATCATCCTGCAGATCATCTTCTGGTAAAGAACAGCTCCGGAGTCCGGTGAGAAAGTTTGAGTGAGGGAGCCGGGCACGGAACAACAACATAGAATTTCCGAAGGGACGAATCTTTATGGCAGAAGGAACAGGACGCGGCGAATCGCTCTCCATCTGGTTTTTTGTGGGCATCATGACGCTGGCCTATGGCGTTGTGCTACTGCCCTACGGCGCCTATGAGTGGTTCGGCGGCCACGAAGCCAACACGGTACTCAACAACCTGCACCCGACGTTCTGGTGGGGCCTGCTCATCTTCCTCTTCGGCCTGTTCTACACGCTGAAGCACCGCCCGCGCTCCGGCGAAGCGAACCAAGGCGTAAAGCAACCCCGAAACTGACACACTGAACCACTGACACAGGAGATTTATGGCTAAACAAATGACCATGGGGGTGCTCGTTGGCAACCGAGGCTTCTTCCCTTCGCACCTCGCCACTTCGGGACGCCTCGAGATCATCGCCGCACTGGAAGCGGCAGGCATCAAGCCCATTGTGCTCCACCCCGACGTGACGGCCCACGGTGCGGTTGAGACCTACGAGGATGCCAAGAAGTGTGCCGCACTGTTCAAACAACACGCGGCCGAGATTGACGGGCTCATCATCACGTTGCCGAACTTCGGCGAAGAGCGTGGCCTCGCGGATGCAATCCGCCTCGCCGACCTGCGTGTTCCCGTCCTCATCCAGGCTACGCCGGACAATCCCGGCAAAATGTCCATCGCTTTCCGGCGCGACTCCTTCTGCGGCAAGATGTCCATTTGCAACAACCTGAAGCAGTACGGCATCCCGTACTCGCTCACGCGCCTGCACACGGAAACTGTCGACTCGCCGGAATTCAAGGCTGACCTCGCGTGGTTCGCGGCCGTCTGTCGCATCGTGCGCGGCTTGAAAAATGTGCGCTTCGGCGCGATCGGCGCGCGTCCTACCGCGTTCAACACCGTCCGTTACTCGGAAAAGCTGCTGGAGCGCTCCGGCATCACGGTCGAGACGCTCGATCTCTCCGAGGTGATGGGCCGCATCGACCGCATGAAAGACACCGATGATGCCGCCCAGGCCAAGCTCGCGTCCATCAAGAAATACATCCCCGTCGGTTCGACGCCCGAGGCTGCGCTGATGAAGATGGCGAAGCTGGGTGCCGTGATTGACGGATGGATGAAGGCCAGCGAGTTGCACGTCTCCGCTGTCCAGTGCTGGACCTCGATGGAGGAGTTCCTCGGTGTGGTTCCCTGCACGGTCATGTCCATGATGAGTGAGAGCCTGCTGCCCTCGGCATGCGAGGTCGACGTACTTGGCACACTGTCCATGTACGCGCTCACCCTTGCGAGCGAGACGCCGTCCGCTCTGCTCGACTGGAATAACAACTACGGAGATGACCCGAACAAGGCCGTCTGCTTCCACTGCTCCAACCTGCCGAAGCACTTCTTCAAGGAAGGCGTGAAGATGGATTATCAACTCATCATCGCGGGCACGGTAGGTAAGGAAAACACCCATGGCACGCTGGACGGCACCGTGAAGGCAGGCGCGATGTCCTTCGCGCGCTTCTCCACGGATGACTTCGGCGGCACCATCCGCGGGTACGTCGGAGAAGGAGCTTTCACCGACGATCCGCTGAATACTTTCGGTGGCGCGGGAGTAGTCCAGATCCCGAACATGCAAAACCTGCTGCACTACATTTGCGAGAACGGCTTTGAGCACCACGTGGCCGCCAACTTTGCCACGGTCGCCGCCCCGGTGTATGAAGCGGCTTCGAAGTATCTCAACTGGCCGATGCACTGGCACAAGTAAGTCTGGTAAAAGGTTCAACGAGAGGGCCGCCGCGCGGCGGCCTTCGTCTCTTTTCGCGGGGATTGTCGGCACGCGCTGCGTCCATATACACTTGCGGTCGCAAACTCGCGACAGGAGAATTTCCCTTGAGTTCACGCCGAACCGTTGCTGCGCTCTTCGCTTATGTTGTTCTTCCAGCTGCTTTGCTGACACCGGGCATCGCCGCGCCTGCCCAGGCAACTGCTCCTCCTGAAGCCGCGCCTGGCATCCAGAATCCAGTGCGCCCGCGCAGAGCGCCGGAGCAAGCTTACAAGGAAGTTATTCCACCTTCGCCGGGCGACCTGACGGTCTGGCCGCGCGGCGTCTCTCCCGAGGAGATCGGCAAGGCGCTGGCGGAACACTTCGTCAACGATGGCGCGGCCGACCGATTTTCCGGGTACCCCTACGTCTGCACGTTCTACGGCGCAATGACGTTCGCAGAGATCACCCACGATGATGCGCTGCGGGACCGGCTCATTGCAAAGTTTGCACCCATGATGCCGGGCGGAGCAAAAGCGGACCGCTGGCCGCAGCGGTTCCATGTGGACGACTCTATCGTCGGCGTGATTCCCCTGCAGATTGCCATCCAAACCAAAGGCACTATGAACTACGACCCAAAATATCTTGCCCGCGGTGTCGAATGGGCCGACCGGCAATGGGGTCCGCTGTCGCCCACCACCCCGCCCGAGCTCCCTGCCGATGTACATGATGCGCTCGTGAAAGACGGCCTCTCGCCGCAGTCCCGCCTTTGGGTCGACGACATGTACATGCTGACCATGCTGCAGCTTGAGGCGTATCGTGCCACCGGTGACCGCAAGTATCTGGACCGGGATGCGCACGAGATGGTCGTTTACCTGGACCGGCTGCAGCAGCCCAATGGACTGTTCTTTCACGCGCCGGACGTGAAGTACTTCTGGGGCCGCGGCGACGGCTGGTTCGCCGCCGGTATGGCCGAAATGCTGCGCACGCTGCCGACCGACCACCCCGATCGTGCGCGCATCATGCGCAGCTACAAACTGATGATGGCGAGCTTGCTGAAGTATCAGGGTGCGGACGGCATGTGGCGCGAACTGATCGACGATCCCGCGGCGTGGCCCGAAAGCTCGAGTTCGGCGATGTTCGCCTTCGCGCTAATCACCGGCGTGAAGCACGGATGGCTGGATGCGGCGACCTATGCACCCGCAGCCCGGCGCGCATGGATTGCTGTGACCGGCTATGTCGACCAGAACCACGACGTGACGCAAGTGTGTACCGGCACCGGCAAGTTGGACAACAAGCAGTATTATCTAGACCGCAAGCGGGAGACCGGCAATCTGCACGGCCAGGCTCCGGTGCTGTGGGCAGCGGTTGCACTGTTGCGAGATGGCCAATAGCTGCACGGCCAGGATTCGGGATCCGAGGCGCGGAATTTGATTCGGCAATTCATCACTTCCACCGTTGCGAAATCGCTCGGAGTCCGTCATACTTAGGTGTTGGGTAAAATGGGCGATGGGTTCAGCCTGCGCATGCGGCGGGCCATGTGTGCCCTCTTGTTCACCCTGCACATTTGCTTTCTTTTCTTTTTGAGAGGACTTTTCACGTGTTGATGATTCGCCTGGCGCGCGTTGGCGCCCGTAAGCAGCCCCATTACCGCATTGTCGTCATCGAAAAGGATCGTGCCCGCAACGGCCGCTCCGTCGAGGTTGTGGGCACCTATAATCCTCGTACGTCTCCGGCCTCTCTTGAGCTGAAGCGCGACCGCATCGACTACTGGGTCGGGAACGGCGCCAGGCTTTCCGATCGCCTCGGGAAGCTTTTGAGCCAGCCTGCGGCAACCTCCCCTGCAACTGCAGCATAGTAACGCATCAGTAATCAGGTAACCGGGTTTTCGGTCTCCAAAGGGTATCGGCCGGCGCATTTTTCGGCAGCGAGTTTTCCCTTCCATGCCGTAGACTCTTGCAAAGCTTTTCAAGGCTCAATCTTAAGGAAGAGCGTTTTTCGTGGTCTTCGCGGAGCAACCCACGGCCATGCGCTGCACGGCGGCGAGTCATTTCGCTCCTTTGAAGACCTCACCCTAGATGAGGCTAAACGGAGCTGAAGGGTTCCGGCGCAGCATACTCTACGAGGTGTGTGTGATGAATCAAGGGACACAAGCCGCCGTGAAGCCGGCGGAGATGATGAAGAACCTGATGCTGGAGATCGTGCACGCGCTGGTCGACCAGCCCGAAGAGGTCGTGATCGAGACCATCGACGACCATGAATCCACCGTGATCCGCCTGCGTGTCGCACATCAGGACATCGGGAAGGTGATCGGCAAACAGGGCCGCACGGCTCGCTCGCTGCGTACCATCCTGGGCGCTGCCAGCATGAAGCTGCATCACCGGTTCGCGCTGGACATCGTTGAGGACCGCGACGCGCGGGAGTGATCCGCGCAAATCGCAGTTCGGCGGCCTGGTGACGATGCCCCCTACGGCGCAATGGACGCTTCTCGCGCGTATCCTGCGGCCGCAGGGGCGCAAAGGCGAGGTGCTCGCCGATCTGCTCACGGACTTTCCCCATCGCTTCGCGGAGCACCCGCGCGTTTGGCTCGCGCCGCCGGGCTTCGCCGAAGCGCTGAACCCGGCATCGGATGCGACTCCCGAACCGGCTGAAATCGCCTCCCAGTGGGTTCCTGTCGGTCGCAACTCTGGACGAATCGTGTTGCACTTTGCAGGCGTCGGTTCCATCACCCAGGCCGAGGCGCTTTCGGGCAAAGAGGTAGTTGTTCCACTCGCAGAGCGCATGCCGCTCGAAGCAGACTCGATCTACATCTCCGATTTGACCGGCTGCACCGTCTATGACGGCGACGTTGCGCTTGGCGTCGTAGAGTCGGTCGACTTCCCGACAACGGCCGACGGCTCGCATCGATTGGAAGACGCCGCGCCGCTCCTCGTGATCGCGTCACCCGACCATGAAGAGTTGCTGGTGCCCTTCGCGAAGAGCTATGTGGTTGGGATCGACCTTTTGGCAAAGTCTATCCACATGTCGTTGCCTGAAGGTCTCACCGATCTGAATCGGTCCAGCGGCAACGGCAATCACACGGAATAGCGGAACGTCCGATTCTGACCAAGAAAATCAGTGCGCGAAGGAATCTCTCGCGAATGAAGGCCTGATTCCTGGAACTAGAAGCGGTAGGTGACGCCGGAGGTGAGGATGGGGTAGAGCTGGAACTTCTTCATCTGTTCGTTGATCTTCGTCTGCTGCTGCTGCACATTCTGCTGAAAGTCGGCATCGTTTGCGCTGCCGCATCCCTGATCGTTGCAGACGCCACCCTGCATGTTGATGGCGATCGTATTCTGTCCCGTGTAAGCGACCCCCAGCTCAAATGGGAAGCTGAGATGTTTGAACTCATGCCGCGTGATCATGTTGCCGAAGCCGACCGTCAGCATTGGCATCGCGGTGCGTCCGAACTGGATTACACCGGAGCCATTCACCGGATTGCTTGGATCGCTGGTGTAGTCCGTATCGCCGACACTGAAGGTGTTGCCGCCTGGAACGTTCAGCGATGCCGTGAGATTGTTCTTGAAGATCATCACGCCCGGGCTTACATGGAAGCTGCCGTGCGCGAACGGATAGATATCCGCCTGAACCGTGCCGCTCTTCAAGTGTGCCGACGCATAATAGTTCGTTCCGTCGCTTGTGAGTCCATAGCCAAGATTGAAGATATCGAAGCCGCCGCGCAGGTTGATGCGGAGCGTGATGGGCGTTGCAATCTGTCCGCCCCAACCCAGCGTACCCAGCTTGGTGCCGAACGCGACGCGCGAGAACGGGCGGATGCGGATCTCCTCATTCACCGGGTAAGGCCGCGGCGTGGGCGTGGCGATGATGGCCGCAGAATCCTCCGCGGGAGAGCTGGAGGAAGAAGTCTCTGAAGCGCTGATTGGGCTGGTAGCTTCGGCGTAGCCCGCCGAGGCGATCTGGGTGTTTTGCGCAAGGGCTACAGAGCCGCTGCTAAGAATGATGGCGGCAATCGTGGTGAACACAATCCGGCAATTAGACATAGGAATACTCCTGGCTGAACAGCTCCGTACGCTGTTTCTATAGGTAGTCGGAGAATATCCGGCAGCGCTGGGCCGCCCAATACACCCAAAGTCGTACCGCGGGGAAGCACTTCTTTGCCGGAGGCAAGGCTTGCAGGATGTGTGATGGATTGGCTCTACACTTGGTTAGACCGCAGTGCCAGCAATTCGGCACCATGCGCAGCTCGCTTATGCGTTTTGAGATTGCCACCATCTTTCCAGCCTTCTTCGCGGGGCCGTTCGATCACGGCATCCTGAGCCGCGCCATTGCCAACGGAGCGGTCGAAGTCCGGGCGCATGACCTGCGGTCGTTCACGCACGATCGTCACCGCACGGTTGACGACCGTCCATTCGGCGGCGGCGAAGGGATGGTATTGAAGCCGCGGCCGATCTTCGAGTGCGTGGAATCGCTGGGCATTGCCCCGAAGGAGCAACGGGACCCAGCGTGCGAGCGCGTGATTCTGCTTTCCGCGCAGGGACGGCCGTTCACGCAGACCATCGCGCATCGGTTAGCGGAACTTGAGCGTGTGGTCCTGATCTGCGGACGCTATGAAGGCGTCGACGAACGCGTCAACGATCTGCTGGCCGACGAAGAGCTTTCCATCGGCGACTACGTGCTCTCCGGCGGCGAATTGGCTGCCGCGGTCGTCATCGATGCTGTGACGCGTCTGCTGCCTGGGGTGCTCGGGCATGAGGATTCGGCGCGGTACGAGAGCTTCGGTTTGTCGGACGTGGATCTTGCTGCCGATCCTGCGGCTCCGGGCGTTGACGGGGTTCCGCGCTCCACGCATGGCGCCGGCGGAATTCTGGATTATCCGCATTACACGCGCCCGGCAGAATTCCGCGGTGCAGCTGTTCCCGAAGTACTTGCGGGCGGCGACCATCTCGCCATTCGGCGCTGGCGTCGTCAACAGGCGCTGGCAAAAACGCTGCGCAACCGCCCGGATCTGCTGCAGAATGCGGTGCTCAGCAATGAAGACCTTGTATATGTCGAGTCATTGAAAGCGCAACGCTTTCAGGCCTAAATCCCGAGCCTCGACAAGCTGAATTCGTGTAAACTAGGGATTCGAGTCTCTGAACAGGAAATCGCTATGTCTATCCATCCCATCATGCAGAAACTGGCCGCGAAACTGGAGCGGACCGACCTTCCCTCCTTCGCCCCCGGCGACACCGTCCGCGTGCAGGTAAAGATCCGCGAGGGTGAGAAAGAGCGCCTCCAGGCCTTTGAGGGCATGGTCATCGCAACCAACAAGGGACCGCAGGGAACCTTCACGGTGCGCAAGATGAGCTTCGGCCAGGGCGTCGAGCGCATCTTCCCATACAACTCCAAGGTTGTGGACAAGGTGGAGAAGCTGCGCAGCTACGAGGTGCGCCGCTCCAAGCTCTTTTATCTGCGCGGACTGCGCGGCAAGGCTGCCCGTCTGCACGAAGTGGCTCGCCCTTCCTGATTGGTTCTCCTCTAACTTTCGCCTCAGCGAAGGATCGCTGCCTTGAGTTCTGCGTCGAAATCCGGCGTGAAGAAAAAGGTTGTGCCTTCGCGTGTTTTAAAGCCCACGCCGCAACAACTCGCGAAGGCCTCTTCGCGCGTCTCAATCGCGCCTAAGGGCGACAAGGCGCGAAAGATTGCCGCGTCGGAGCCTGTGTCACCCAAAGCGAAGCCGGGGAAGACCGTGAACCCGCTCGCTCCGGAACGCGTAACTGCGATCCTCGACGCGCTGGAGAAGGCTTATCCAAAAGCCGTATGCGCGCTGACCCACCGGAACGCCTGGGAGCTATTGGTCGCGACGATTCTCTCCGCGCAATGCACCGATGTGCGCGTGAACCTCGCGACGCCCGCGCTTTTTGCAGCGTATCCCACGCCGAAGGCGATATCCGAGGCTTCCCTGCCTGCGCTCGAAGAGCTAATCCGCAGCACAGGCTTCTTTCGCAACAAGGCGAAGTCGATCCAGGGCGCAGGCCGCGTAATTGCGCAGGAGTTCGGCGGCGAGGTCCCGAAGACCATGGAGCAACTGCTGCGCGTACCCGGCGCCGCGCGCAAAACATCGAATGTCGTGCTCGGTTCCTGGTACGGCATCGCGGTTGGCGTCGTTGTCGATACCCATGTGCTACGCATCTCGCGCAGGCTGGAGCTAACCGATGAGACGACGCCGGAAAAGGTGGAGAAGGACCTGATGCGGATTCTTCCGCAGAGGAAGTGGATCGAGTTCTCGCACCAGGTGATCTATCACGGCCGGCAGATCTGCATTGCTCGCAAGCCGCGTTGCGCTGACTGCACGCTCGAGCGGCTGTGCAACTCGGCGGATAAGACGTGGTCGTCGCACTGACTTACATTGCCTTGCTTCGCGTGCTGGCCTGAGCCGGCCAGAGTTGTTAGCATTCCCTGCGATGACAAAGCTTGGCAGGCGATGGTCTCGGCGTAAATTCCTCGCTGTTTCCGGCGCGGCGGTTGCGCAGACAGCTGCAACGCTCAAAGGTATGGGGCAAGCAGGCCGCGCGAGTGGTGCAGCGCCCCGATCCCCTTCGGCCGGGCCTATCCCGGCGCGCTCTCTTCCTCCGGAGGTGATCAGCGGTGGGATTCAGCCGCTGATGGAAGGCCGCATTGCGCGGCCTTTGCGCTACAAGCCAGTGAATGGCGAATTTGTCATTCGCAACGGCAGCGAATTTTTCAATCGGCCGATCTATGGACCGCCGGACTCGGCAGGCTTCCGCGTCGATGCGGGCGACAAGCCCGAGTTCTCGCTCTATCTGCCGGGTCATGGCGGAAACCTGAAGCTTGGCTTCATCGTGGGGGAGCAATCGAAGTGGAGCGCGGATGCGGATGAGGTGACAGCGCGCTATCGTCCCGGGCGCATGATCTACGAGATTCGCGATGCACTGCTGGAAAAGGGCATGATCCGGGCGGAACTGCTGACTGCGGGTGAAGGATCGGGCGTGCTGCTCAAGGTTGAGGGCAGCGATCTGCCCGCGAATACGCGACTGGCGTGGGCCTTTGGCGGCGTGAGTGGCCGCAAGGGGCGGCGCGGCGGCGACATTGGCTGCGAGGTCGAGCCGGTCTCGCAGTTCTTCCAGGTGCGCGCGGAGGAGTGCAGTGGGAACACGTTCGAGACGGGCGGAGCGAACGGGCGAACGTGGGCGCGCGTACAAGGTCCCTCCGCGCTGATATTGCTGACGCTGCCCG
Organism: Acidobacteriaceae bacterium; assembly: GCA_035572415.1. Classification (GTDB taxonomy): domain Bacteria; phylum Acidobacteriota; class Terriglobia; order Terriglobales; family Acidobacteriaceae; genus Edaphobacter. The sequence goes on from DATNAU010000089.1 coordinate 22,437, forward strand.
GCAACTCCGAACCCGACGAGGAGATGACCCTTGCTGACTTTTCCGCATGGAACACGCCGCCGGGCGGTCCCGGGCATGTGGGTCCTGGAACGCATGAGCCGGAACGCCCGATCCTCAGAGGGTCCCTCCTGCTTGGCCACGAGCCCGCATTGCTCACGATTGAACATCTGCCGGCTGAAGGCGAGTCGAAGATCAGCGGAACCATTGCCGCATTCACAGCGCGCAGCGCACAGGTGGAGGCGATTGCGCAGTCGATCAAACTGGATACGCCGGATGAATACATCAATGCGGCTGGCCCAGCGCTGGCCATCGCGGCCGATGGTCTGTGGGACTCAGAGCGGGGCTGCATCATGCACGGCGCGGTCGCGTGGCGACAGGCGTTTGCTGGATGGCGTGGTCCATATGCGCTGGATGCGATGGGCACACATGACCGCGCGGTGGCCAACTTCCGGCATTGGATTGCGAAGCAGAACACCTCGCCGATTACGACCGGCGATCCCGCGACCGGCCCGTGGGACCCAAATGTTCACCTGACACGCAAAGAGAAGCTGCTGCACTCCAACGGCGACGTGGAGAACTCGCACTATGACATGAACATGGTGCTGTTCGACGCGCTGCTGCGGCACCTGATGTGGACCGGTGATCTCGATTTCGCGCGTGAGGTGTGGCCGGCGCTGGAGCGGCATCTTGCGTGGGAACATCGGCTGTTTCGGCGGACGTACAAAAATGCGAAGGGCGAAGAGCTTCCTCTATACGAGGCATATGCAGCAATCTGGGCGAGCGACAACTTGCAGTACTCGGGCGGCGGTGCGGCGCACTCTTCCGCGTACATGGTCTTCGCGCTGCGCGGCGCGGCGAAGCTGGCCACGCTCATCGGCAAGGACGGCAGCGCTTATGAAAACGAGGCAGGGCTGATCCAACGCGGCATGAACGAGCTGCTGTGGCTGCCCGAGCAGGGCGCGTTCGGCGAATCGAAGGACCTGCTTGGGCCGCAGACGGTGTACTCGAACCCTGCGCTCTGGACGGTGTATCACACGATCGACAGCGAGGTGCCGACGCCGCAGCAGGCGTCGATGATGGCGTCCGATCGGCTGGCAACGCTGAAGCATGTTCCCATTCACGGCGACGGCGTGCCGGATGGCGGCTACATGCTGTCGTGCTCGGACTGGCTGCCGTACATGTGGTCGCTGAACCTGCTATTACTGGCGGAGAACTCACATTTCGCACTGGCGCTCTGGCAAGCAGGCATGCGGGATGAGGCGTTCAAAATCTTCCGGGGCGCGCTGCTCGACTCGATGTACATGGGCCTGTGTCCCGGCGATCTGCACATGACGTCTGCGCTCGATGTACATCGCCAGGAGGCGCAGCGGGATTTCGGCGATCCGACGGGCATTACCTCGCGTGCGCTGATCGAAGGACTGTTCGGCATCCAGCCTGATCTGCTTGCGGCCGAAATCCGCATTCGACCCGGCTTCCCTTCGCACTGGGACCGCGCTTCGATCAAGCACAAGGACTTCGACTTCTCGTGGAAACGCGACGGCTCTCGCGAGACCTACGAGTTCACCAGCCGGCTGGCGAAGGACGCTGGACTCAAACTCCGGCTGCCGGCGTGGACGACGACATTGCCCGTGATGACCAGCGACGGTAAACGAATCACGTGCGCTTTCGACAAGGAAGCGGTTGGGCCATCGATCCTGGTAGCCACGTTGCCTCCGGCCTCCTCTTACCACATCACAATTCAATGGCATGGGCAGCCGGTATATCCACTACCTGCCATAAAGCCTGTGCGTCCCATACCCTCGCCGTTTCTGCCTGTCCCAACCCTGACAAACGGTGCGGCGACGGAGCACGTCGACCTCACCGGCGTGATGAAGAACCGCATCACGGAGATCTTCACGCGCATCTACAGTGAGCCGCGGTCGCCGTACTGCTCGCTGTCGTTTCCGGATAATCTGCTCGGCGGATGGGCGAATCCGGATGGACGCGCGACGATCGACGACGCCGGCCTACGCGCTGCGGGCGGTTTGTTGAAGACGGCGATCGGCGTTGAATTCGCTACGCCAGCGGGCGATGCGCCGAACGTGCGCTTCCTCTCGTACTGGAAGCAGGACGAGCCTTCGGTGAGCGTTCCTCTGAGCAGCCGGGCGAGCGGCATCTATCTGCTGATGGCGGGGACGACGATGCCGCAGTGCAGCCGGATGAACCACGGGACGGTGACGGTCGGGTATCGCGACGGATCGCACGCTTCCCTGCCGCTGCGCAATCCGGAGACGTGGTGGCCGATCGAGCAGGACTATCTTCTGGACGACTACCTCTTCGTCAACAACGCGCCGCTGCCGCCCCGAGTCGATCTGCGGAGCGGACAGACGCGCGTGCTGGATTCGGCGACGTTCAAGGGCCGGGGACGCGCAGTGCCTGGCGGCGCGGCGACGATTCTGCACCTGCCGCTCGATCCGGCGAAGGAACTGGCCACGATGGAGATCAAGGCCGAGCTGTTCGGCGTGGTCGTCGGGCTGCTGAGCGCGACGCTGGTAAGGATATGAAGCTTAGGCATATCCGCTGCGAAAGACGTGACACCTAAGCTCACGGTTCGTAGTTTGCAGCTATCGCGTGGTTACACGAAAAATCTGCACTGGACCAAGAAGGCCTGAGGGCAGCAGGGGCGAATCGGCGCGATAGGGCGTGATGTCGGCGTAGGTGACTTTGGTGGCGTTCGGTTGCTGGTCGCCGATGAGGCGATTGACCCAGGCGTTATAGACGGTGATTTTGAGTTCGTTGGCGCCGGGCTTGGCGGCAGAGGTCAGGTCGATGCGGTAGGGCGTGTGCCAGGTGACGCCGAGCGGCTTGCCGTTGAGGGTGACGGAGGCGAGGTTCTTCACGTCGCCGAGATCGAGCCATAGGTGCGAGTTCGGCTTGATCCAGTCGGCGGGGACGTTGAGCATGTGGGTGTAGGTGGCGCCGCCGGAGAAGTAGCGGATGCCGGTATCGGTGCTGTCGGGCCAGGAGATGAGGTTGTCGAGCGTGGCGGAGGCGGGCGCGCCTCGACCGGGCTGGAAGCTGACGTTCCATGGGCCAGAAAGTGTGGCGAGCTTTGTCTCGACCGGAACGGGGATGGTGCGTGAGGGCGCGCTGGCAGCATGGCGGAAGACGACGAAGACCGAGCCCCAGGGTTCGAGGTGCAGCGGGACGGCGGTGCGAGTGCCGGCGATGGAGTAGGAGACGGGCTCGGACTGGCCGGTTTCGGGATGCCAGAGTTCGGGCGCTTTGCCGGTGACGCGGAAGGAGGCGTCGAAGGTCTCGTCGCGCTCGTTGCGGTTGTCGAGGAAGTAGATGTCCGCGTCGGGCAGTTTGCGATGGACGAACTCGATGCGGGTGTCGGATTCCGGTTTGGAGTAGTCGAAATCCGGCGCGATGTTGAGGGCTTTGAGTGCGGCAGCGGCATCTGAGCCGGCGTAGACCTTGCCCTTGCCGACGGTGTGAACGCCGTCACCGTCACCGAAGAGTTCGTTGTTGAGGCGGGTGAATTCGGCCAGATTGTCAGCGAGGCTCGGCGTGTCGGTGGGCTTGGGGCCCGCAACGGTAGCGCCGGCTTCGACGAGCGAGTGAATGGCGCGCAGCACGGGCAGCGACATGTGGCGGCTGTAGGGATCGAGGACGAGCAGGCGGTAACGCATGCCGGATGCAGTCGCCAGTTCGCCGTTCTGCACGTTGATGGCGTGGATGAGGCCGTCGGCGTCGATGTAGTCAAAGCCATGCCCTGCGGGAACGTCCGGGGCTTTGTTGGCGAAGATGGCGGTGACGTTGGAGTCCTCGCCGTAGAAGTAGAGGAGGTCCGCGGCGAAGCGGCCCTGCTGCAGCATGTAGCTGGTGCGCGCGAGGTAGTCGACCCACGGACCGGCGACTTCGGCCCAGGTTTCATTGCGATTGAACCACTGGCCGTAGGGTCCGAGGGTGAGGCCGGGCTCGTGGCCGACGAGCGGCTGGTGCGCGGACTCATGGATGACGATGCGGTTGATGCCGTTGAGGAATTCCTGGTCGGCGGTGGGCTTCAGCGTGGCGGGCGACCAAGCCCATGCGCTGTCGATACGGGCGGTCATGGATTCGGCGGCGGCGAGATTCTGGCCATAGATGTGCGCGACGGAAGCGGTCTCGCGGTCGTCGGCGTTGTAGTTGAAGAGCTCGCGGTGCTGGCCGAGCGGCTGCGTCCACATGGCGCCCATGGGGATGTCGTCGAGCTTTTTGACCTCCATGCCATCGGCAATGAAGGCGCGCCCGGACTCGTGCGATTCGCCGTAGTGGCCCATGCCGCGGGCCTTGAGCGAGGCTTCGATCTGGCCGTAGTGCTCGTCGGCGGTGAGCTCGGCGATGGTCTTGCGCAGGTCCCAGAGGAAGGCATCGCTGGCGCGCGCGCTTTCGACGATGCGGCCGGTGAGGACAGGCAGATATGGCGTAGGGTCGTAGCCGCGGCGCTTGCGGAATTCGGTGAGGATGTTGCCGGTCCAGTTCTGCGTGCCGGCCTCCCAGCTGTCGGTGATGACATAGCGAATGCCGCGCTTGCCCATCTCGCCGGCGCCGACGGTGTCGCGATAGCTGTTGAGGTAGCCGTCCATGTAGTGCGCGACGGCCGTGTGATCGAGCTTGTCGACCTCGAGACCGGTGGCTTCCGCGGTGGCTGGATGATTCGTGATGCCGAGCAGAGAATAGCCGATGCGGATGATGCGCCACTTGTCTGCGGGATTTTGCCCTGCGGGCGGAGTCCAGTCCAAGGAGCCATCGGGCTTCATGCAGTCGGTGAGATCGATGACGGAACTCTTGTCGATGGCGGATGCGGGATCGATTTCGGGCGTGGGGAAGCCGTAGAGGTCCGGCGTCTGCTGGAAGGCGGCCTTTTCTTCAAAGCGATTCACGCGCGCATCGGAGTGAAGGACGAATTCGCCGACGGAGAGGTTTTCATTGCCCGGGGTGCGCGGCTCAAAGGTGAGGCGGAAGTAGCGGGCGGTGACGGGTGCAAACGAGATGGTGGTTTGCGGCGCGCCGCCGGGCTGGATGGAGGTGACGGTGTGGAACGTGGTGCCGTCGTCGCTGGCCTGGAGGGTGATGGCGAGGCCGAATCCGCGTGCGACGCGCAACGCGGTGGTGACGGCGCGGATCGTGACAGCTTCCGGATATGCGATCTGGAGCCAGGGCTTGCCGTCGCCAGAGTTGCGCGCGATGGAGATGGCGGTTGAGGCGTTTTCGTCCGAGAGCACGCCGGCGTTGACGGACTTGCCGTCGCTGGTGGTGAAGGCGGCTGCGGGCAGGGGCGCGTCTGCGGCGGGGATGCGGTAGGCGATGACGGCGGAGTCGGCATAGAAGGTGGGTTCCTTGAAGTTGCCAGTGGCGGGCGTGTTCTGGAATTTGCCGGTGACGGTGGGCGGGTGCGGGAGCGTGCCGGTGAAGGGCTTGCCGCCTTCGACGACGGTCTCGCTCCACACATACTTCTTCATGGCCTCGGCGGGCGGGACCCAGGGGCCGCCGGTCTCGCTCCAGCCGGGGGAGCCGGCGATGGCCTCTTCCATGCCAAATTGGTCGGCGAGCGTAGTGGCGTACTTGAAGGCGTCCTTCCACTCGGGCGTCATGTAGGCGAGTCGGTGGTCGACAACCTGCGGGGTGGAGAGCGCGGCGTCGAAGTTCTGGAAGCCGCCGATGCCGACGCGGTGCATCCAGTCGAGGTCGAGGCGGATGCCTTCTTTGGAGATGTTGCCGTTCATCCAGTGCCACCAGACGCGAGGCTTCGCGCTGTCAGGCGGTTGACCGAAGCCATCATGCAGCGGATCGGGGGCAGAGGCGCTTTGGGCGAATGCGACGGAGGAGAGCAGCAGGCTGGATAGCAGCAATGCTTGGGCAGCTTTTCTCATGCCGCGAAATTGTATCTGAGTAGATTGTGCTAGACGAATCTTTGAGCGCCCGGGCTGCGCGACGGCTGGAATGTGCATCGAAGTTGTCGTCATCCCTACGCTTGTGTGAAAAGGACTACGACATGCGCTTCAAGATTGGCCTTGCTGTTGCCGCTGTTTCCGCTTTCCTTTCCCACGCTGCGCTCGCGGCTTCCTTCAGCGAAATCGTGGCGTTTGGCGACAGCCTGTCGGATGCCGGAAACGCGTCAATCGCAACGCTGGGCGCGCAGCCGGGGCCCGGTTATGCGACGCGAAATGTGCCGCTGGTGCCGTTCCCGGTGGGGTATTTCACCAATCCGCAGTCGGGGTCGGGGCCGGCTGGATTGTGGGTGGACCAGTTTGCAGCGGACATCGGCGTTGCCGATCCTTCGCCGGCATTAGCGCCACTGGGCGGGACCAACTACGCAGTGGGCAGCGCCACAACGGCGACGGGATTGGCGAGCATGCAGAATCAGGTCGGGCTGTTCCTGACAAATACGGCAGGTGTAGCGCCGTCGGCTGCGCTGTACACGTTCTGGGGCGGAGCGAATGACATTCTGGGAAACCTGAGCCCGACCGCGGCGGCGGACAACATTGCGGCGCAGATTGCGGCGGTGGCGGGAGCGGGCGGACATAATTTTCTCTGGCTGAACCTGCCGGAGTTGGGGGACATTCCCGAACTGATTGGGAATCCGGTGCTGGCCGCGGCGGTGAATGCGCAGTCGGACGCGTTCAATACCGAATGGGCCAAGGACCTGGCCTTCCTGCAATCGCAAGGGATCGATGTGACCGGCGTGAATATCAATTCACTGTTCGGGGATATTCTGGCGAATCCGGCGGCATATGGCCTGACCAATACGGCGAGCGCGTGTGACCTGACGCCTGGCTGCGATCCGAACACCTTCCTTTACTGGGACACGGAGCATCCGACGACATACGCCGATTCGCTGGTGGCGACCTTCGCGGACCAGGCACTGAATCCCACGCCGGAGCCTCCGTCGGCAGTCCTTGCGGGGATTGGGTGCGCGGGCTTGCTAGTGCTGGTGATGCGCAAGAGGAGCTGGCCGCTAGCTCGCGGCTGAGGGAGAACGAATACGGGGGTGCTTCACTGCGCACCTGGGCTGGCACAGTTCGTCGGCCGGACGGGATGGTGGTGCAACTGCACCACGCCGCTTCGACAGATTCATTGCGATTTGGTTTACTTGCAAGGGAATTCCCCGGCTGAATCTGTGCGCCGGGATATTTGCAGGAGAAACCGAAAGAATATGAAATCGAAGACCGGTCTTGTGCTCGTAGCTTTGCTGACGTTGGCGGGTGGTGCGTCGTTGATTGCTACGCCGGCAGTTGCTGCTCCGGCGCGTCCAAAGGGGCCGTGCGACGTGTATGCGGCGGCGGGCGATCCCTGCGTGGGTGCGCACAGCACGACGCGCGCGATGTATGCGGCCTACAACGGCCCGCTGTACCAGGTGCTGCGCCAGTCGGACGGCAAGAAGCTGGACATCGGCGTGGTGCAGCCCAGCGGCACGGATGCAGGCGGGTACGCCGATGCGGCGGCGCAGGACCGGTTCTGCGCAAATACGTACTGCTGGATCACGACGATCTATGACCAGTCCGGGAAGAAGAACGACCTGACGCAGGCGCCGCGCGGGGCGTTCAGCGGTCCCGCGATGGGCGGCTTCAATAACGTCCCGGTTGCCGACATGGCGCCGATTTCGATCATGGGACACAAGGTATATGGCGCATTCATCGAGCCGGGCATGGGCCTGCGCGAAGACGACCAGAAGGGCGTCGCGGTGGACGACCAGGCCGAGGGCCAATACTGGGTGGTCAGCGGAAAACACTACAACGGCGGCTGTTGCTTCGATTACGGCAATGCCGAGATCGACAGCCACGACGACGATGCCGGAACGATGGAGACGGCATACTTCGGCAATGCGACCTCGTGGTTTCACGGCAACCCGCCGGGGCCGTGGGTGATGACCGACCAGGAGAACAACCTGGTGGGCTGCGTGAATCCGGGTTCGCCATCGAAGCTGTGCCCCAATCTGCCCAACATGACCTCGCGTTTCGTGACCGGGATGGCCAAGGGCGAGCCGCATCACTGGACCTCGCTGGGCGGCGATTCACAGCAGGGCGCGCTGAAGGTGATGTTCGACGGACCGCGCGTGGACTGGGGCTACGACCCGATGCGCAAGCAGGGGGCGATCCTGCTGGGCAACGGCGGCGACAACAGCGTGGGCTCGCAGGGAACCTTCTACGAGGGCGCGGTGACGGCGGCGAAGACCTTCCCGACCGATGCTACCGACCAACTGGTGCAGGCCAATGTCGTGGCGGCGCGTTACGCGGTGGCTGCGGTCAGCCTGGCGCCTGCCTCGGTTGCGAATGCGCCCGGGTTGCAGACGTTTTCGCCGGGCTCGTCGCAGGAGACGACGGTGACGTTCACCAACAACGGCGAGGCGCCCGCGACGGGAGTTAAGCTGAACCTCACGCCGCCGAAGGGCTGGACGGCGACGGCTTCGGCCGGAGGGGCGACGATCGCCGGGCCGGTGGCGCCGGGGGCGAGCGTGAGCGCGACGTTCAAGGTGACTTCGGGGACCGCGGCCTTGAATGGCGATCTGGTGGCGAGCGCTTCGTGGATGAGCGCGGGCGGCGCGCGGTCGGAGATGGCGGCGGAGAAGGTGCGCAATGTTCTTCCGGTAAAGATCAACGAATTCAGCACCCATGCGGTGCAGCCGTTTATCGAGCTGTATAACGGAGGCTCCGCGGCGGTCGATCTCTCGGGCTGGACTGTCACCGAGCATGCGACGCAGCAGGCCATTTTTTCGGATGTGAAGGTGCCTGCGGGGACGAAGCTGGCTGCGCACGGCTTTTACGTGCTGGGCATGTCGAACTCGGGGTTGGCCGCTGGAGCGCGCGCAGGCGACGCTGCGATCCATGTGAGAAGCACGGCGGGAATGAAGGTCGGCGATGCGATTGAAGTGGGCACCGGGCCCGAAGCGGAGAGCCGCAAGATTGCAAGCGTAGGGACAGCGGCGGCCGAGCCGACAACGCTGTGGGAGCCTCTGCCCGAGGGGCCGATCATGACCGTGCCTGCAGGTTCGACCAATGTGCCTGTGACGAGCATCGCGGGTTTCGAGGTGGGGCAGAAGATCGCGCTTGGCCACGGCGCAACATATCCGGCGGTGTCAAATAGCAAAGAGAGCTACGAGGTTGCGACTGTGACCTCGGTGGGCAAGCCTGGGACGCTGTCCTTGACGGCGGCTACGGCGCCGGCGGGCGCGACCAACCTGAAGGTGATGTCGACGGCGAACATCTCGCCGGGCGACAAGATTCGCCTGGATGTGGACAGCGTATACCATGGCGTCGAGTGGGTGACGGTGAAAAGCGTTGGCACGCCGGGCCGGCGGATGACACTGATGGCCAATGCCGCAGCGGGGGCGACCAGCATCGAGGTGCGCGCTGGCTTCGGCGGGTTCGGCGGTGGCGCTGAGAATGCGGTGAAGGCTGGCGACGAGGTGATTATCGGCAGTCCGGCGACATGGCAGACGGTGACCATTTCTTCTGTCAGCGCTGGCGGACAGGGTGGAATGACGCTGGCGATCTCGCCCGCGCTGAAAGAAGCGCATGTGGCGCGAGAGAACGTGATGTATCCGGGGACAGGGCTGGAACTTGAGGCGCCACTGAAGTTCACACACTCAGCCAACCTGCCCTTCAGCGATCGCGGAACGGGAATCACCTTCGAGCCGGCGACGGCGTTCGCTCATTCAAGCAACGAGCCTATCCAGGCCCTGGGTACCGGTATCCAGCTTGACAGCCCTTTGGGCAAGAGCCATGGGGTTGAGGCGGTGGTGCGCGATGCCGCAGTGACGACGGCGGGTTACCAGGGAACTCCTGCGCCGAACCAATGGTTCGGCGGCCCGGCGCTGTTGCCGGCGGCGGGGAGCATTGTGCTGCGCGATGCTGCCGGCCTCGTGGTGGACAGCCTCAACTACGGGCTGGAGGTCGATCCGTGGGCTGCGGAGGGCTTCCAGGGCAACACGCCAACCGAGACAAGCGGCTGCCGGGCACCGGCAGTGAGTCTCGGCGGCGGCGGCAACGGGCGGCCGGCGGCGGCGATCAATGAGCCATCGCGGAGCGTAGGGCGCTTCCCGGATGGGGCAGACACCGATTCCAACTGCGAGGACTTCCACGTGCAGGCGGCAGCGACGCTGGCCGCGGCCTCGTCTGCCGGCGGGAACAATGTGAAGATCACCAACGTGCAGGGATTTGAGGCAGGCCAGACAATCCTTATCGACAGTGGCTCCAACCAGGAGAGCGCGGTGATCGCCACCGTTGGAACTACCGGCGCCACGACGCTGGAAGGGGCCACGACCGCGGGTGCGACGACGCTTCCCGTGGCGAATGCGTTCAGCTTCCGTCCGGGGCAGACCATCACGATCGACAGTGGCGCGAATGAAGAGACGGCGGTGGTCGCCAACGGCGGGCGCAAAGGAGCGCCTGCGATTACCCTAAGCGCGCCGCTGCAGAAGGCCCACGCTGCCGGAGCGCAGGTCTCCGGCACCGGGATCACACTGTCGAGCGGACTTACCCGCGCGCACAGTGCCGGAGCGCAGATCGCCAACAATGTTCCCACGCCGGGCGCGCCGAACCTGTATTGATGGCGCCACAGACGAGTGCGGCTGCACCAGCATTGCGCGGTACTCGGCTGAAGCAAAATGGACGCGCAGCGACTGAACGGAGACGGCTCACCGTCGAACTTCGACTGGAGGCTTGCTCTAATGTGCTTCAGTCCGCTGCGCGCTATGTCTGCGGAACTTTGGTGACGTCTTCCTTCTTCTGTATGGGTGTGAACGGCAGAGAGAAACCAGCGAAGGGATCGGGCGTGGCCGGATCAAAAGTGGGCACCGAGGGAGCGAGATACTTCGCCAGCGGCAGCCTATCGTTACGAATGCCCTGAACGACACAGCGCGCGAGTTCATAGGCCCCGTAGCTGTTGAAATGGGTGTTGTCGCTGATCGCGGCTTCCTGGCCGGGGAAGGTGTTGGCGGCGAAGTGCATGAAGGCCTTGGCCGCCCCGGCGTGGCCCATAGCTTCAAACATCGTCTTCGACATCGCGTTGAGGTCGATGAGCGCCGCGCTTGTGGCAGCAGCTATATCGCGGGAGATTTGCGGATAGGGCGCAAGGGTATCTTTGATGTGGGCATCATCAGAATCCCACATGTCGCGGTTCATCGCGGTTACGATTACGGGAGTAGCTCCCTTGGCGCGCACCTGATTGACGAAGTCAGTCATGATCTGGCGATAGCGGTCCGGAAAGGCGGGGCCGAGCTTCTGATCGTTGTGCGCAAACTGCACGAAGAGCCAATCGCCGGGCTTTAGGAGCGACATAATCTTTGCGAAACGCTGCTCGCTGATGAAAGAGGCGGAGGACTCGCCGGACTCAGCGTGGTTGGCGACGACAACTCCGGGCAAAAAGAAGCGAGGCAGCATCTGTCCCCACGAGGCCCATGGCTCGACGTCCTGGTCGACCATGGTGGAATCTCCGGCGAGATATATAACCGGCTCAGCCTTTGCGCCGTTAAGCGGCTCGATCGTCAGCGAATGAAAAGCGGGGTGGTCGCCGTTGAACTCGAGCGTCAACTTGGGGTCCCAATCCAAATTGCCAATCTCTCGCGGCTTCAGACGCACGCGGGCTGGCGTGCCGTCCGGTTTGTTGAACTCCGGCAAGCGGACGTTGATATCGATAGCTCGCGTGACGGTCTTTCCGGCCGCGATGGGCAGCTTTTCGATCATCAGGCGGCGGGCCTCTGCCCGGACGGTCACGAGCGAGGCGTCTTTGCCGCCGAGCATGAGCGTGATGCGATAGTTTCCCTCGGGCACCGGGAAGGAGAGATAGAAGGGCTGCGATTTACCGTCAGACTGCCGTGCGGAACAAATGCCGTTGGCGACGGCAGGGACTGAGTTGAGGTCCCAGCCGGCGGCTTTGTCTGTGACCATAGTTGCGGACGTGAGAGCGATCTCGCCCAGCCCGGCGTGCTTCGTGGCCGTCCCGCAGGTATAGGTGACCGGGCCGGTAAGTGCGGTCGCCTGAGGAGTGGCTGCAGGAGCGGTTTGCGCCGCAGCGGCAACGGAGGCAGCAGCGAAGAGAACGGCGATGATTCGCATAAGCCGATTCTATTTCCGGCAGGCGCATGCTGCGAAGGCCTTCTCCGAATCGTGACTAAGCGAGCAGGCGTACGGTTGCCATGCGGCGGAGATCACAGCGGAGTTGGCCGCCGCGGCTACAGGTTCGGCGGGAAAATAGTTGCGGATATAGGCCTGGCTGGCGGGCCATTTGTCGCCGGGGTCGCCCTGGAAGTCCGCGATGAGCGCGGTGAGCGAGGCGGCATCAAAGGCAGGCTCATGATAGGTGCCGGAGTAGGTGTATTCGTGCGACCACGTGATGGGTGCGGTCGCGGGATCGGAGGAAATCATCACGGTGTAATCGATCAGCGTGGCGGTTGCCGGATCGACGCGCGCGAGTGTAAAGGACGGCCGGTTGCCGTGAACGGGTGTAATTGACGAGACGATCTTTACCGGAACTCCCGCGATGGCGACCGGCGCGGGTTCGGCGGATTCAGGAACGGTGCGTTCCCCCGCGCCTCGCGAGTTGGCGGCCTGGGTCTGACCGTCATTGAGAGTAAGCAGACGCATTTCGTCGTCATGCGTGTGGCCGAAGATCGCGAGCCGGACGACGTCAGAGTACGCCGCGAGCATTTGCGGGAGGTCTTCGGAGCCGAGGAACATCGTTGGCTTGGCGCCGCCGCAGACGTTCACCAGCCTGCGCGCTGTGGCGTAGAGATCGACGCCCGGCGGGATGTGACTGACAAACCAGACATGCTCGTGAGCGGTGCGGGCGGACTCAAGTTGCCTTTTGAGCCACGTCACGGCCTCAGCTGCGGGCGCGGCGTCATGTTTGCCGGAACAGGTACTGTAGTTGGCAGAGAGATAAAGATCGTCGAGCGAGACAATGCGCGTGTGCGGCAGCGCGGCGAGCGGGGCGTCGAAGGCGCCCAGGGCGGCGATCTCATGCTCGGCCATTGTTCGGTTGGCAGCGGTCAGGTCCGCGGCTTCGGCGATGAACGGCGCGACGCCGGTGAGGAATGGGTCATGCTCTGCGTCGAGAGAATAGTCGGTGCAGCCGGAGTCGTTGTTGCCGAGCGCGGCGTAGATGGGTACGCCAGGCAGGGCGGCCCGGAGCGTGTCGAGCAGATAGTGGACGGTCTTGATCGTGAAGCCGACATAGGAGGATCCAGTCGCGCCGGGAAGGAGCGCCTTGTACTTGCAATCGAACTTGTGAGGGAGAAAGTCGCCGGAGAGGATGACGAAGCGCGAAGGCGCGGCTGTCTTCCTGAACTCAGCAAGCGTGGGCTGCCAAAGCGCTTCGGAGGTGTCAGTCTCGTTCGTACATGCCTGCAAGGCGGACTGCTGGGAGGGTGTGAGCGCGGCATCTGATGCCGCAGCGAAGATGCGGGGCCAATCTGCGGCGGGTGCGGCATTGAGCGCGGCGGCCTTTGTTGGGTCGAGGAAGGGATCGAAGTGGATGTCGGAGAGCAAGAGCGCCGGGACCGTAGCGCGTGCCGACGCCGCGTCGTGCGCCGAGGCGCGAGGTTGCGCGGTGAGCGGCCCGCAAAACAGGACGGCGCCAAGCAGGGACAAGAAGCGCGTGCGTATACGAAAAAACTTTATCGATCTCATGAGCGGATGTCCGGATTGTATCCGCAAGGCCGTTGAAGGTTGATAAATGCTCATCGCGGCGAGCTATTTGCCCGGTCCGGCCAGACTCTCGTACGCCCCGATTTGGGCGAGCGTGAAGGCGCGCATGTCCTGGCCGGCTTGCCAAGCCCCATACCACTCGACGAGCCGCTGGAGAGCTGCTTCAAGATTCAGCCGAGGACACCAGTTGAGTTCGGCTCGGGCGCGGGAGGTATCAAGCGTGAGATAGCCTGCCTCATGAAGGGCTGAATTGGCGGTATCGTCGAGAATCCAGCGCGCTCCATTCCCCCAGAGAGAGGTCATCTTGTCGGCGATCCATGAGACGGATCGGGCGTCATCCTGCGCGGGGCCGAAGTTGAAGGCGGTGGCGCAGCGCGCGGCTTGGGGTGAGAGGAGATGTTCGGCAAGCGCGATATACCCCGCGAGTGGCTCCAGGACATGTTGCCATGGGCGGATTGCGTTTGGGCGGCGGATGCGCACGGGCTCGCCAACGAGGAAGCCGCGGACGAGATCGGGGATCAAGCGGTCGGTTGACCAATCGCCGCCGCCAATAACATTGCCGGCGCGCGCGGTCGCGAGGGCGACCGGATGCGAGCCGGGTTGCGGGGCAGCATCATGAGTGGGATTGCGGGCAGGAAAATAGCTCTGACGGAACGCGGCAGAGACGATTTCGGCGCAGGCCTTCGAGGAAGAGTACGGGTCGTAACCGCCGAGCGGATCGGTTTCGACATAGGGGCGGAGGGTCTCTGTGTTTTCGTAACACTTGTCCGTGGTCACCACGACGATGGCGTGGACGGACGGTGTGCGGCGGACCGCATCGAGAACGCGCGCGGTGCCGATGACGTTGGTCTCATAAGTGCCGATGGGATCGGCGTAGGAGGCGCGGACGAGCGGCTGGGCGGCAAGATGGAAGACCACTTCGGGAGCGAAGTCACGGAGGGCAGGATCGAGTGTGGAGGGATTGCGGATGTCGCCGCGGATGTCTTCAATGCCATCGCCCACGCGAGCAACGGCAAAAAGGCTGGGATCCGTCGGAGGATTGAGCGAATAGCCGCGGATCACCGCACCTCTGGAGGCAAGCCAGAGGGCTAGCCAGCCACCTTTGAAGCCGGTGTGTCCGGTGAGAAAGACACGCTTGCCGCGCCAGGAGAATCCTTCAGGCATGGACAACAGAATAACCGAGGCAGCATGAGCCATAAGCTCTCATACCGGATCACCATTGAGTAGCTGCCAAGTCAGACTGCTATGCAACCAACCGGCTTGCCTGAGGAGGACTGATGCCTAAGCGGGTCGCGTTCGCCCTGATGTGGATGGGTGTCATCGGCTGTACAGCGATGGCGCAGAGTATCCCCGTGTCGCAAGTCGCCGCAACGCCAGAAGCGCGGCCGAGGTTCGATGCGTTTGAGGTTGCGTCAATCAAGCCGGTGAAAGTCGACGCGAAGGCTGGCCGATACTTCAAGATGGATGGGCCGCATCGCTGGACGGCAACCAATTTCACGCTGGAGGCACTGATCGCGTTGGCGTACGATCTGAATCCCCGGACAATCTCGGGCGGCCCGGAGTGGGTGCGCACCGAGCGGTTCGTAATTTCGGCCGTGACGCCGAACGATGTTCATCCTGTGAGGCTGGAGCAGATGCGG
Source organism: Acidobacteriaceae bacterium (assembly GCA_035572415.1). Taxonomy (GTDB): domain Bacteria; phylum Acidobacteriota; class Terriglobia; order Terriglobales; family Acidobacteriaceae; genus Edaphobacter. Next base: position 37,747 of record DATNAU010000089.1, read on the forward strand.
ATGCTGCGCGCGCTTTTAGTGGACCGTTTCGCGCTGAAATTCCACCGGCAGGATAAACAAATGGAGATTTATGAGCTGACGGTTGGGAAGGATGGGCCGAAGCTTGCGCCGGCAGCGAAGCCGGACGATCCGCCACAGATCGTTGGCGTGGTATTCCCGGACAGGATCCAGGTGCCTGCTCGGAGCGTAACCATGGATGATTTTGTCGCTATGTTGCAGCGCGCCACGCTGGACCGGCCGACAGTGAATCGCACGGGGCTAACGGGTAAGTACGACTTCGACCTGAAGTTTGCTCAGGACGAGAGCCAATATGGCGGCGAAGTGCCGAAGGCGGCGGAAAATTCGCAAAGTCCGTCCCTATTTACAGCGGTACGGGAGCAACTGGGACTGAAGCTGACGGCGACGCGGGGAACCGTGAGCACAATGGTGGTGGATTCGGTGCAGGAGCCCTCGGCGGACTGAGCTACCACGCTTTCCACGGAGCTTTCCCGGAAGCCCAGAGCTCTTCGAGTTGGTGTTTGTCGCGCAGAGTGTCCATCGCCTGCCAGAAGCCGCGATGGAGATAAGCCTGCACCTCTCCGCGGGCGACCAGCGCTTCAATGGGTTCGCGCTCAAACATCCAGAGATCGTCGTGGATCTCGGCAATAACTTTAGGTGAGAGCACGAAGAAGCCTCCGTTGATCCAACCGCCCTCGTCACGCGGCTTCTCCTCGAACGCGCAGACCTGGGATTGCTTGAGCCCGAGCGCGCCAAACCGGGCTACGGGTTGAACGCCGGTGAGGGTTACCAGTTTGCCGTGCTTTTTGTGGAAGGCGATGGTGGCCTGGATATCGAGGTCGGCGAGTCCGTCGCCGTAGGTCATACAGAATGCATTTTCGTCCTGAAGATATTTGGCGATGCGGCGGAGGCGGCCGCCTGTGCCGGAGTGATCGCCGGTATGGACCAGGGTGACGCTCCAGGGTTCAGCGACTGAATCATGGACCGTCATCTTGTTATGGGCGACGTCGAACGTGACATCGGAGGTGTGCAGGAAGTAGTTGGCGAAATACTCCTTGATCATGTAGCCCTTGTAGCCTAGGCAGATGATGAATTCATTGATGCCCTGGCTGGAGTAGAGCTTAAGGATGTGCCAGAGGATCGGACGGCCGCCGATCTCAACCATGGGCTTAGGACGTATGGTGGTTTCCTCACTGAGGCGCGTGCCGAGACCGCCGGCCAATATGACGGCTTTCATTGTGGACTTCCTTGAACATGACTGGGCAGTGCGAATGCGACTACCGCGTCGGAGATGGCCGTACCGAACATTCCGTGGCCGCCCGCGGCGATCACTATGTACTGTCTGCCGCCGAACGTATAACTCATCGGAGTGGCCTGAGCCGGCACCGGCAGTGTCCCCTGCCAGACTTCCCTGCCGCTCGATGAATCGAAGGCGCGAAGAAGCGGCTGTTCTGACGCTGCCGTAAACAGCAATCCTCCAGCAGTTACAAGATCTCCGCCCACATTGACTGTACCGGTTTGCTGGCCTTCGATCAGTGTCCCCAGGGGGACCTGCCAGGCCGATTTGCCGGTGTTCAGGTTGAGAGCCGAGACAGTTCCCCATGGGGTTGGAGTACATGGGTGGCCGCTGGAGGCGACAAGCGGCTCTCGATGGACCATGTATGGCGCCCCGACTTGCGGAGCGGTTTCCGGCTGGAAGTGCTCCGCTCCATTGGTCGGCTTGATGGGATAGATGCGCTTTAGGATCCACACCGCATCGCAAACCAGAAGCGCTGCGCATAACGCGAGAGGAATCCATCTTGGAATGACAGATCGTGGAACGATTACCGTAACAATCAATGCCAGAACAGCAGCAAAGAGGCCTGGAATGGCGGCTATCATCTGGGACCGCCTGGTTTTGAATCTCCAGGCCCACCGGCCAAGAAAGGTTCGCGGAATCAGCGTGACAGAGAACGCGTATCGATTGGTGTTGGCATAGAGCAGGCCAGAAACGGGATCGAATGCGGCTGAGCCCCAATTGACCCCGCCGACGCTGCCTGGAAACTCGAGAGAGCCTTTGGTGGACGGGGGGGTGTAGATACCGTCATAGCGCAGACCATCGATAATTTTGTGGCACTCCTTGTCATCGCGCTCTGTAGCGCCAAAATGGGCGTGGAGGTCAAGCTCCAAAGGCGAAAGCGAATCGATCTGCTGAAAAGGTTGAGTCGGCCAGGCGGTCTCGCCGGGTAGATCGCTGGCTGGGACCGCACGCTCCGCTACTGGAAAGAGCGGCTCTCCTGTCAGGCGATTGAGGACGAATACAAGGCCTTGTTTGGTCGTGATGGCCACGGCCGGTATTTTGCCACGAAAGTTGAACAGTAGCGGTTCGGCCGCGATGTCATAGTCCCACAGGTCGTGGTGCACGATCTGGAAACCCCAGACACGCCGTCCGGTCGTGCCTTCAAGAGCAACGACAGAATTGGCGTCGCGATCGTCACCCCGGCGCAGACCGCCGTAAAAATCGGGACTTGGCGCTCCGGTGGGAACAAAGACCAGATTGTGTTCTGGATCGGCAGCAATCACATTCCATGCATTGCCGGCTCCTGTGCGGGGGTGCTGATTTTGCGCCCATGGCAGAGGCTCCCAACTCCATACAAGTCGTCCGCTGTGTACATCAAATGCACGCACGGCACCGGATACAGCCTCTACTGCCTGGTTGTCACCGATCGACGAACCCACAACGACCAGATCGCCGATGACGGTAGGCGGAGATGTCATATGGTAGTGCGCATTGGGACCGTAGCCGACTACATGAGTCAGGTCAACTGAGCCGCGCTGCCCAAAGTCCGCACAAGGCTTTCCGGTAAGCGCATCCAGGGCAATCAGGCGCGCATCCGCAGTCGCAATGAATATCCGGGCCGCGCACGGTCCGCTTGAACGGGAATTGGCGCCAGGTAGCGGCCATGCGGCAACGCCGCGTGAAATGAAGCCGCTCGCGATTCCGGGGTCGTAAGACCATTCCTGGCGTCCAGTTGCCGGATCGAGCGCGAACACCTGATCATAGGGCGAAGACAGGTAGAGCAACCCGTGGAACAGAATCGGCGTTGCTTCGAACGAAGCCATATCCAATCCGGGACGATGCAGGTCCCCGGTACGGAAGACCCATGCCTCCTTGAGTTGCGCAACATTTGCGGGAGTGATCTCCTTGGATTGGGAGTAGCGCGTTCCGCCAGGATCGCCACCATAGGTAGGCCAGTCGTTTCCCGCAGAGTTTTGAGCCGGTGATAGAGCAATTAGAAAAAACGGGACCAGCAGGAGCAGGCCTAATGATCGAACTCTTACCAATGCCATGACAGGGGTAGGATAGCCGGTCTCGCGAGCCGGAACGGACAAAAAAAATCCAGTGAGACGGATGAGTTAAGACGCGCGGCTATTTGCGAATCCTCAGTCAAGCATCTCCCAGCCTGAATTCTGCTGTGCCAGGAACACACGAATCGCGGCGAAATCCAGAGACGTGTTCCAAAGGATACGTGGGGCGGAAGTGGGATTCCGGTATGGGATCCTTTGGCTAAAATGACGAAGATATGGCTGATTTAAGGCAACCGTTGCGTGACCTGACCAGGCGTCCGTTGTTCATCTACGAGATGGCCAACAATCACATGGGCGACGTGGCGCACGGAATCCGCATCGTGAAGGAGCTGAAGGAAGCGTCGACGGGATTTCCGTTCGGCTTCTGCGTCAAGCTGCAGTATCGCGACATCGATACGTGCATCCATCCGGCCTACCATGGGCGTTATGACCTGAAGTACGTCAAGCGATTCTCCGAAACCAGGCTGAACTGGGCCGAATACAAGGAGATCAAGAATGCGATCGTCGACGCCGGGTTCCTGGCGATGTGCACACCGTGGGATGAAACCTCCGTGGACATGATTGTGGAGCACGGCTTCGATTTCATGAAGATCCCCAGCTGCTATATGACGGACTGGCCGCTTCTGGAGCGGGTCGCAAAATACGATTTGCCGATCGTGGCGTCGACCGCAGGCGAGCCGTTCGAGGACATCGACCGGGTGGTGAGCTTCTTCCGCCATCGGAGTAAGTCGCTGGCGATCATGCATTGCGTGGGAGAGTATCCTTCGGCGGATGAGCATCTGCACTTGAGCCAGATTGCGCTGCTCAAGAAACGCTATCCCGAACTGGAAGTAGGTTACTCCACGCACGAGCGGCCGGACAACTTCGAGGCGGTGAAGATTGCGATTGCGCTTGGCGCCACTTTATTTGAGAAGCACGTCGGGGTAAAGACGGACAAGTATGCCGTCAATTCCTATAGCGCGACGCCGGAGCAGGTGCGACAGTGGCTGCAGTCGGCGTCCGATGCGCTGACTATGATTGGCGAGCGCGAACAGCGATACCCCGCACCGGCAGGCGAGGCGCAGGCATTGCGCGATCTAGCGCGCGGCGTGTTTGCGAAAGAGCCGGTAAGTGCAGGCGAGGTCATCAAGCCGTCGAATCTCTTCTTCGCAATGCCGAGCGCGCCGGGGCAACTGGTGGCACAGGACCTTTCAAAGTACACCGAATATGTCGCCACCGCGCCAATTGAGAAGAATGGCGCGGTCATGCTCGAAAACGTGACGGCCAGCGATCGCCGGCAGAAGATCCACGATATTGTTCGTGATGTGCGCGCGTTGATCAAGAAGAGCAAGGTACAGGTGCCGGGACAGTGCGAACTGGAGATTTCCCACCACTATGGGATCGACCGTTTCCGCGAGAGCGGCCTGACCGCGATTACGGTAGTGAACCGTGACTACTGCAAGCGCCTGATGGTGGTATTACCCGGGCAGAAACATCCTGAGCAGTGGCACAAGCAGAAGGACGAGACGTACCACATATTGCATGGCGATGTGACGGTGGACCTTGGAGGAACCACTACGACGCACAAGTCGAACGATATTGTGACGATCCCGCATGGCACGCGACATTCCTTCTGGACCAAGAACGGCGCAGTGATTGAAGAGGTGTCATCGGCGTATGCGCAGGCCGATTCGTGGTATACGGACGAGGCGATCATGTCCAACCCAAACCGCAAGACATTTGTGACGTACTGGATCGAGTAAGATGCTGACCATTGTGTGGGACGTGGATGACGTGCTGAACGACCTGATGGAGCAGTGGTTCCACAGAGGCTGGAAGCAGCAACATCCCGAATGCAGAATTCAGTATGGCGAGTTGAGCGCGAACCCTCCGCATGACGCACTGGGCGTGATCCGGGACGTGTATCTCGAGTCCATGGATGCGTTCCGGCGATCGGAGGCAGGCATTCAACTGGCCCCGAATGCAGAGGCGCTCGCATGGTTTGAAGCACACGGAGCGAAGGCGCGGCACATCGCTTTGACGTCGCGCCCACTGGAGACGGCTCCGGACGTGGCAGCATGGGTGATGCGTCACTTCGGCAGATGGATACGCTGTTTCGGCGTTGTGCCATCGCGGCCGCCGCGCGACGCTCCTTCATATGACCAGAACAAGGGCGAGTATCTCCGTTGGCTCGGCAAGGGCGATGTGCTGGTGGACGACACACGGGAGAATCTGCGGGCCGCAGCGGAAATCGGGATAAAGACACTGGAGTGGCCCCAGCCGTGGAACGATTCGCAAAAGACAACGACGATGGTGCTGTGCGAACTGAAAGAGATGGCAGACAGCGCTTGATCAAGGTATCCGATTACATCACGCAGTTCCTTGCCTGTCGCGGCCTGAAGCACGTCTTTATGCTGACGGGAGGAGGCTGCATGCACCTGGTCGATTCCTTCGGGCGGCAACAAGGGATCGAGTACGTCTGCTGCCTCCACGAACAGGCGGTCGCATTCGCGACCCACGCATACGGAGAATTTACGGGTGAGCTGAGCGCAGCCCTGGTGACGACGGGGCCGGGAGGGACGAATGCGTTGACAGGGCTCGCGGCAGCATGGCTGGATTCAACCGCATGCCTGTTCCTTTCCGGACAGGTAAAGCGTGCGGACCTGCTGACCGGACGCGGCGTGCGCTCCATGGGCCCCCAGGAGGTGAACATCATCCCTGTGGTGACTCCATTGACCAAGTATGCGACAACCCTGATGGAACCCGGCAACGTCCGCTATGAACTCGAGAAGGCGGTACA
>DATNAU010000090.1:0-36104 GCA_035572415.1 Acidobacteriaceae bacterium
CCCTCCGGCGGCGGAAAGTGTACGGTCGGCTCATACGCCGTCTGGATCTTAATCACATCGCGCGCGCCACGTTCTTTGTAGTGTGCAATATTCGCGTCCCGCTGCACCACGTGCAGGTCGTAGTGCGGGATGTCCTTCATATAGAGTCTCCAGCCCGGGTCCTGCCGCGTGCCGAACGGGTTGTCGATCATATAGCTCACTGTCGCAACTCCCATCGCACGCAACCGGTCCAGCGTCGCCGGTTTCATCCCCAGCAGCTTGTCCGTCCACACCACGTCCGGCCGCTCGCGCTCCGCCATTTTCAGCAGATCGCGGTTGAGCCGTTCAACCCACGGCCCTGCCGCCAATCGAAATGCGATCTTGCTCACCAGCGCATTCGCCGGCTCGTAGTCATACGAGTTCAACCGCACAACGCAATGCCCCAGCCGCTCCAGTGCCCACAGCCGATACAGCGCGGAATCCTTCTCATCCAGCGCCGCCGCGTACAAAATCTTCAACGGAGAACCTGCTCCTGGGTGCCCCGCATCTCGATTCTGAGATGTGGGATACGCCTCTCCCGGGATCATTTCCCTGTCTGTCTCTTCCCCCGCCATCTCAGCTCAACGTCCGCAGTTGCGCAATCACCTGTTCCGCATAGATCACGCCAGCCAGTTTCTTTTGCTCGTTCAGCACCGGCAGCGCGCGCAGGTTGTATTTATCGAACAGCTCCGCTACCTTCTTGCCGCCCGCATGCAGATCGCAGCTCACGATATGTTCATCCGCCAGCTCTGCAAGCGAGGCTTCGCGCGGCGCCAGCAGCACCTTCACCAGCGGAACCAGTCCGTGCAGCGTATCCTCCGCGTCCACCAGGAAGATGTGTGTCAGCGTCCCCAGGTCGCCTTCAAATTCCTTCAGCGCAGCGACAGCATCTTCCACTCTGGCGTCCGGCGGCAGCGACACATAATCCGTCGTCATCTCGCCGGCGGCGGTATCGCTGGAAAACTCGAGCAGCTCCTCCACATCCTGCCGCTCCTCCGGGTTCATCTCCTCCAGAATCGCTTCCGACCGCTCCTCCGGCAGCTCTGCCAGAAAGTCCGCCGCTGCCGCCGGGTCCATCTCCTCCACAATCCCCGCCACATGCTCGTCGTCCAGCGACTCCGTCAGCGCCTTCTGCATCCGCGGCTCAATCTCTTCCAGCGTCTCCGCCGCCACCTCTTCATCCAGCGACGTGAACAGCGCCTGCCGCTCCGCCGGCGCAAGCTCCTCCAGAATGTCCGCAATGTCCGACGGATGCATCTTCGCCAGCCGGTCCTGCTCGATCTTCAGCTTCACCCTTCGCGCCGGGTCGCGGTCGATCAGGTCTACAAACTCCCACGGGATCAGCGCCGTCCGGAAATGTATCGAGATGCGTTCCACCGTGGACGCCGGAAGCCCCTTCAACAGCCGCCGCACCGCCCCCCGCGTGCCGACCTCAACCTCCGCAATCCGCAACCGCAGCTCGCAACCGTCCTTCAGATCGTGCGTCTCGCATTCGCCCTTCGCGCCGTCGCCGTTCACCGCCTCCCACACCAGGTCCACGTCATTGACGCGCACCACCTTGTGCCCATGCACGTCGATAATCTGCTGGTCCAGCAGATCCCTCTCCAGCAATAGATAGCCGTCGTCTTGCGGCATCGGGTTCGGCTTCACACCGGACCGCAGCCGCAATCCACCGCTTTCACCCAGTTCCAGGTCGACCACCGGCGCCAGCACCCGCTTGTCTCGGCCCATCCCCGCCGGACGCAATACCAGCGCCTGCACATGGTTGGCGTCCGTCATCGGGCTCACCGCGAACTCATGCACACGCCCCACCGTGCGGCCCGCCGCATCCGCAACCGGCACGCCCAGCAGCGCCGAAACGCTGGTCGTCACACTGGCATGTTTCGTCATGCGCCGCGATCCTCTCCCACTTCGCATCCTACCCGCTACCAATGGAAGCCGTCATCCCAAAGTGGGTGCCCCATCCAAGCTCCGCTTGGATGGGATGGGTCAGTCTCCCCTGGTCCCGAGTCCCTAGTCTCCAGTCCCCATCCTTGACATCCCCCTCGCCCCGCAAGCACACTGCCATCACCGCCGTAGCGCAATCTGCGGGACCTCGCCGCGGACGGAAAATCCGTGATCCGATTGCCCGATTCGACCACAAGCCGAGTCTCCATGACCCTTCCCTCCACATTGGACAGCGTCAACTCCGTCGAAAAGACCGCCGAAGAGTTCGCCGCGCGCGCCGGCTTCGACGTTGACACCGTTCCCAACATCGTCATGGCCGTCCGCGAGGCTGCCATCAACGCCGTCATGCACGGCAACGCGCACGACCCCGCCAAGCAATTCAGCGTCGCCTTCGAATCCACCTCCGACTCGCTCGTCATCCGCATCGCCGACCAGGGCCCCGGCGTCGACCCCAACGCTCTCCCTGACCCGCTCGCGCCCGAGAACATCCTGCGCGGATCCGGGCGGGGCATCTTCCTTATCCGCGCCTTCATGGATGAGGTACACTTTCGCCAGTTGAATCCAGGCACAGAACTGACGCTGATCAAACACCGCTCCCCGGCACAACCGGCGGCTTAGCCTCTCCAAGGAGAAACATCGCAATGAGCATGAAAGTAGCAACCCGGCAGGTGGACGGAGTCACCATCCTCGATCTCAGCGGCCGCATCACCCTGGGCGAAGGCAGCGTCACCCTGCGCGACGCCGTCCGCGACGCGCTCGCCAAAGGCTCCCGCAAGATCATCCTCAACCTCGCAGACATCAGCTATATCGACTCGTCCGGCATCGGCGAAATGGTCTCCGCCTTTACCTCCGTCAAGAACGCCGGCGGCGAGCTCAAGCTCCTCAACCTCACCAAGAAGGTCCACGACCTCCTCCAGATCACCAAGCTCTACACCGTCTTCGACGTCAAAGACGACGAAGCCAAAGCCGTCAGCTCCTTCAGCTAATGCCCTCTCGGGCAGCCCGTTCATCCTTTGTCATTCCCGAAGGGAATCTGCGTTTGCTTTTCTCTTGTCATTCTGAGGCCTGAGCGAGCGTAGCGAGTCGAATGTGCGAAGAATCCCGCATTTGCCCTCTATCTTGGCCAGCCCATCTTTCGCATCGCGAAAGGTGGGTTGCCTTTTTGCGGACACCTCGGAAACTAAAGCCCTTCATGCCGGAAACTGACCCTCATGCCCCGATCGCCTACTGCACTGCGATAGCCGCAGCCCTCTTCTTTGCGTTGTCGCCATCAGTATGCCCCGCACAATCGCTCCACGGCCTCAAAATCGGCGACGAAGCCGCAGCTCTCACTCGCCTCGCATCACCCGCCGAAACCGCCAACGACAATGGCATGTCGGTTCGCCGATGGACCTTGCCCAACGGCAATAGCTTCTCCGTCACCCTCAGCCGAAACGGGAGAATCATCTATCTCGAATCCGACTGGAACGGAGCCAATGACGACACCGGCTGCGATCTTCCCGGTCTACACTTCGGCGCCACAACCTTGACCGAACTCCGCAAGCGCCTGGGAAGTAATGGCTTCGCATTCAAAGCGCGTGGCGGCATCTTGCCTACACCGGACGGCATCGTCATGATCAACTCCTACGAGGTCGGCTCCGCAATCGTCACGTTCTACTCCCGCATCAACCAGGAAGAGTACCAGCGCGCGAAAGCGTCCATCCCAAATGCTTCACCTGCCGATTACGCTCGGCTCGATGGCATCTCCATAGCCGACGAGACCTACGCAAAGAAAGCCGGATGGGGACCTTCGATCTTCGATCCCAACTACAAGAAGCCCGACTGGAAATAGCTGGGTGCCCCATCCAAGCTCCGCTTGGGTGGGATCGCGTCACGGCGTCCTCTCGAACCCCATACACGACCGAACCTGTCATTCTGAGCCCTGAGCGAGGCGCGAGCTGGGTCGAATGGGCGAAGAATCCCCGTACTCGCCTTCTATCTTGGCCGGCCCATCCTTCGCACCGCGAAGGGTGGGTCTGCCTTTTGCGGACAACCCAGCGGCGCACATTGGGCGCCCCATCCGCACGCGCTCTCTGCGGACGGGTGCGGAAGCGACAACCCCATCCAGGCTCCGCTCGCCTGCCCTCATCCCGGAGTAGCAGCGGGCTTTAGCCCGCGGACAACCACGCGCAAAGAATGCCCGGCTTCAGCCGCGGGCCTCACGCTGTCAGCTGATAGCTCGCAGCTCACAGCTCGAGATTCCTCCCTCCGCACATCCCACAAACCCACACAGCGCCGTCTACCAGTCGAACCTGCGATCTCGAACCCGGCTCCAGAACCACACCACGAATCCGAGCGCCGAAGGCGCGACGACATAACAGTCCGGGCCGACACCGCGCAGCGGGGAGGCCCAGGTTAGAAACCGCGTCCCGCCCCGCGGGACGCAACCTCTCTGCCGACGGCCCGAGCGGAGCCGCAGGCGCAGCGACCATAATTCCGCATAGACCCCACCCACAATTCGTTTCGCTACCAACGGGAACCGCTGCTACTCTTGTCTCACCGAAACTAGAGGATATTTCCCTGAGCCGAGTCGCAAGTATCTCGAACGTCGGGCTGACGAACGCCAAGAAGGCCAAGCAGGACGAGTTCTACACCCAGTACATCGACATCCAGAAGGAGGTCGAGGCCTACTTGGAGTACGACCCCGACACCTTCCGCGGCAAGGTCGTCTATTGCAACTGCGACGACCCCTTCGAGAGCAACTTCTTCAAATACTTCGCTGCCAACTTCAACAAGCTCGGCCTCAAAAGGCTCATTACCACCAGCTACGACGGTTCGCCTATCGCCGGCCAGGGTACGTTATTCCCGGAATACAACGAGGGCAACGGCAAACGTCGGAAGCCGAAGGCCCTGGCTGTCACCCTTAACCACGTCAGGGACGAGGACGGTGACGGCGCAGCCAACATTACCGACGTGGAACTCTTCCTCAAGCGCAACAAGGCAGCGCGAGTGGCTTTGAAGGGCGACAGCAATTACCCTGGCGGCGACTTCCGCAGCGCCGACTGCGTCTCGCTCCTCAAACACGCGGACATCGTCGTCACGAACCCGCCCTTCTCCCTCTTTCGCGAGTACATCGCGCAACTAATCGAGCACTGTAAGAGGTTCCTAGTCATCGGACACCAAAACGCGATCACTTATAAAGAAGTGTTCCCGTTAGTAAAGGCCAACAAGGTATGGCTCGGCGTCGATAATGGCGGAACAAAGTGGTTCGAGGTGCGGGACAGCTACAACATCAAGACTGAGTCACGCAAAAAAGTCGTGGGCGGCCTCAAGTACTTCAGCATGGGAAGCATTATGTGGTTTACAAATCTGGACCATGGCCGCCGCCATCAGCGGTTATCCCTCATGACAGCGGCGGAGAACTTGAAGTTCAGCAGGAGTCTGAAGGGCAAGATCGCCTACGAACAGTACGAAAATTACGAGGCGATCGAGGTGCCTTTCACCGGCGCAATTCCCGCCGACTACGACGGCGTGATGGGCGTTCCGATCACCTTCGTCGACAAATACAACCCCGACCAGTTCGAGATCGTAGGGACTACCGAATCTAACGATCCAAACAATGCCTACAGGACGCGGGTCTACACATCTCAAGAGTGCCGGGAGGCGTACAAGAAGCTGTTTGGCAAGCCGGGCGTCTATGACCTCAACGCCTCTGGGGTTGTTAACGGCGTCAAGGTCTACAAGCGGGTCCTGATCCGGCACCGCCGCCGCACCATATCCGCAAGAGGAAAAACAAAGTGAAGACAACACTACGACCCGACATCACCGCCGCTCAGATCTGCGATGGGTTTGTGTACAACGAGTTGGAGGGCAGAGGGCTCTATGGCCTCGGCGGAAGGCTCACCATCCAGCCCGAGTATCAGCGCAACTATATCTATCGCGACGGCGGCGGCAAAAAGGAGCAGGCCGTCATCGAATCGCTGCTCAAGGGTTATCCCCTCGGCCTCGTCTACTTCAACAAGGTCGCGGCGGAAAAATTCGAGGTGCTCGACGGCCAGCAGCGCATCACCAGCATCGGCCGCTTCATCACCGGCAGATTCGCAATCATGGACGGCAGCAACCCCATGTACTTTGGGGCCCTGCCCGCCGACAAGCAAACGAGAATCCGCAGCTCCAAGCTCCTCATCTACGAGTGCGAGGGAACCGAGACCGAGATCAAGCAGTGGTTTGAAACAATCAACATCGCAGGTGTGCCGCTCAACGCACAGGAGCTCTTGAACGCGATCTACTCCGGCCCGTTCGTCACGCTCGCCAAGCAAGAGTTCAGCAACAGCCAGAACTCCAACATCCAGAAGTGGAGCGCCTACATCAAGGGCAGCGCCAATCGCCAGGACTTCCTCGCCTGCGCCCTCGATTGGGTCAGCAAAGGCGACACCGGCGCTTACATGAGCAAGCACCGCAACGATAAGAACATCACTGAACTCACCACATACTTCAAGAGCGTCATCGACTGGGTCTCAACCGTCTTCGACGACGTGAAGAAAGAGATGCAGGGCCTCGAATGGGGCAGCCTCTACGAGCTATACCACGCAAAGTCGTACGACCCCGCCAAGGTCTCCGCCGAAGTCAAGCGCCTCTACGCGGACCCTTACGTCACCAGGAAGCGCGGCATCTTTGAATTCATCCTCGGCAGTCAGGAAGATTCAAAACTGCTCGAAGTCCGCGTCTTTGATGAGCCCACGAAGCACGCCGCATACGCAAAGCAAACCAAGGCGGCAGAGGCAAAAGGCATCTCCAACTGCCCGCACTGCGCCATCGGCCACGACGCCAACAAGACGCGCATCTACGCCGTCAAAGAAATGGACGCCGACCACGTCTCCGCCTGGAGCAAAGGCGGCAAAACAACCGCCACAAACTGCGAGATGCTTTGCAGTCCTCATAACAAGGCCAAAGGCAACCGATAATCCATGCTCGACCTCACGATCTCAAAGGCAAAGCTCAACGAAGCCACCCGACAACTCACCCGAGCCCGCAAGTCCGAACACGATGAACTCGTGGACATCACCTGCACACATGACTCTGTGAAATTCGTAGTCACTGGCCGCGAGTTCTCCTGCCTCGCCGATGTAACCTCGCTCGGCTCCGCCGAAATCCCGCTGGACCTTTTGCCGCGTCTGCGCAAAGTCGCCGCCACATTCGATACCGACGTCCGCATCCGCATCGAACCCGGCCGCGTCCGCGTCAACTCCATGTCCATCTCACATCCTGCCGTCGCGCTCAAGAGAATCGGAGGCCGCATGATCGACATTCCTGACGACGCTCCAGCTCAGGACGTCCTCGCTCTGCAATTCCTGTTCACGAACACAGAAATTGCCGAGAGCAACTTGCTCGGCCGCGTGCTCGAAGCCACCTCCAAGCTTCAAAAGGCCCTCGACTCAGCCACCGCCCTTGAGCAATTCGGCGTCACCCGGCACCAGCTTCGCGCCCTCGTCCGCGAAAATCTCAAACTCCACGCCGAATCCATCCGCCCCAACCTGCTCGGCTGATTTTCTGTCAAGTTCTTTCTCTCAACCCACTCATCCCCCGCCACTTCCACGCCAAAACTCACGCACCCATTCCGGTAGAATAGAAGAAAGGAGCAGATAGGCGGCTGGTCAAACGGTCTTGCGTATCCACCCCAAAGGGTCTTCAACAAAAATCAACGACGGACCGCAACACCTTGGGGATACCTGAGGCGACCTAAGTCCTTTGCAAGGCATACCTTAGATACCCAGATATGGGGTGGGGGAGGCGAAAACGGAACCCAAGACCGACAGACGCAGAACCGCCAAGTCCTTTGTTTTCAAGATCAAAACTAGCAACCGCTTTTTTTCTAGATCATAGCGTTTTGATACGGGGGGGGAGGGGTACCCCGATCAACAAAAAGCGACCGCATCGAGAGCGGCACGCAGTGCCTACTTCGAGAAGTCCACCTTCGGGGCCTCGCGCGAACTCTGGTCGGCGGAGTAGTACTGGTTCCGCGTGTGGAAGCCGGCCATGTTCGCCCAGATGCTGTTGGGGAACTGCTGGATGTAGACGTTGTAGTCGTTCACGGCGCCGTTGTAGCGCGTGCGCGCCACGTAGATCCGGTTCTCAGTGCCCGACAACTCATCCTGCAGCCGCATGAACTGGTCGTTGCTCTTCAGTTGCGGATAATTCTCCTGCATGCGCAGCAGCGGCAGCAGCGCGACGTTCAGGCGGTCGTTGGCGGCCAGCTTCTCGTCCGGCGTTTGCGCCGTCATCAGGCCGGCGCGCGCGTTGGCGATGTTGGTCAGCACCGTCTCCTCGACCTTGGCGTAGCCCTTCACGGTCGCCACCAGATTGGGGATCAGGTCCGCGCGGCGCTGCAGGTCAACATCGATGTTGGAAAACGACTGGTCGATCGCCGCGTTCTTTTGCACCATCGTGTTCTTCGCGGTCACAAAGCTGCCGAAGGAGAGAATCGCCACCAGCACAATCAGTCCCACCACGCCCAGCACAACCCACAATGCTTTCATCGTCGCCTCGTTCCTTTTCGACCTTCCTGCCGCTTCTACCGCAATACTACATACGCGAACCGCACCTGTTCGTTCCCAGTCCCGAGTCCCCAGCACCGAGTCCCTGCACCATCAGAAATCTCCGCTGGCTCCGCCGCCGCCCGAACCGCCGCCGAAGCCAACGCCGCTGTCGCCTCCGCCACCACCACCGCCCCAGTCGCCCCCTCCACCGCCGCCGTAGCCACCACCGCCTCGGCCGCCGCCCAGGATATTGAAGAGCAGGAAGAACAACATCCCAGCATGACCGCTACGGATGAGCGCACCGAGAAGGATCAATACGATGATGCCAAAAATGATCGCCGGAAGAACGCTGACGTGGACCTGCGGCTGGTCCTGCACGCGGACGCGCTGCGGAACCTGCGTTGTCGTATCCAGCGCGACGCCCGCGTCGGCTGCGATGTCCTGCGCCAGCTCGTTCGCGCCCAGCGTGAGGGCCTGGTCGTAGTTGCCGTCATGCAGATAAGGCCGCATGTCGCGGCCGATGTCGCCCACCTTGGCGTCATTCAGGATGCCTTCAAGGCCATAGCCGACCTCGATGCGGTACTTGCGCGGGTTCAGCGAGACGATCAGCAGCAGCCCGCGATCGGTACCTTTGTCGCCGACCTTCCACTTGTCTTCGAGTGCGGTGGCGAACTGCTCAATCGTCGGCTGCGCGCCGGACTTGTCCGCGTCCATGGATTTGAGGGTGACAACCTCAATCCGCGCATGCGCCTTCAGGTTCAGCTGCGTCAGCAGATCTTCGATGTTCTGCGAGGTCTCAGGCGAGAGGATTCCGGCAAAGTCCTCGACGTGGTGATCCGGATGAGCCGGAAGGCTCTCGACCGTCTCCGCGCGCAGCCCGCAGGAGGCAGCCAGCAGAAACACGCACCAGAACCAACCGAGCCGCCGCAGCGCACGCGCCATCGCACCTCATTCTACGCTGTGAGGAATCAAGCGGTTCCACAAACCATCAATGCTTTGCGTTGCTCGCCGAAGTTGCCGGAGGATGAGAGCGATACGGACGAGGCGGCAACGTGATCCCTTCGGTCGAAGCCGCTTTGCTGATCAGTCCCATGTGCTCCCGCATCGCCCCCAGCGCCTTGATGACCTCCGATTGGAGATCTGGATCGACGGCGACCGAAGCTTCCATGCGATAGTTGTGCGCATCCTGCCAGTGGGATTTCGCCAGATAAGTGACGTATTCGGTGTCAAAATCCTTGCCGGACAGTCCATTGAGCTTCTCGTACTCAGCCTGGTCGTTCCGGTTGAGTTTCTTCGGCAGGATCACTCCAAGAGAATCGGCCACGGACGCAAGGTCCGAGTTCAAGGACGTGTGGTCATCGACCATCCTCTGCGCGAGTTCCTTGACATTGGCGCTTCCCTTCTGCGTGGCCAGCGTGCTGATCTTGACTTCGGCCAGACTGCCCTCTGCTGCCGCGCGCACAAACTGCTTGTCAAGGATCTGCTGGCCATTCTGACCGGGCGCGCCGAGAGAATCGCGCATGGAGGTCGGCTGATTCGTCGCCCTTGGATTCGTAGCCGGAGTAGTTCCGGGAGAACGATCGATCTCGCCGGACATCTGCTGGCCGGACATCGGACCCGCATTTTGATCGATTTGCGCCGCCGCACCGTATGGCAGCATCCATCCAGTAAGAACAACCGCTGCAATCGCGCCCATGCCTGGTAGATTCATTTGCCCTCACACATTTACGTAGTCGACAAAACCCGTTAGGTGCCGGAATTGCGTCCGCCGCTGCCTTGCATTGACGGAGGCCGAATAACGGCGCTCGCTTTTCTGGAGGGTTATCCTATGCCTATAACCCAAGAGATCGCAATGCTTTCCTTCCCGGCCCGCTCCTCGCCGGTAATCGCCCAACAGATGCACAGCATCATCACAGTTCAGAGACAGGAAACCTATGTCCCAGACGACATCTGAAGCACCCGGCCGTTCCAAGAAATCATCGACACCCCCCGCGGCCCGGCGCGAACCCATGGCCGCGACACTGCATGGCATTACTCTTCAGGACGACTACCGCTGGCTGCGAGAGAAGGAATCGCCGGAGGTCATCGCCTATCTGAACGCCGAGAACGCCTGGACGGCCGCAGCGATGGCGCCGACGGAGGCATTGCAGCAAAAGCTCTATGCGGAGATGCTCTCGCACATCAAGGAGACCGATGAGAGCGTTCCCTATCGCATGGGCGACTGGTTTTACTCCACGCGGACCGTCGAGGGCAGCCAGTATGCGATCCATTGCCGGCGCGCGGCGGCAAGTTCCGAATTGAATTCGCCATTCGATCCCGCGCAGCCCGAACAGGTGATCCTTGACGTAAACCTGCTGGCTGAAGGCAAGCCATTCATGTCGGTAGGCTCGATGGCGGTGTCGCCCGACGGGAACTTGCTTGCCTACACAACCGATCCAACGGGATTTCGCCAATACACGCTGCACATTCGCGATCTGCGCACGATGAGGGACATGACAGACACTGCGGAGCGCGTGGGGTCGCTTGCCTGGGCTGCAGACTCGCGCACGTTGTTCTATTCCACGGAAGACGAGACCACAAAACGCCAGGACCGTATCTTTCGGCACACGCTGGGCACGCCCGTAGCCGAGGACGCGCTGGTGCTGCATGAGGAGGACGAGCGCTTCAATATCGGCATTGGCCGCACGCGGGATGGCCAGTATTTGATGATTGAAGCGGGCAGCCATACCACCAGCGAGTTCCGGTTCCTCTCCACCGCTGATCCGGCGGGCGAATTCCGCGTGATCGCGCCGCGAATGGATGACCAGGAGTACTACCCGGCGCATCGCGACGGCGTTTTCTATATCCGCACGAACGACGCTGGTAAGAACTTCCGTGTGGTGACTGCGCCGGTTGAGTCGCCGGATCGCGATCACTGGACGGAGCTGATTCCGCTCGACCTGACTCAGCCGCTTGAGGACCTGGACCTCTTCCAGACGTTCGCGATTGCGACGCGGCGCAAACTGGGCCTGCCGACATTGGAGGTAATGCGTTTCCGGCATAGCTCCCCAACGCCGGCGTTTGAAGCACCGGTTGCGATCACATTCCCGGAGCCGGCTTATACCGCCTCTCCCCACATCAATCGCATCTTCGATGCAGATACCTGGCGATACTCCTATCAATCGCTCGTCTCGCCACCCTCGGTCTATGCGTACAACATCTCGCGCGCAAATTTTGACGTGCCCATCGGCGAATCGAAGCTGTTGAAGCGACAGGAGGTGCCGGGTGGTTTCGATCCGGCGCATTATGCCTCGGAGCGCATCTGGATCGATGCCCCACTGGGCGATGCTCCAGGTGCGCACGTTGAGGGTCCGTCCGTGCCAGATCCGGCGAAAACCATCCCCGTTCCGGTCTCGATCGTCTACCGGCGCGACCGGTTCCAGGGCGGCGGCAAGAACCCGCTCTACGTGTACGGATACGGCTCGTACGGATATCCACTGCCGCTCGGCTTTTCGCCTTCACGCCTTTCCTTGCTGGACCGCGGCGTGGTGATGGCTTACGCGCACATCCGCGGCGGAGGCGAGCTTGGCGATGCCTGGCACGATGCCGGCAAGATGGCTGCGAAGCGGAATACATTCACGGATTTCATCGCTGCGGTCGAAGCGCTTACCGCTCGCAGCTATGGCGATCCGTCGCGCGTGGCGATTGAAGGCGGCTCGGCGGGTGGCCTGCTGATGGGAGCAGTCGTCAACATCGCGGCGCAGGCAGGCAAACCGCAACTCTTCCGAGCTGTGCTCTCGCACGTACCGTTCGTGGACATCATGAACACGATGCTGGACGCCTCGCTGCCACTGACTGTCGCTGAATATGAAGAGTGGGGGAATCCGAACGAGCCGGCCGCGTTCATAAAAATGCTCAGCTACTCGCCCTATGACAATCTCGAGGTGCTGGCCGGAAAGCCCATGCCCGCAATTCTGGTGAAGACGAGCTTGAACGACTCCCAGGTGATGTACTGGGAGCCCGCGAAGTATGTGGCAAAGCTGCGAACGATCAAGACGGATTCCGCGCCGCTGCTGCTGCACACCAACATGGATGCCGGCCACGGGGGCGCATCCGGGCGGTATGACTATCTGAAGGAGATCGCGTTCGATTACGCCTTCCTGCTCACCCAGTTGGGCGTAGAGAAGGTTTAAGCAAATTGCACATCTTTACCCCACCTTCTCCTCCTCCTCAATCTTGTCGCCCTCGCCGGGCGCGAGGAAGAGATTGGTTTCGAGGCCATGCTGGCGTGTGTAGAGATCGTAGTAGCGCCCGCCGAGCCGGTACAACGATTCATGGGTGCCGCGTTCGACAATCAGTCCACCTTCAACTACCAGGATCTGGTCGGCGCGGCGGATGGTGGAGAGGCGATGCGCGATAACGAAGGTGGTGCGACCTTTCATCAGGAAGCTGAGGCCGGCCTGAATCATCGCCTCCGACTCTGAGTCGAGTGAACTGGTCGCCTCATCCAGAATCAGAATGCGCGGATCGGCGAGGATGGCGCGTGCGATGGAGATCCGTTGCCGCTGGCCGCCGGAGAGCTTGACTCCGCGCTCGCCAACCACCGTGTCATAACCTTCTGCAAACTTCTCCGCGAACTCATCGACACGCGCTATACGGCAGGCCTCCAGTAACTGTTCCTCGGTTGCGTTGGGACGGGAAAAGCGCACATTCTCACGGATGGTCCCATCGAACAAGAAGGTCTCCTGCAGGACAACGCCGAGCTGCTCGCGATAGCTGGAAAGCCTTACCGTTGCGAGATCGATGCCATCGACCAGCACACGGCCCTGCGTCGCCGTATGAAATGCGCAGACCAGGCTGATGATCGTCGACTTGCCGGAACCGGACGATCCGACCAAAGCAGTAACCGTGCCTGGCTTCGATTCAAAGCTGATGCCGTGGAGCACCGGCTTGCCCTTTTCATATTCGAAGACGACATCTTCAAACGCGACGTCTCCGCGGATCGGTCCGAGCGCCACCGAGCGGGCAGGTTCGGAATCCTCTTCGCGTTCGTTCAGAATTTCCGTGGTCCGATCGAGGCCAGCGAGCGCCTCCGTAAGCTGCGTGCCGATGTTCACCAATTGCACGATGGGCGCGATCATGAATGCAAGCAGCATCGTGTACTCCACGTAGCCGCCGACGTTGAGCCGCCCGGCCGCACTCTCATGCGCGCCCAGGTACATCACGAGGCCGCCGACAACTCCCAGGACCATAGTGGACGACAGCGTCATCAGGCTTTGCGCTTGCAGAGAGCTGATGACGTTCTTCAGCAGCCGTGCAACGCCGCCCGCGAACACGCTCGCTTCACTTGCTTCTGCGTGGTATCCCTTTACCACGCGCACGCCTCCGAGAGATTCCGTCAATCGTCCCGTCACTTCAGCATTGATCTTTGCGCGCTCGCGGAAGATGGGCCGTATGGTCTTGAATGCTTTCTGCAGAATCAGCCCGAACGCCAGCAGAATCGCAAACGTCAGAATCGTCATCCGGGGATTGATATGGATCAGGATGCCGAATGCAATGATCGCTGTCAGCACGCCGCCCACAAAGTCCAGCAGCCCGGTGCCTACAAGGTTGCGCACGCCCTCGACATCGGTCATGATGCGCGCTACGAGTGTGCCCGTGCGGTTCTCGTCATAGAACGCAACAGGCAGCCGCCCAATATGAGACTGGACCTGCATTCGCAACTCTGAGATGAGCCTCTGCCCCTCAGTCGAGAGCAGTTGGGTCAGCGAGTACGAGGTGATCGCCTGCACAAACACCGCCGCTGCCACTGAGGCGATGATGGTTTTCAGCTCGCCCATGCGGCCCAGCCGCATCACGTCATTGATGAATGGCCTTGAAGAGACCGGTAGCACGAAACTGCAGAGCCGGTTGATCACCATCAGGAGGAAGCATCCGGCCAGCAGCCACCGCCTGGGCGCCATGAGGGCCCAAACCTCCGGCAAAACTTTTTTCAGTGGAGGCTTGGGACGCTTGGCCGTCATATCGGCGCTGATGGCACGGCCGATCCCGCGCCCTGCGCGGTCTGCCCCATGCATCGGACCGCCCGTGCCCATGCCGCCCGTTCTGAACGATGAACCCATGGATTGAGTCTAGCGAATACAGCCGAAGTGGAGACCGCACCTTATCGGATGCTGCCGGACGCCCGTGGGAGCGGAAGAATTCTTGCCGCCGTACTATACCTCAGCCCTGCGGGTGCGCCGCGCAGTGATGAAGGATCGCACGCAAAGTACGACGAACACCAGGCAGATCACGGCCATCGCAGCCTGCGACTCTACCGCGACGGGATGCGCGAGGGGACCCCCATGCGCGGCAAGCGTTTCCTTGATTGCCATCACTCCGGCGCCCAGAAATCCGACCAGCCCAAGCGTCACGGCAACGTGCATCCACAGCGCCCGCTGCGCCCCACCTTTGCGCATCGCGAAAATGCCGCACCATGCCAGCCCCAACCCGAAGTAAGTGGGGATCAGCGCCGTCGGATGTTGCGCACCGGTCGTTGTATATCCCCAGGCGCCGAGCAGAATTAAAATCACACCGACTACGATCGAAACTTTCGCCATCTTTCTCTCTCTTTCCGCGATCTTTCCCGCTCCATCTCTACGCTGCGGTGCGTTCAGTAGTCTTACGCTCCAGCAGCACTCTTGATCTGCGCGAGCGCCTGCTCCGGAGTCCATTCATTCGTGGGGTACCATGCTCGGACCTTGCCGTCCTTGCCAATAACGATGGTGGAGAGTGAATGATTCAAGGTCCCCGAGTCGCCCGGCGTCACGCCAAGATCGAAGAACTGCTCCACGGTTTCGAGTTCCTTCTCCGGCGGAGCTGCAAATTCCCAGTGCGCGAACTCCTTCACATCTCCGCCGTTGTACGCGTCTCCGTATTCCTTCAACATCTTCGGCGTGTCGTACTCCGGATCGAAGCTGACGCTCAATAAGTGAGTCTGTCCGTAAAGGGGAGCGTCCGCTTTGAGTGCGCGGTCTATCTGCGCGAAGTTTTTGCTCATGCGCGGGCAATAATCCTCCAACGGGCACCGCGTATAGATAAACGTCAGCAGAACTACCTTGCCTTTGAACTGATCCAGATGGATGGTGCGTCCGTTCTGGTTGATGAACTTGAAATCCGGGACGGCGTCCCCGGGCTGGGGCACATGGTATTCGGTGGAGGGCTTATAGTCTGGCTGCGCCTGCGCGCCCACCACGATCTGGTCCAGCTTGGGGTCTTCGTATCCGTCAGCGACTTTACGTACCAACAGCGTCGCCGTAATCATGTCGCCGGGATGCAGTTCGCTCACGATGCTGGGGTCCTTCAGCGGGTAGCTCATGGTCATGGCCTCCATGAAGCCCGGAACTGCTTCATGGTTCAGGACCACAGCGCCGCGCCTGGAATCCACACTTACAATTTTTCCGTGAATAGGAAAGGACTTGATATCGCCTTGTGTGGTCGACTGGCCAGCTCCGGCTGTGTCGCTGCTCTGCCGCTTGCACCCGGCGGTCATCGCCAGCCCCAATGCCAGCACAACCGCTGCAACCCTGATTCGCACGCGCTTTCTCCTCTTCCGATGATACTTCGCGGCGCGCGTTGACGCCTGGAACCTGGCTGTATTCGACCGCGAGCCGACCCCGTTTTCCGTCTCCGTGCAGCGTATAACTGCCGTATGGATCCCCGCGCCGCTTTCCCTCAGGCACTCAGCGATGCGCTGGCCCAAGGCTGGACCGTGTTGACGGGCAATCAACGCGCCGCCCGTACGCTGCGGAACGAATTTGACACTCTTCAGCGCATCCTTGGGCATACATTCTGGCAGCCGCCGGACATCCTGGCCTGGGATACCTGGCTTGCTGCGCTCTGGCACCGGCTTCTTCTGGATGGGCACGCTTCGCAATTGCTCCTAAGCGCCACGCAGGAGCACGCGCAGTGGCGAACGGTCATCGCCGCTGATGCGGACGTCTCCACGCTGCGCACACTTGACTCATTGGCGGAGCTTGCCGCATCGGCGTGGTCCCGGCTGCATCACTATCGGGCCGCCCGGCTGTTGCATGCTACTGCCAACACGACCGACAGCCGTACCTTCGCACGCTGGGCGAGAGAGTTCGAACGTCGCTGCCTTCTGTCAGGATTCCTGACCGAAGCCCAGCTTCCGGAAGCAATCGCGGCGGCGATCGTGGGCGGTCAGATCGATCTTCCAAAGACAGTGCTTCTCGTGGGTTTCGATTCCATGACTCCCGCGAACTCCGCGCTGCTGACGGCCATTGAGGCTGCGGCCTGCTCTGTCAGGCAAGTCGCCCCATTGAGCGATGGAGCCGGCAGCCATGGTGCGGCGGCGGATTCCTGTTTTTTGGTTGAGGCTCCCGATGCGAATATGGAGCTTCTCGCCTGTGCGGGCTGGCTGCGCGAGCGTCTGAGCGGCGCTTCCGATGCGAGGGTTGCGGTCATCGTGCCCGACATCGATTCCGAGCGCGCTGCACTCGATCGTGCACTGCGAAACACACTCGCCCCGGAGATAAACCTGGTTGGCGCGCCCATAGGCTTAGGTCCGTTTGAATTCTCGCTGGGCATTTCCCTCAATCAAACTCCCGTCGGGAGAGTCGCGCTTGATCTGCTGCGGTGGGTGGGCAGCCCACTTCCAATTGACCGCGTCTCGGGCCTTTTGCTCTCTCCGCACTTTGCGGCGGACGCTCTTGAGTCCGAAGGTTCGCCGCAAAATGAAGTGCTTGCCCGCGCTGAATTCGATGCCTTCACTTTGCGCGATCGCCGCTGGCTGGAACCGCAGGTGACGCCCGAAGAGTTTGCTTCGCTGATCGCGCGTTCAAAGCAGTCGGCGCAACTGGTGAGCCTCCGCCGGCATCTTCGATCGCTTGTCGCCACCATTCGGCGCGCAGACGTTCCGCGCGACCGTGGATACGCCGATTGGGCAGGGGTGTTCCTTGAGATTCTGGATGGCGCGGGATGGGCCGCACCGGCTTCCCTGGAGAGCACGGAGTTTCAATGCCGGCGGAAATGGGAAGCTGCGCTGGACGAGCTTGCCTCACTGGACTTCGATCCTCACGCGGCTCGAGTGCCATTCCGAAGAGCACTCGAAGGGCTCGAACATATTGCCGGGCGAACGCTCTTCGCGCCGGAGTCGCGCAATGCGCCCATACAGATTCTGGGTCCGCTTGAGGCTGCCGGTTCCACGTTTGACGCCGTCTGGTTTCTGCGTGCAAGCGATCTTACATGGCCCCCGGTTCCCGCTGTCCATCCGCTGCTGCCCTATTCCCTGCAGCGCAACTTTGCCATGCCTGGCGCGGATGCGGTAGGCGACGCCGAGCACGCTCGCCGGATTACGCAACGCATCCTCGCTTCTGCTCCAGTGGTCGTCTTCAGCTACGCGCAGCAGACAACAACCGGCCAACAGCGTCCTTCCCCTGTTCTCTCGCACTTCGATTTGAAGAAGAGGCCCTCAAGCGCCGTCGCCGCGGGTCCAATGGTTTCGGTGCCAGTCCGTCTCGATCGAGTGCTGGACGACGCACCGATCCCAGCGCCCACATCCGCATCGCTGCGCGGTGGTGCATCCGTTCTGGAAGCCCAGGCCGCATGTGCCTTCCGGGCGTTCGCCGAGCGGCGGCTTTTCTCGACCGCACCGGATCGCACCTCGCTTGGCCTGGACGCACGGGATCGCGGCAGTGTCGTGCATAGCGTTCTCCACGACTTCTGGAGCGCGGCGCGCACACAACTCGCGCTGCGCGGCATGACGACTGCCGAGCGCGATCAGCGCCTGATGCAATGTATCGATGCTGCTCTGGAAAAGCATCGCTCCAACGATCAGGCCGTATGGGGACGCGCTTATCTCACCACAGAACGTCAGCGGCTCTTGAGGCTTCTAGGAGCATGGCTCGACTTCGAGGCCACGCATCGTCCGCCATTCTCTGTCAGGGCCAGCGAAGAAGAACTCAAGGGGGTCGCCATCGGGCCGCTGCATCTCGACATCCGTGTCGACCGAGTTGACGAGATGGCGCCCGATCCGGGCTCCAGTGAGGCGGCGGCGGAGATCATCCTCGACTACAAGACCGGCCGCGCAGATCCTGCCAAATGGGAGGGCGAACGCCCAGATCTTCCGCAGCTTCCGCTCTACGCCGTGGTGTCTCCTGCACCGCGTTTGGCCGGTGTCGCATTCGCCATCCTGCGGCCCGGGAAGGATATGTCCATGGTGGGTTATCAGTCGCAGAATGGCGTTCTGCCTGGGTCGAAGAAAGTCCGGACGCGCGATCTGGAAGTTCAGCGCGGCGAGTGGCGAGCCGTTCTAGAGCAACTGGCCGAGGATTTCCATGCAGGTCACGCGCTCGCTGCTCCCAAGCGCTATCCGGATACCTGCCTCTATTGCCGCCAGCGGATTCTTTGCCGGTTGGAAGTCGCCGACACTGTCGCAATTGAAGATGACGATCGGGACCCCGACGGAGCCGCACTCCAGGAATCGCAGCCATGAACAACCTGCTGCTCTTCCCTTCTCCCGACGAACCGCCTGGACCGCCGGATGCTGCCACTCGGGCGGAGGCGCTGAATATACGCAGGTCCTTTATCGTGCAGGCGCCGGCCGGTTCGGGTAAGACCGGTCTTCTGATCCAGCGCTTACTCAAGCTGCTGGGCGACGACTCGGTCACGCAGCCCGAGCAGGTGCTTGCGATCACCTTCACCAACGCCGCCACTGCGGAGATGCGCGATCGGGTCCTGAAAGAGCTGGAGAAGGTTCAAGAACCGGCATCTCAGAATGAAGCGGCCTCCCTGACCGAAGACTCAAAGGACTTCGAGAGCCAGACGCTCCATCTCGCCCATCAAGTGCTTGCCCGCGATCATGCGCTTGGCTGGCAACTGCTCAAACATCCGCATCGCCTCAACATTCGGACCATCGATTCCGTTTGCACTGAGATTGCGCGCAGCCTTCCTGTGCTTTCAGGCTCGGGCGGCCGTCTGAGACCGACCGAAGACGCTGGTCCGCTGCATCACGAGGCCGCGCGCCGTACCCTTTTACTGCTCGGGCACGCCGATAAAACACTGGATGGCGCACTGCGCGATCTGCTGCTTCATCGTGACGGTAACCTCGATGACTGCACGTCTCTTCTGGCGGAGATGCTCGCGTTGCGCGACCAATGGGGCGAGTTGGTCCCTCTGGAGAGGCGTGAGTTGGATGAGGCATGGCTGGATCGAGAACTTTTGCCCCGTCTGGAGCGAACGCTTCAAGATGCCATCTCGTCAGCTCTGCGGCGCCTGGAGGCAGTTTTTCCGCCCGATCTGCTTCGCCAGGTTTCCTCTCTTGCCGGACATCTGGGCCATTTGCAGAGCACGAACGACAGCGCCTCACCCATCAGCTGCTGCGCCGGCGTGCACGACCCTCCGGAGCCGGTCGCAACCTACCTCGCGCGCTGGCGTGCATTGATCCACATTCTAGTTACTGCAGGTGGCAACTGGCGCCAAAGGCTCAGCCGCAACGATCTCAAGTTCGATCTCGACAAGAACAATCCGCATCGCCGCCAACTGGAGGGAATCCTCGACCAACTGCGCCACCGCGACGATCTGCTGGCTGCCATCGGGCGGGTGAATGAGCTTCCTGATGCGCGGTATCCCCCCGATCAATGGGCGGTGGCAAAATCGCTGTTCCGCGTGCTCAGCCGCGCGCTGGTCGAACTGCAACTCGTCTTCGCAGAGCACAATCGGTGCGACTTTACAGAGCTTAATCTTCTTGCCCGGTCTGCCCTTCGCTCCGGACCAGGACCGAGCGATCTTGCGTCGGCACTCGGTGGAGGGCTACAGCATTTGCTTGTGGACGAGATGCAGGACACTTCCACCGGCCAATATGAATTGCTGGAATTGCTGACCGCATCCTGGGATGGCCACTCTCAGACTGTCTTTCTCGTTGGAGATCCGTGCCAGTCCATCTATCTCTTCCGGCAGGCGCGTGTCGAACGCTTCTTGAGTGCGCTCGAGACTTGTCAGCTGGGTGAGATATCACTCACACCGCTCGCTCTCACGGCCAACTTTCGCTCGCAGCAAACACTTGTGGATCAGTTCAACGATGATTTTGCCCTGATCTTTCCAAACGTAGCGGAGGATGGCGGAGCCCTGCACTACATCGACGCAGCAGCAACGCAGCCTCCATCCTCCGCCGCCGATGGCAGAGTATGGCACGCGAACCCGCAGCCGGCGGCGAGTTCCACTTCGGTGCCGGTAAGCGGAGTGAACGCAGCTCTGCCCACACAAGCCCGGAGAGATGCCGACGCCATCGCTGCCATTGCGGAAGCGTGGCTCAAACGACCGCTGCCTGCAAACCGCGATGAGCCGTGGCGTATCGCAGTGCTGGTGCGCAGCCGTAATCACTTGGCGGAGGTTGTGCCCGCTCTGCGGCGCGCCGGTGTGCCGTTTCGCGCCATTGATATTGAGACTCTCCGCGACCGCCAGGAGGTTCTCGACCTGGTGGCGCTGACGCGCGCGCTGCTGCATCCCGCGGACCGTGTCGCTGCGCTGGCGGTTCTGCGAGCGCCATGGTGCGGCCTGTCGCTCGCCGATCTGCACACGCTCACAGGCATGGACGATCCCAGCCTGAGCAAAATTTCCATCCTTCGCTTGATCGGAGACCGAACGCACCTTCTTCCGCCCGAGTCGCAGCGACGCCTCGCACGCGTACGGGATGTTCTTCGCGCAGCCGCGGCGATCCGCTCCCGCGTGAGTGCGGCGCAGCTCGTCGAACGCGCATGGCGCTCGCTGGGCGGCGACGCTTCGCTAACTCCGGCGGAATTCACGAATGGCCGCCGCTTCTTTGAGCTGCTCGACACTCTCGAAGCCGCGGGAGGACCATGGGATGCAAGCCATATGGAAGAGCGGCTCACACAACTTTATGCAGAGCCCGATCCCCTCGCAGCGAATTCAGGGTTCGTCGAACTGCTGACCATCCACAAGGCCAAGGGGCTGGAATGGGATGTGGTATTCGTGCCTGCGCTGGAACGCCAGGCCGGCAGCAGTCCGGCACGCGTTCTGACGTGGGCAGTTCTCGATGAGCTGGAAGACTCTGACGCTGCGCCAATCATGTTGGCGCCCATCTCCGCTCGGGGCGAAGAAGTGGACGCGCTCACCGTCTGGCTCAAAGGACGCCATCGCGACCGCGAGTATGCGGAGAACAAGCGGCTCTTTTACGTTGCGTGCACACGCGCGCGCCAGGAACTGCATCTCTTTGCAGCACCAAACATCACTGCAACCGGTGTCTCTTCAGGTGCGGCAGATAGTCTCCTGAAGGCTGCGTGGGACGCCGCAGAGCCCCACTTCACCAATCTTCCGGCAGCGGCAGCTTCCGTCCTCGCATCGCCACCGCTCGATGACGGCATCGATATCGACATAGCAGCCGTCGGGCTGGATGCCCATGACAAGTTAGACGACGACAGCTCACCTTCTTCCAGCGATATCCAGGCCGAACGTCAGGTCATGGATGCAAACCTTGTTCCCTCGCTCTATCCCGTGATACGCCGCCTTCCCCTTGCTTTCGAGCCCGCATCTGCATTGGTTGAAGCGCGTGCGCACCATCTGCCTTACGGCAGGTCTTCACCCGTGCCTGAAGGCGCTCGTTTCACGCGACCGGAAGGATCTCTCGCAGCACGGTCTTTCGGGAACACTGTTCACGCCTGCATCGATCGCATCACAGCGAGGATTGCCACCGGCCCTTCAGTCGCCTCCATCCTTACGGAACTCCCGTCGTGGTCGCCGCGCATTGCGGCACTCCTGCGAGCCGATGGCCTCTCCGAGACCACCGTGAGGCGGTTGGCGCGTGAGGCTCGAACCGCGCTGCAAAATTTGTTAAGCGATCCCGATGGTCAGTGGCTCATCAGCTCGCATTCCGGCAGCGCCAGTGAGTTCTCGCTCACAGCGGCGCCCGATCTGGAACCCGCATCCGGTCGCTCGATCTCGGTGCGGGCCGACCGCATCTTCTTTGCCGGCCCTGAGCCGCACGCGCCCGGCGCTACTCACCTGTGGATCGTCGATTACAAGACAGCGTCGCACGGTGCGTCGCAGATCGCCGGCTTCTTGAATGCTCAACGCGCGGCGTACTCTCGCCAGCTGGAGACCTATGCGCGCATTCTCGCGCCCGCGCGGTCCGTTCCGTTAGAGAACATTTGTCTCGCGCTCTACTTTCCTGCGCTGCCGCAGCAGCCCCGCCTGATCTGGTGGCAGCCGGAGTCGCTGTCCTCAAGCGAATGCGACGCGATCCCATTGCAGATGACAGATTGAGAACTACGCCTCCGCGTTATGGTGGCGGACGTCCTTGCCTCGCACCCAGAAGATCACATCTTCGGAGATGTTCGTGGCGTGGTCGCCCACACGCTCGAGGTTGCGCGCGATGATCATGGCACTCAGGCTCTGGGGTGTTAACTCCGGCCTTTCCTTAATCAGGGTGCTGAGCGCATAGAACGCGGCATCGTTCATCTCATCCACCTGGTCATCGAGGGCGAGTACGCTCTGCGCCAGCTCGGCATCGCCTTCGATGAAGGCCTGTAATGCCTTGCGTACCATCGCCGAGGCCAACCCTGCGAGCTTGGGGATGTCTACGGGTAATTCGACGTTGGCGAACGCGCCCATCTCCCGCACGCGCACGGCGATGTTGACCGCCTGATCACCCACACGTTCCAGGTCCGCATTGATGCGGATGACCGATAGGATGAAGCGCAGGTCGATGGCCATGGGCTGCTCCATTGCGAGCAGGTCCAAAGCCATCTGATCGATCTCACGCTCCAGACGGTTGATCAGCGGCTCAGACTGCAGCACCAGCTCGCAGATCGAGCTGTCACGCGTACGGTACGCCTCCACCGCGCGCTGAATGGCCTGCTCCGCCATCCCCGCCATGATCAGGAGCTTCTCCTTCAGGTCATCGAGGTTCTGCTGGAATTTAATTCTGGTCGCCACTCAGCCGAACCTCCCCGTGATGTAATCCTCGGTGCGCTTGTCCTTCGGATTCGTAAAGATCTTGTGCGTCGAGTCGAACTCCACCATCTTGCCGTTCAGGAAGAAGCCTGTATTTTCCGCTACACGGGCCGCCTGCTGCATGTTGTGCGTCACGATCACGATGGTGTACTGGCTCTTGAGTTGGAAGATCAGGTCCTCAATCTTCGACGTGGAGACCGGATCCAGCGCGGAGGCCGGTTCGTCCATCAGAAGCACCTCCGGGTCGACAGCTAGAGCGCGCGCGATGCACATTCTCTGTTGCTGACCACCTGAGAGGCTGGCGCCCGACTTCTTCTTCAGATCGTCCTTTACTTCTTCCCACAAAGCCGCGGACTTCAGGCTGCGTTCCACCGTTTCGTCGAGCACTTTCTTGTTGCGAAACCCATTCAGCTTCAGCCCACTGGCAACGTTGTCATAGATGGACATGGTTGGGAATGGGTTGGGCCGCTGGAACACCATCCCGACGCGACGGCGGATCTGCACCGGCTCGGCGTCCTTGTAGATGTCGATGCCGCCCATCTTCACCACGCCCGTCGCACGCGCGATCGGATTGGTCTCATGCATACGGTTCAGGCAACGCACAAACGTGCTCTTGCCGCACCCGGAAGGACCGATCAGCGCCGTCGCGTGGTTGGCCGGCAGCTTCACGTTGATGTCCTGCAGCGTGTGCGTCTGCCCGTACCACGCATTCAGGTGCTCCACATCGATGCCGACACCCACTAGCTCGCTCCCTTCATCATGCCGCGCGCCGCGTAGATACGCACCAGAGTCACAGACACCATGATCAGCACAATCAGCACCAGTGATCCCGCCCACGCAAGCCGGTGCCACTCATCATAGGGCGAGATGGCATAAACATAAATCTGCAGCGGCAGCGCTGCGATGGGCTCATTCAGTTTGAAGCTCCAGAACTGGTTGCCGAATGCGGTGAACAGCAGCGGCGCAGTCTCCCCGGCAACGCGCGCAAAGGCCAGCATGCAACCAGTGATAATGCCCGGTGAAGCAGTCTTGAGGCTTACCGAGAGCACGGTCCGCCACTTCGGGACCCCAAGGCCCAGTGCCGCCTCGCGGATGGCGTTTGGTACCGTTGCCAGCATCTCTTCCGTGGTTCGCGTAATCGTCGGCACCATCATGACCGCAAGGGCCACGCCGCCGGCAAGCGCCGAGAAGTGCCCCTGCTTGACCACCACCAGCGAGTAGGCAGCAATGCCCATCACAATGGACGGCACACCATTCAACACGTCAGCGGTGAACCGCACCGCCGCTGCGAGCATTCTGCCGCGGCCAAATTCGGCAAGGTAAACCCCAGCCGCGATACCGATGGGTATGCCCAATACGCTCGCTATGGCAAGTACAATTCCGGATCCGGCAATGGCATTGGCCATTCCGCCGCCCTGTTCGCCCACAGGCGCAGGAATCTTGGTGAAGAAGTTGAGATTCAGCGAGTGGGCGCCCATGAAGAGCAGATAGGCGAGGATCGCGATCAGGGGCAGGATCACGACCACCGTGCTCGCGATGGCCAGCACAGTTACGAGGTGGTTCGCAGCATACCGCCGCGCCCGGTTGATACGGATCCAACGCGAATTCATATTGAGGCCGGGATGCAGCGGACCGTCGTCGCGGCCCGGAGGTGGAGTATGGAGAGCGCTTGTATTCATCAATGCGCCCTCGCCGGTGTGCCGCGCGTTACAGCCCAAACCAGTCCGCGTGCGATTGCATTCACCACGATTGTGACCAGAAACAGCGCGAGGCCAATCTCCACCAGCGCGCTCAGGTACATATCGCCCGTCGCCTCTGAGAACTCATTGGCGATCACGCTGGCCAGCGTATTCCCGGGCGCGAAGAGGCTCGTTCCGATGTCGGGATGATTGCCGATCACCATGGTCACCGCCATGGTCTCACCCAGCGCGCGGCCCAGTCCCAGTATGATCGCGCCGACGATGCCGATGCGCGCGTTGCGCAGAACTCCCGTGCGAATCATCTCCCAACGCGTCGCGCCGAGCGCCAGCACACCCTCGCGCTGCGACGTCGGCACAGCCAGCATGATGTCGCGCGTGATGGAAGAAATAATCGGCAAAATCATGATTGCCAGGATGATGCTCGCCGTCAGAAGTCCCACGCCGAAGTTATAGCCTTCAAACAAGTGCGTCCAGCCGAAATACTTATAAAGCCACGGTCCAAGCTGGTCGCGCATGATGGGAACCAGAACGAATACGGCCCATAATCCATACACCACGCTGGGGATCGCTGCGAGCAGTTCCGTGAGGAAAGAGATCGGGGTCCGCAGCCTGCGGGGGCAGAGTTCAGTCAGGAAGATCGCAACGCCCATCGCGAGCGGAACTGCCATCACAAGCGCCAGTAGCGACGTCACAATCGTGCCGTACATGAACGGCAATGCGCCGAAGTCGCCGTTCACCGGGTCCCAGGCCGAATGCAGAAAGAACCGGAAGCCGAACTGATGAAGGCTCAGTTTCGACCGGATCACCAGTGTCCAGACGATGAAGATCACGATGGCGAAGATGATGAGCGCGCAAGTCAGCATCGCGCCCATGAAAATCCGGTCCGCAACCGCACCGCTGCGGCGTGACATCAGGTACCGGCGAATCGTAGAGACAGGAGCGGTGATGCTGTCCGTCGGGGTCGTGCCGGGATCGTGCGGCGGCGCGGCAACCAGCACTGGCCGGAGCGTCGGCTTCGGATCTTCTTCTGTCGTCATCTCCGGCAGAGCCACGCTTTCTTCCTCATTTCATTCGATCCTGCAGACCGCCCGCCGCACCACGTCCACTCAGCTTGCCATACTCCGTACCCAGGCGTCCGATTCTCCTTCGTGATTCGCAAGTCCGCGCGGCCCCATCAACAATCGGTCGCCGCGCGGGACCTGAACTACTTGATCGTCTGGATCGATTTACGTTCCATCGCGACCACCTGGGCTGGGAGCGGAGCGTAGCCTAGAGCAGAGCATTCGCTCTCTCCCTTGTCCAGCATCCACTCGAGAAAGCCCTTCACCGCCGCGCCCTTTGCCTGATCGGAAAACTGTTTC
Source organism: Acidobacteriaceae bacterium (assembly GCA_035572415.1). Classification (GTDB taxonomy): domain Bacteria; phylum Acidobacteriota; class Terriglobia; order Terriglobales; family Acidobacteriaceae; genus Edaphobacter. Next base: position 26,491 of record DATNAU010000090.1, read on the forward strand.
GGGATCAGGAACCAGGAGAAGCTCGAAATCGGATAGGACTCCGCCCCGGGGGCGTTGGTGATCGACACGCGATAATCCGCAGGCATGGTCTTCGACGAAGCCGCCGCAGCCGCTGTTACACCCGCCGGAGTACCCAGCAGAAACTTGCCCGCCGCATTCTTCACGGCACCGTAGCCAATATGGTTCGCAGTCGCGTAAATGAGTTCCACATAGCCGAACGCACCCGGCGCCTGGCGCACCATTCCCGCCACACCTTCGCTGCCCTTGGCACCTACACCGGCCGGCCATTTCACCGCTGAATTGTTGCCGACTTTGCTCTTCCAGTCCGAACTTACCTTGGACAAATAGTCGGTAAAGATGAACGTCGTGCCGCTGCTCTCGGAGCGATACACCGGGAGGATTTGCTTGTCCGGAAGATTCACGCCCGGGTTGTCCTTCGCGATCCGTCCGTCATTCCAGTGCGTGATCTTACCCAGATAGATGTCCGCGATCACGTCGCCGGAGAAGTTCAGCGGCTTGCTGATGCCGGGCACGTTGTAGATCGGCACTACGGCGCCCAGAACATCGGGAAGCATCATCAACTTCACCTTGGCCGAAGAAAGCTGGGCGTCCGTCATCACGGCGTCGCTGGCGCCGAAGTCCACCGTTCCGTCGGATGCCTGTCGAATGCCGGCGCCCGACCCCAGCGACTGATAATTGATCTTCACGTTCGGGTGCGCCTTCGCATACTCAGTGGTCCACCGAGTCATGATCGGGTTAACAAACGTTGAGCCTGCCGCATTAAGATTTTGCGCCGCGGCGGCGCCCGTGAGCATGACTGACACTACTGCCGCAATCCAATTCGCTCTCACTCGTCTCTCCCTGGACTCGCACCTGGAGGCGCGTCAACAAAGCATCAGATGCACGCTCTGCCCTTGTGCTGTCCTCTCCAGTGTCAGCGTTGATTGTTACGGGAACATTACACCGCGATGAACGAGCCAATAAACCCTTGTGCCACAGTGAATAAAGGGGTCACAGGGACCTATCGCGGGAGCTAAATCGGGATGGTCAGGCGCGGCTTCTTGACCTCTGCTCGGGGCAGCGTAACTATGAAGTTGCTGCCTTCATTCAACTCGCTCTCCGCCCGGATCGCCCCGCCTTGCGACTCGACCATATGGCGTGCGATCGCGAGGCCCAGGCCTGTGCCACCCGACTCGCGTGACCGAGCCTTGTCCACGCGGTAAAAGCGTTCGAAGATGCGTTGCAGGTGCTCGGAGGCAATTCCAGGACCAAAATCACGCACGCTGAATTCGACCGAGCCCGTTCCGTCCGGACCGTCCATCTCGCGAGCGCTTACCACAACGCGGCTTTGCGGCGCGTGGCGGCCTCGTCCGTATTTAATTCCGTTCTCGATCAGATTGCCCAGCACTTGCAACATCGAATCCGAATCCACCATCACGTGGGCGGGAGTCGTCTCTCCGATCTCGAGCTCGGCCTGTTCGTCTTGTACCAGACCGGCCAATGCCTGCACGGCGTCTCTCACCAGCACATCAGCCTGAATCGGTGCCGGGTGCAGTTCGTTTTCCGGCGATTCCACCCGTGCCATCGTCAGCAGGTCCTCAACCAGGCGATTCATCCGCGTAGAGTTCTTCAGAGTGGTCCCAAGAAACTCACGCGCAACCGGGCTTAGAGATTGCTCGTGGTCGAGCAGGGTCTCCACGTAACCGCTGATGGAAGTCAGCGGGGTGCGCAGCTCATGGCTCACGTTCGCCACGAAATCGCGTTGCGCACGTTCCATCTGTTCCACTCGCGTAACGTCATGGAGCACCACCACGGCCCCGCCGCCCGGCATTGGCGAGGCATTCACCTCGAAGATCCTGCCCGGGATGAGTGTGGTCGTTCGCTGCTCACAGACCGCCCTCTCGTCGAGCGCGTTTCGGACACACGCAAGCACCTCAGGATCGCGCACCGTCTGCACCAGAGCGTGTCCCACGCGCACCGGGCTTGTTACCGAAGACTCAGGGATCAGCCGCTGCATGCGCTCATTGGTCCAGAGAATGCGGCCCGACGCATCCACCGCAACCACCGAGTCCTGCATCGAATTCAGGAGAGCCTCAAGCTGCTGGCGATCCGCCTGCGACGAACTCAGCCGTCGGGTGAGCCTTTCGGATGCGGCCTGGACCGCAAGAAACACAGGGGCAAACTCGCCGGCATGAGGAAGTTCCGATGGCACGCCCGGCAACTCGCCAATCGCTTGTTCCAGCCGCCTCAGTTCGCCGCGCAACCGAATACGCAAAACGATCGCGAGCATCACCGCCAGGACATCGCCCAGGATTGCAATTGCCAGCGCATGAGCGGGGAAAGCCGCCGCAAGGCTGCACACCGCCCCAACCGCCAGCAGCGCCACCGTGAGTTGCAGGCCGAACGAGCCTTTATCTGGCGCTGCCAGCGCTTCACCCTCAAGGTCCGCGCTTTTGTTCGCCACTGCCATCAGTTGCCGACCGGCAGCGCCTTGGGAATCTCAAAACGATACCCCGCGCCGCGCATGGTCTTAAGATAACGCGGCGTCTCGGCGTCGGCCTCAATCTTCTCGCGAATCCGGCGCACATACACATCTACGGAACGCGGCGTAACAAAGCGGGCTTCGCCCCAAACGGCATCCAGCAGATGATCGCGGCTGAAAACTCTCCCCGGGTGTCGAACCAGATAATCGAGCAGCCGGAACTCCGTCGCCGTGGTCGTCACCAGTTCTCCGTTCACGCGAAGTTGCATCGCATGCGCGTCGATTTCCACATTTTCAAACTTCACCACGCTCGGCGTTGTTGGCCGCTCAAAGCGCCGCACAACTGCCTTCACGCGCGCCACCATCTCGCGCGTCCCGAAGGGCTTGGTGATGTAATCGTCGGCGCCCAGTTCCAGCCCCATCACCCGGTCGTTTTCCGCTGCGCGTGCGGTAAGAAAGATGATGGGAATGGTGCTCAGCGCCGGATTTTTGCGCAGACGGCGGCAAAGGTCCAGGCCATCGCCCCCTGGAACCATAATGTCCAGCAAAAAGACCGTGGGCGGCTGCCGCTCCGCATCGGCAACGATCTGCCCGACTGCCCCATACGGGCGCACGACAAAGCCCGCACTTTCCAGGTGGTATTGCACAAGTCGCGAGATGTCCGGGTCATCTTCCAGCACAAATACCGTCTGAGTCAATGCGCTTCCTTTCCTGACCGAGCATTCCCAGCACAGCCTTCCACAGCTTAGACCGCCAGGATGTTCCCTTTTGCAAACATACGATGAATTGTGCTGCGCATATTGCGCTTTGTATTGGCAAATGGACGGGTATACTGTCCAGACCGGGCGTGCCCGCCCGGGGGTTTTCTAAGCCAGAGATATGGAACGTCGGGGCCACCTGATTCTTTGCGTAGACGACGAGGTCGTTGGGCTGCGCGTTCGGAAGATACTGCTCGAACGCGCCGGCTACAAGGTCCTCACTGCACCGGACGGCAGGTCCGGTCTGGAGCTTTTTGCCTCCGAACCAGTGGCAGCCGTGGTACTCGATTACGCCATGCCTGGGATGCACGGCGGCGAAGTTGCCAAACGGATGCGCGATGCCAAGCCGGACGTGCCGATTCTTCTTCTCTCCGCCTATGTGGGGCTTCCCGATGAGGTCAGTTCGTTAGTCGATGTCTATATGACCAAGGGCGAGGGAGCGCCCGCTCTCCTCAGTAAGCTAGGCGACCTTCTCTCCTCCGATGATGCTTCTTACCCCCAGGCCGCACAAGCACGGCCGTAACCTCTCTCTGGAAGGAAGCGGTAGGAAGTGGAGCTCAAGCGATTCCAGAGAACTCTCCGGCAGGCCATGGTGCTGCCGGTGGTCGCGTGCCTCGCGCTGGCTGCCGTTCTCGTTTGGCAGATCCGCAACGCTACATCAACCGTCAGCTTGATCGAGACGTCCGACCGCCGGATTGCACTGGCAACCAGAGTGGAGCTTCTCACCATCGACGAGGAGACCGGACTCCGCGGCTATCAGACGACCGGCGATCCGCGCTTCCTGGAGCCTTATACCAAGGCCGAGATGCAGCTTGCGCAAGCCATCGATGAGATGCGCTCCCCGGCCATTGGCGCGCCCATCGACCTCAGTGATTTTCTTATTCAGCACGACGCATGGCGCAAGGGTTTTGCCGAGCCGGTCATTTCCATGGTTCACGCCGGCGGCCAAACCAACGACATCGCTCTCAATCTCGCCGGAAAGGACGAGATGGATCGTATGCGCGGCGCCCTGAATGTCATCATTCAGGGTTCGGAGCAGCGCCGGACAGAGCGCATCCGGCTGTGGCACCAGCAGACGCGCGATCTTCGCGTCGCCGTAACCATGCTGGCGCTGACCATTGGCCTCCTCATCGCATGGTTTACCCGCGACCAGCTGCACGCCGTCTCCGATGCCTTCCAGCGTGCTCTTGACCGTGAGAAGCTGCGTGGGAAGGAGCTCTTTGAATCGGAGCAGAACCTGCGCACCACCCTGGTCTCGATCGGCGACGGGGTGATCACCTGCGATACGCGCGGATGCATTCAGATGATGAATCGAGTAGCTGAGGAATTAACGGGATGGGCCGAGTCCGAGGCCCGCGGCAAGCCGCTCGATGAGGTCTTCGCCATTGTCAACGAGAGCACCCGGCAAACGGTCGAAAGCCCTGTGGCCAAGGTGCAGCGCCTGGGCCGCGTGGTGGGACTTGCCAATCACACGGTTCTCATCCGCCGCGACAAGTCCGAGATTGCCATAGACGATTCGGGCGCGCCCATCCGCAACGAAGCGGGTGACCTGATCGGCATCGTGATGGTTTTCCGCGATGTCACCATGGAACGCCGCACCCACGCCGCCCTGCTGGCCAATGAGCGGCTCGCCGTGGCCGGACGGCTGGCCGCGACCATCGCACATGAGATCCACAACCCGTTGGATTCGGTCGCCAACCTGCTCTATCTGCTGCAGCACGATCCTCGCCCTGAAGACGAGGCGCATTTTCTTGATCTGGCGCAGTCAGAGCTCGCACGCGTCACTCAGATCAGCCGCGCGATGCTGGGCCTTTATCGCGAATCGCGGGCGCCGGTGCCGATCGACCTGAAGGAGACCATCGAGGAAGTCCTGTTGCTCCTCGAAGGCCGCATCCATGCCCTCGATATCCACCTCACCTCTCAGCTGCCGCCGGATGTGGTCATTGACGGCTTCCCGGCTGAACTCCGTCAGGTATTCACCAACCTCATCACCAACGCGATTGAGGCCGCCGGCAAGGACGGCTCCGTACGCATTCGCGTCATGCCGCAACACAAGCTGCCCTCAAGCCCCGCCGGACCGCCAGTAGACGGTGCAATCATTGAGATCACCGACAGCGGTCCCGGCATTCCCCCGGACGTTCGCGACCGGCTCTTTCAGCCGTTTGTCACCACCAAGGGCGAGCAGGGCACCGGCCTGGGCCTATGGGTGTCGCAAGGCATCGTGCGCAAGCTTGGCGGCTCCATCGATCTCGCGCCAAACGTTGATGGCCCGGGAACCACTGCACGCGTGTTCCTTGCAAGTAAGCCCACACTTAATCCTGGTGGCGAGTAATCTCACCATCGCGCTCTTTGCCTGTCGCAGCTTGCCGGCGATGCGCGGAACGCAGCACATTTTCCGCAAGGACAATACCGATCCCAGTTGCAAAGACTGGTCCACCCCAGTCGCCGGCGCCAAAGATCCGCAGAACCGCGGCGGCACCAACCATCCATACCAGCAGTGCGACCGCAAAGCTGCCATCGTCCACAAACAACCCGGCTACTTCCCGTGCGATAGGGCGAAGCCAACGCATCTCATCCCTCCAGTCCCATGTGCGCAGCCCGTGATCGCAAGGCGGACACCAGCCACATCGCCACGAGGAGATAAGCCACAATCAGGAGCGGAATAGCAACATCCGGGTTCGTATGTGCGGGGCCTGGCCATTCAAGTCCCGTGCCCTCAGTTATCCAAAAGGTGCCGAAAGCGGCCAGCAGAACGCCGACGATGAATTTGAGTGTGTTTTCCGGCACACGTGCCAAAGGACGATGAAACACCGCTCCCAGAGCAATGACCACAAGAAGAGCAAGGAAAGCGCCTCCAGCAGCGGACAATAGAAGTTCCGTTCCACCTGCACCCAACGCGATCACAATGAAGACTACCTCGGTGCCTTCCAGCATGGTGATGTTGAACGCCGCTGCCAGAGCAAGCCGGTCCCAGCCACCGCTTGCATGCATATTTCGCTCCATCGCCGCGGCATTCTTTGCGTAGGCTGCCTCTTCGTCGTGCAGCGGAATCACACCCGCTGACCTTAATACAGCCTTGCGCAACCAGCGCAGGCCAAAGAGAAGAATCATGACTCCCACGACAAGCTGTACCGCCCGCAGCGGAATCCGCGCGAGGGCTGGCCCCAGCGCAGCAACGATCGCCGCCAGCAACGCAAGTGCCGCCGCAGTCCCGGCCAGTGCGCTGCGCCAGCCCCGGACGCTGCCGACCGCAAGCACCACGGTGAGTGCTTCGACACATTCCACCAGCGACGCAAGAAACGCGGCCGCCACTGTGCCGCCTACTCGCGTTTCCGTCAGATGCTTTAGTCCGTCGACCATCGCCCGCCCAGGTCTGCGATTCTAATCTGTCCCAAGCGCCGCCGATTTTCCTTCCGTCGGATGCTGTGATCGAATGGCTATCGCGCTCCGTTTTGCGTCCAAACCATTGCGATGAGTTTTCGCCAGCACATCACCCGCCGCAGCTTTTGCACTCAGACCGGCGCATTCGCTACCGCATCCACCATTCCGGCCTGGCTGCTTCGCACGGCCTTTGCTTCGCAGCCTGCGCCCGCGCCAGCGGGAACACCAACACGGCCCGATGTGGCTGCAATCGATCATGATCGAATCCTCACAGCCGCCGGGCGATACCTCACCCTCACGCCAACACCGCTGGTAGGCATGGTATGTCCACGCAGCCCGGCCGCCGCTGCCGAATATTACTCTGAGCTGGAGTCGGCCTCGAACTCGCCTGTGCGACCAGGCTCTCCTGCCCCCTTCACCGCACACCGCGACGCGCTGTTTACCTTGGGTCTCGCAGTGCCTGCGCTTGCCGCTGCGTATTCGCTCACGGGAGAATCTCGCTACGCCGAACGCGCTGCTCTCCACCTCCGCGCATGGTTTATCGATCCCGCGACCCGGATGGTGCCGGCCATGGACTACGCGCAGACTTTTTCGGGTCCCGCCCGTGCGCCTGAATCCGGTAGAGATGAATCATCGGCCAAGCCCATGACTACGGGCCGCTATCAGGGAATCATTGAGGCGCTTCCGCTGGTTGAGATCGCGATTGCCATCCCGTTCCTGACAACACTCGGCGATTCCGATCGCATTGGGGTCCGATCATGGTTTCAGGCGTACTATCGCTGGCTCACCGATCCGCACGACACCGGCCCCAGGCTCGCCGCACTGGCACGCGACAGCAAGAGCCACCATGCAAGTTCCTGGATGCTGCAGGCCTCTGCCTGCGCGTGGCTTGCCGCGCCCACGGGTGACGTGGGCCGCGCCGAGGACGCAGCACTGTCTGACCTGCGTCATCGCTTCAAAACGGCTACCGTGCGCGCGCAGATCTCGCCCGATGGATACTTCCCGCACGAAATCAGCTCACCCACCCCGTATCGCGATTCACTCTTCAACCTGGACATGTTGGCTGCGGTCTGCGAGCTCCTCTCGACGCGGCTGGAAAGCGTCTGGAACTATCAGCTCGACGATGGTGCAAGCATGCGCGGAGCCATCGCCTGGCACTTCCGCTACATGGCGGACCGTGGCGCATGGCCTTATCGCGCCGACATCGATCACTTCGAGGAACTTCCTGGCCGCCGCCCCAGCCTGCTGCTGGCCGCGCGCGCCTACCAGCGCCCGGAATATGCCGCCCTATGGAAGTCGCTTAAGCCGGACCCACCGACGCTCGCAATACTGCGAACCGTGCCGATCCACCAGCCCCTTTTGTGGACGCGCCAGCCGCCGGTCGCCTGAGAGCCTGCTCGTCTTGCATTTCGCTCGCTAAGCCTGCCGTTGCTGTGATCCAGCATTACCGGGATCCGTCTTGCGCCGCGACGGTGGTTTGGTACCCCGTGCTTTCGACAGAAATGTTGCGCCGCACGCCCCGCACTTCCACGGATATACGCCGAAGCGCCACAGGACGTTCTGCTGAAAAAAGCCTGTGCGGCTTATTCGCATGGCAACCGCGCCCTTACAAGTAGGGCAAACAACATCGAACTCGCGCGCCATGGTATCCGAACCTCAAACCCACATTCGGCGCGGCAAGCCACGCCGTCAAGAAAAACTCTGCGAGATCTCGATTACAAGGATTTCATCATACGCGCCAGGAACTGGCCACTGCACTTCGGTAAAACCCGCATCAACCCTATGGGTCAGCACATACCAGGGTAACTATATAGTTAATGGAAGCCGCAGAAGCGACCCTACCCCGCGGTCTGCGCGCCGCGGAACTGCCGAACGATCGCGAGGTACCTGGCCGCGTTCTCGGTGATCACTTCGGGATGGCCATCGGCGATGGCTTTGGGGTTCACTAGATCCGCTCCAACACCGAGCGCAAACGCACCGGCTTCCAGGAACTCCGTTGCGGTGCTTTGTGAAACGCCGCCAGTCGGGATCATCTCGACCTGCGGAAGTGGCGCCTTCACGGACTTCAGGTACTTCGCTCCGCCCAGCGCGCTCGCCGGGAACACCTTCACCACATCCGCTCCCGCCTCCCATGCTGTCACGATCTCAGTGGGCGTTAGCGCGCCTGGGAGCACGGCTACGCCGTAGCGATGACACATTTCGATCGTCTTGAGGTTCAGCGCAGGGCTGACCACGAACTGCGCGCCTTCAAGGATGCACATGCGCGCAGTCTCGGCATCGAGCACAGTGCCCGCGCCGATCAAAATCTCCGGCCGGTCCTCCACCAGCTTGCGCATCACACGGATCGCGCCCGGCACAGTCATCGTAACTTCCAGCACCGTGATGCCCCCGGCAGCGATGGCCGATGCCAACGCCAGCGCCTGCGATTCGCTCTCGGCGCGCAACACGGGAACGAGGCCAATCTCTCGACACTTGTTGAGCACTTCCGTCTTCTGCATCACAACTCCAATTCTTCTCTCGGAAACTTAGCGTTGCACCCGCGCGCCGCCACCCTTCATTATTCGCTGCACTTCATCGAAGGTCGCCATCGTGGTATCGCCCGGCGTGGTCATCGCCAGTGCGCCGTGGGCGCAGCCGCAGTTCACAGCCCAGTCAGCACCCTTCTCTTCCAGGAATCCGTAGATCAAGCCCGACGCGAACGAATCACCGCCGCCCACGCGATCAAAGATCTCCAGATCCGGCATTGGCCGCGCTTCGTGGAATGCCCCTTCGTAGTAGCACACCGCGCCCCAATCGTTTACCGTCGCCGTCTTTGCATGGCGCAGCGTGGTCCCTACAGCACGAAAGTTCGGATACGCCGCAACCGCCTTTTCGATCATCCGGCGGAAGTTGGCGGAATCCAGTTCGCCCAGGTCGTCACCCAAACCTTCAATCTCAAAACCGAGCGCGGCCGTGAAGTCTTCTTCGTTGCCGATCATCACATCGACATACTT
>DATNAU010000091.1:0-22721 GCA_035572415.1 Acidobacteriaceae bacterium
TAGGAGTCTGGACCGTGTTTCAGTTCCAGTGTGTCCGTGCGCCCTCTCAGGCCGGATACCGATCATCGTCTTGGTGGGCCATTACCCCGCCAACTAACTAATCGGCCGCGAACTCCTCTCCAAGCGCATTGCTGCTTTGACCCGTGGGTATTATGCGGTATTAGCTAAGATTTCTCTCAGTTATTCCCCACTCGGAGGTAGATCATTCACGTGTTACTCACCCGTGCGCCACTTTACTCATGGATTGCTCCACTTTCTCGTGCGACTTGCATGTGTTAGGCACGCCGCCAGCGTTGATTCTGAGCCAGGATCAAACTCTCGTTTAATCTTGGTTGTCTGGCCTTCAGGACGGAGGTCCGAAGGTCCCAGACACCTCCACTCGCTCGAAAGGAGTGGAGGCAATGTAGTGAGAATGACTAAGCCAAATTCGGCATCATCTCACGACTGGCACGTTCAACCATGTTGACAAAGATCCTTGCTGCTGACGCCTGAGCGGGCAGCTTTGGATCAAGGACTCAATTCGGACAAGCCGAATCTGTGTCCTCGAACTTGATGCGCTCTAATTTTCGTCTTTATGCCCGCCTGGCGGCCTTAGCCCTTATCGACCCTCTTCTTGCTTTGCCCGTCCAACTTGCCGGACTTGAGGGTCGCTCACCAGCGAGCGACGTTTTGCGCGAACTTTTCGAGATTACCCAAGATCGATGGTTGTGTCAAGCAATGGGGTGATTTTTCTTCATCAAATCACTCGCATTGCCCAATCACGAACCCGATCGGTACTGCCTTTACCGGCAGCTCCCGTTCGCACGAGCGCAGAATGTCAAAACAACCGAACGCCCGCATAACGGACGCAGAGCCTAAGCCCCTATAAACTACTCATATGCAGTGACTTGGGTTTGGAATGCGACCTTTTCCTGCCAGGTCGCCAGTCAAACGCTTGGACTGCGCTTCGTCTGTCTCCCCTTACCAGCAAGCCCCTTTGTCTCCAGAGCCGCCCAGTCCTGCCGGGGTGCGAAGCTTGGTTCCATCTTCTTAGACTTCTGGGAACCGCCCGAGGATTAACACTCACAACCAGCGAACCAGCCGTTCCTCGCAGCCAATTCAGAATACCAACCCTGCCCCAATCCGGCAACTCGCCCACTGTTGAGAAGCTGTGGAAGCGCTGTGGGTAACGGAGGAGCATCGGGCTTCAGAGGGTGCTGAAAAAGTCCGCTGCAACGCCAAACAAATGACCTCAGCGGCTAAAGCCGCATTGATTGTGCAGCCATTTACGGCACGGCTGAAGCCGTGCCCTTAAGCAAAACCGAGTTTTTCAGCAGCCTCTAAAGCCCGCGGTATCGGGCTAACGATGGAGTGAGGCTTAAGAGAGTCCGGTCTTGTTAAGGGCACGGCTTCAGCCGTGCCGTAACGAGTCTCTGATGAATGCGGCTTTAGCCGCTGAGGGCACGAGCTTTCTGCTTGTACCTACTTTTTCAGCATCCTCTTCAGCACGCGATAAGCCGTCAATCGGAGTAGCAGCCGGCTTCAGCCCGCGGTTATCCACCAACCTTCGATATCGAGGCTTTAGCCTCGGGTTTCGCAAAGCAAGCCATACTCAAATCGCTTTGCCTTACCCGAATTTCGCGGCAAAGTTGCGGGAAACAACCTCGCAACGGACCGTGTTCACTCCTCCGAACCCGACGGCAGCACGATCCAAGCCGCCGCAAAGAAAGGTCCCGAAGAGAGACCTCTCCCAAGCCGTCCAGGAGCCCTCCCCATGAACCTCACCCACGTTGCCCTTGCTGCCGCTCTCGCCCTCACGCCCGCCGCCCTCCTCGCGCAGGCTCCGCACAACATCAACCAGCGCAAAGAAAACCAGCAGGACCGTGTCGCGCAAGGCGTCAAGAGCGGCCAACTCACCGCCGGCGAGACCGTGCGCCTTGAGCACCAGGAGCGCGGCATCAACCGCGAAGAGCGCGGAATGCGCGCCCAGGACCACGGCCACCTCACCCGTCAGGACCGCCGCACCCTGCATCACCAGCAAAACGTCGAGTCCCACCGCATCTACCGCGACAAGCACAACCGCCGTCGCGGCTAAATTCCATCTTCAAAGCTCACACCGCGTACCAAGGCCGCCGATTCTTCTCGGCGGCCGTGTTGTTCGGGTTGCTGGTCCGATTTGGCTTGATCACCGGATAGCAAGCGAGGATTATCAATACATCCTTTGTCGCGCCTGGTCCGGACTTCTGCCTATGAAACTGCTCGTCTGTGCATTCTTTCTAACTTACTCTGCAGCAGTCGTGGCCCAACCGCCGACCAACACCGCTGCCGGAACCGCCAGGCCTGACCCGCAGCTCGCCGCCGAAGAGGCGCAGTATGGTCCTCTCGCAAAGATCGGGCACGGCGTTACCGCTCCTGTTGTCACCCGCCAATCTGAACCGGAGTACACCCCAGAGGCACGCAAGAAGAAATTCAATGGCACCCTCCTCATCGGCCTGGTTGTAGACAAGCAGGGAAGACCACAGGACGTCCATATCATTCGCGGTGTAGGTATGGGCCTGGACGAAAATGCTCTAAAAGCCGTCGGTCACTATCGCTTCAGACCCGCGATGGAAAATGGCCAACCCGTTGCGGTCCGGATCAACGTCGAAGTCAACTTCCAGATCTTTGACAACCCGGACGAAGCGGCAGCTACAGTCCGCAAAGCAAAGCAGAGGAAGGGTGCACCCTCGCCGGACGAAAGCGAGCAGCCGGTCCCTGACCCGGACGATCCGGTGCACGGCTACAAGTAGTTCTCCCTCACGAAATCAAGGCCGCCAACTTCGGCGGCGTTTCTGCATCCCGCCGAATTTCCTTGATCGCCGCAAGCAGAACAGCGATCATCTACTGGCCCGCTGATCTTCCATCTATAGAGTCTCCAAATGACTCTCACCCTCCGACGACTCGCCTTGATTCTCGGCCTTGCTCAGTGCACATTTTGCGCTGGCGTCTCTGCGCAAGGACTGGGATCAGGTAACGGCACGGCGACTCCCTCCGCGCATGACGCCGCGGAAGAAGCGCAATATGGCCCAATCGAAAGGATCGGTGGGAGCGTGTCGCAACCAGTCCTTATCCATTCGGCAGAGCCGAAGTTCAGTAAGGAGGCCAGCGAAGCGAAGCCCTTTATGGCATCTATACTCGTCGGGTTGATCGTGGACCGAAATGGCCTACCGCAGGATTTGCACATCGTGCGCGGAGTCGGCATGGGACTTGATGAGAACGCAATCGCCGCGGTGCGTAAATATCGCTTCAAACCGGCCAGGAAAAACGGGGCTCCGGTCGCAGTCAGGCTCAACGTCGAAGTGAACTTTACCAAGCAACAGTGATTGTTGCGTCTCAACACAAAGGCCGCCGATCTCCCGGCGGCCTTTCGCATACACCAATCGCATCTGCACGGCCCGACATCGCCGCGCCGCTCGAAGTGAGACCCTACTACTCCAGGTGGATCGTGTTCACCTTCAGCATGTCGCCCTGAACATCGCCGGTGACATTCACGCGAAGATGGTCCGCCTTCTTCGACGCGTTCAGTTGCTGCACAATCTTCGCATTGCCATTCTTGTCGAACTTCAGGAACTTCTTATCGCTCGTCACAATGCCGAAGCCCGAGTCCTTGCACTCCAGCGCGCACTCGCGCGTGTGCGCATCCGGATTGTCCGCGACCTTGCCGGAACAGTTCACATCGACCACCGGAACATCCTTAAAGCTCTGCGTTGCAGCCAGTGCCGGTGCCGCCATCAGCCCCAGCGCCAGCAGGGAAACGAGTGTCTTCATACTTCCTCCGTGTTTGTTTTAAGTGAACTCGATCTTGCGCCAAACCTGGCCCAAGTACCTTACGCCTGTTGAACAACCAATGTCTCGCCGCGTGCGGTTGAAAGTTGCGCCAGCACAAAAGCCGCGGCCGCAAGCTCCAGATCGCGCACGGCGATGTCGAAAAACATGCCCGTCGTGACCAGGTTCAACGCAATGCAGATCAGCCACGCCATCACAATGTACCCGCCGATCTTCGTCCACCGGCTGAATACGATAATTCCGGCAATAATCTCAATCACGCCAACGATATGCATGAATGTAACTGCGCTCACCGGCAGCACCTTCGTCGCATACGGGCTTAGGTACATCTCCCAGTCGGCCAGCTTGTTGAAGTACTTATCCAGTCCGGCCAGCACGGCCATCAGGCCAAGCGCGATCTTCAGCACCCACCAGCTCACATCTAAGTGACGGTCCCATCGGTTCATATGTGGCACCTCTACTCTGGTAGAGGCCGCAGCGGACCGGCGGTTACAACAAAAGTTGGCAAAGCTTCCCGCCGGACTCCCAATAACAGCCCGTTGTAACCTTTTGCCGCCAGGCGCACTCTCTTAACCAGCATGGCTGCTCTGCAACCGAACTTCTCCTCCGCATTGGCGCCGTACGAAGTCCTCTCCGACGAGGAGATCGCGCGCCGCGTGCGCGCCGGCGAGACCGCCCTCTACGAGATCATCATGCGCCGCTACAACCAGCGGCTCTACCGCGTCGCCCGCGCCATCCTGCACAACGACGCCGAGGCTGAAGACGTCATGCAGGACGCCTACGTCCGCGCCTATGAACACCTCGACCAGTTCGCCGGCCGCGCCCCGTTCGCGGCATGGCTCACACGCATCGCCGTGCATGAGGCGCTGGCGCGGCTCCGCCTCCGCGCACGCAGCCAGCCGCTCGAAGACGCCGAAGGAGAAACCGCCGTGAACATCGCCTCATCCACACCCGATCCCGAACAGAACGCCGGCACCACGGAAGTGCGCGCACTGCTCGAAGACGCCGTCATGAGCCTGCCGGAGAATTACCGCATCGTCGTAATGCTGCGCGACGTGGAAGAGATGACCACAGCCGAGACCGCCGCCGCCCTTGACCTCACCGAAGACAACGTGAAAGTCCGCCTGCATCGCGGGCACGGCATGGTCCGTAACTGGCTGCTCGAACGCGTCGGCACACATGCGCGCGAGGCGTTCCCGTTCATGGGCGCTCGCTGCAATCGCGTCGTAGAAAACGTCCTACGCCGCCTGAACTCCCGCTGCGTCCCCTCCGCCATTCAATGAATTCGCCCGCGCCGAATCCGAGCGATCCCCCACGCTGAACAGCATCTCCATCACCGCGCGCGCAAACTCCTCCGGCGTCTCGTAGCCGCGCGTCTCTGCCGTGAACGCCTCCTCCACGCGGAGCCTCTCGTCACCCGTCACGCGAAACGCAAAGCTCCGCGTCACACGGTCCTGCTGCGGATCACCTGCTGTCCCCGCGCCCTTCGCATAGTCCAGCGTGATCGCTTCGTCGGCGCGCGTCAGCCGCGCATCCACCCACGGAAACCGCGCGCGCGCAATCCGCACCTCGTCCGGCCGCACGCGTTCCAGCGCCATCTCCGCCGAGGTCGCATCGCCCTGCAACTCGCGCCGCAACGCATCCACATCGTCCTGCAGGCACTGCACCACGGTAAAAAAGAAATCGCGCCCGCGCTCCATTGCGACTCCCGCATAGTGCTGCGCCCGCGCATAATCCTCCGCCGCCTCGCGGTCCTTTTGCTTGATGTCCATCGCCAGCTGCTCAATCCACTTCTCGCTCATCGACCCCGTGGCTCCTTTAAGGCAATCTCCACTCCCGCCTTGTTGGATGCAGAACACGCCATTCACCGGATGGCCGTAGGAAACGCATGCCTCCAGTCATATGACTGCCGTACCGCGCCACGCAGTCACGCGCGGGCCGCTCCGGTCCGATGAACAGACCAGCGGGGCGAATCACAGCCCAAAAGGGATCGGCGCATGCTCTCCATCGACATCCAGGCATTCACCTATGAGGACCGGCACGACCTGCTCCCGGGATTGACCGCATCCCTGGGCCGCTGCGGCGGCTGGATTCTCGACCGCCGGACGGTCTCGGCGTCCCAGTTGGAGTTCCGCGTGGAGATCCAGCTGCGCGCAGCGCTCGACCTCTACGGCGCGCTGGTGGAACAGGGCCTGGAACTTACCCGCGCGGGCCACGAGGGCCTCACCGACCTCTGCTCGCGTCGCAAACACGTGCGCCACTCGGCCGAACTCGGCCAGGTGGTCGCGATGCGGTTGGAGCTCAGCTTTCTGGACGACGTGACGCTGCACAATGTGCTCAGTGCCGGGGTGGGCGCGGCCTAAAGGCGAGTTGGTTCTCAGTTGTCAGGAAAAGCTGGCGCAGCGCACCGCGTTGGCGCTATCCGGTATGTTCCACCGTTTCCGGAATCAGCACTAACAACTGGAACTGACAACTCGCCCCGCGCGTAAAATCCTTGAGCAGCGCAGAAGACCTCCGCCACCGCGCCGCAAAGGAGACCATCCCGTATGTCCGCCTATCCCAACCAGCCGCCGGCGTATCTCGACCCCGCGATGGTGACCACCGCGCTGGAGCTGCCCGGCTATCGCATCGTGCGCAACTGCGGCGTGGTGCGCGGCATCATCGTGCGTTCGCGCAATGTCTTCGCGTCGATCGGCGCGGGACTGCAGACCATGCTCGGCGGCAACATCACCATCTACACCGACCTCTGCGAAAAGACCCGCCAGGACGCCTTCGCCATGATGATGATGCATGCCGCGCAGCACGGCGCCAACGCCGTCATCGCCGCGCGTTATGACGCCAACGAACTGATGCAGGGCGTCACCGAAGTGCTGGCCTACGGCACCGCGGTAGTGGTGGAGAAGGTTTAGCGGCCGAGATTTCCCTCCCGAGCAATGAGGTCCATTATGGATAAGTTTGCGGCCGCGCTGGTGATAGCGCTGTCCACGGCCTGCCTTGGGGGGCAGTCCGCGGCGGGTGCAGGCTCAAGCGCACGGCTGCCAGCGAAGCTGCTGACGTGGGACGTAGTATCGATTCATCCATCCGACCCCAACCTTTGCGGGAAGCGATCGGACATTCAATTCACGCCGGACGGGATCAAAACGGTCTGCGTACCGCTGCTGTTCCTGATTCAGGACGCATACGAAATTCCGGAACCGAGCCGCATCATTGGCGCGCCGGAATGGGCGAAAAGCGGCGGCCTGTGGAACATTAGCGCTAAGGTTGCAGCCGGAGATGTGGCTGCTTACGGAAGGCTGAGCAACGAGGATGGCGACCGCATGCGCCAGGCTCTGTTGGCAGATCGCTTCCACCTAAAGGCTCATCTCGAGCAACGCACAATGCCGGTATACAAGCTCGTCGTGGCAAACGGCGGTCCGAAGCTGAAACAAGCGACAGCGGATGAGAGCGGAAAGAGTCAAGTGATGATACGAGGCGCGGGGAAGATAGAGGTCGTGAGTGCCGGGCTGGATTCTCTAGAGCTTTTGAACAGCGAAGTTGGAAGGCCCGTGGTGGACAAAACCCACCTGACTGGGAAGTATGACTTCACGCTGACTTACGTCTCCGCAGCGAATGCCGCGAGCGATGAGACGGGCGGCCCGTCCGTGTTCACCGCTGTGGAAGAGCAGCTTGGATTGAAGCTGGTTCCGGCAAAGGCTCCGCTGGATGTGCTGGTGATCGACTCCGTCGAGCGGCCGGCAGAAAACTGAGGCATCGCAAAATGCGAAGTGGAACTCTGGCCATCGGGATTTTTTGGGTTGCTGCGACGGTGCTGGACCAGACGAGTTCAGGGATGCGTGCCGCTGCTCCCACGAAGCTGCCCGCTTGGGACGCAATCTCCGTGCATCCCGCCGACCCCGATCAATGCCGTGGCGGAGGACTGCGGTTCACTGCGGACGGTGTCATTGTCTCCTGCGCGCCGTTGATGTTTCCAGTACAGGTTGCCTATAACGTGACGGAGTCAAGCCGGGTGATCGGCGCGCCGGAGTGGACCAAAACCGGAGATCGCTGGAACATCGACGCAAAGGTCGCACCCGAGGACGTGGCCGCCTTCGGCAAGCTCAGCTACGAGGACCGCAGCCGGATGCTCCAGCCGCTGCTGGCCGAACGCTTTCACTTGAAGGCGCACATGGAACAGCGCGAGATGCCGGTCTATGAGGCGGTAATCGCAAAGGGCGGTCCTAAGCTGAAAGAGGCCACGGAGCAGGACACCAAAAAGTCCATGATCTCCTTCAGCGGCAGCGGAAAAATCGAATGCAAAGGCATGGCGCTCTCCAATGTCTTGTCGATGCTGAACAGCGAAGTAGGGCGCAACGTCGTGGACAAGACCGGCCTCACCGGAAAGTACGACATCACTTTGGAGTACGTGCCGGCTGCAAAGACGGGTACCGATGAGACGGGCGGCCCATCCGTGTTCACCGCTGTGGAAGAGCAGCTTGGATTGAAGCTGGTTCCGGGAAAGGATCCGCTGGATGTGCTGGTGATCGACTCCGTCGAACGACCGACGGCGAATTGAATTTTTTAATGCGAACGGAAGCTTAGAATCAGTGCTGCCAATGAACCGCCATTCAAAAGGAATTGTGGCTGCTACGATCGCGCTGCTGTGTGCGCTGTGTGCGCCCGCGCAAAGTATCCGTTCAGATGGATCGCCAGCCGGCACAGGAGCCTCCGAGGGCGCAACGTTGCCGCAGTGGGATGTCGTCTCCATTCATCCCGTGGAAGGCCAGGATTGCCCCGGCAACGCGGGCATGCGCACCACGACCGACGGTATGAACATCGTCTGCGTGCCGCTGTTGTTCATCATCGAACAGGCATACGCCATACGCGATGCGAGCCGGATTATCGGTACGCCGGACTGGGTGCGCGCCTATGCACGGTTCGACATCGATGCGAAGGTCGCGAGCGGCGACATTGCCGCCTTCAACAAACTCGGCCGCGACGATCAGTACCGCATGCTGCGCGCGCTGCTCGCCGAGCGCTTCCGCTTCAAGGCGCATACCGAACAGCGCGAGCTGGCGGTCTACGACATTGTGATCGCGAAAGGCGGCCCCAAACTGAAGCAGCCGACAGCGGAGGAGGCGGACCAGTCGCACACCTGGTCGCGCGAGCGCGGCAAGATTGAGACCGTAAACCGCACGCTCGAGTCGCTGACCTGGGTCCTGACTGGCGAACTTGGCCGTCCTGTACTGGACAAGACAGGGCTGACTGCCAAGTACGACTGGACGCTCAACTACACGCCGGACTCAGCAGCAGCGGACCAGGCTGGCGGCCCATCCGTGTTCGCCGCACTCGAAGAACAACTTGGTCTCAAGCTTGAGCCCGCGAAAGAACCGATGGACGTGCTCGTCATCGATGCGATCGATCATCCCGCGGCAAACTGAGTCCCCGATCAGCCGCGATATACGACCTTTCCCGCGCAGACGGTTGCCTTCACGCGCCCCAGCATCGCAGCGCCATCGAACGGCGTGTTCTTCGACATGGACCGCGACTCGCGCGCGCGGAACCGCCACTCCGCACCGGCATCGAAGACCGTCACATCGTCAATGGCCCCCACGCGCAGCACCCCACGGTCCTTCAATCCGATCGCCGCCGCCGGCCGCGTGCTCATCAGTTCGATTACGCGCGACAGCGGCAATGCGTTCTCCTTGTGCAGCACGCGCAAGCCCAGCCCTAGCGCAGTCTCAAGCCCAGTGATGCCGTTGGGAGCTCGCTCGAACTCGACCTCTTTCTCGTGGCTCGCATGAGGCGCATGGTCGGTCGCGATGCAGTCCACCGTGCCATCCAGCAGCGCGGCAATGACGGCTCGCCGGTCCGCCTCGCATCGCAACGGCGGATTCATCTTCGCGTTCGTGTCATAATCACCCACACGTTCATCCGTCAGCGTGAAGTGGTGCGGCGCCGCCTCGCAGGTCACATGCAGACCGCGCGCCTTCGCGGCCTTGATCGCGCGCAACGCCGCTGCAGTTGAAACATGCTGCACATGCAGATGCGGCCGCAAACCATCCGCGCGTTCGATCTCCTCCAGCAGCCGGATGTCGCGCTTGACGATGCGCGACTCCGCCTCCACCGTCATCCCGCGCAGGCCGAGGCGAAAAGCAACAGGACCGGCGTTCATGCTGCATCCGCCGGTCAGGCGCGTGTCTTCTGCGTGCTGCGAGATCGGAACTCCCAGGCGTGCCGCAGCCACCAGCGCCGCGCGCATGATGTCGTCTTCCAGCACCGGCTTCCCATCGTCGGTGAAACCGACCGCGCCTGCCTTCACCAGCGTAGCGAAATCCGTCACCCGTTCGCCCATCGATCCCAGCGTCGCCGCAGGCATCGCCAGCAGATGCACCGCAGCCCCGCGCGCCGCATCTGTCATCCACTCCAGGCCTGCCACCGAATCGTTCACCGGCGTCGTATTCGGCATCGCCACAACCGTCGTGAATCCACCCGCGGCTGCGGCTGCCGTGCCGGTCGCAATCGTCTCCTTGTGCGTCTGTCCCGGCTCGCGCAAATGCACATGCACATCGATGAACCCCGGCGACACGATACATCCCGCCGCATCGATCTGTAACCCTTCCGGTAGCTTGATGTCCGCGAACGCGCCTGGCTCCTCGATCGCAGCAATCTTTCCATCGCGAACCAGCACATCGCGCGGCGCATCCACCCCGCTCGCCGGATCGACCACCCGCCCGCCCGCAATCAGCAACTCACTCATCTTTCAACTCGCTCTTACCTTTCGCATTATCGGTGTAAATCGGTTCCTCGGTGCGCATCGGTGTTAAGCAGTTGTCCTTAGCGCCCGCGCCAGCACTGCCCGCCGCACCGCCAGCCCCTGCGCCACCTGTTCCTCAATCGCGGACTGCGCCGAATCCGCCACCTCGCCCGCGATCTCCAGCCCGCGGATAATCGGCCCCGGATGCATTACCAGCAGCTTCGGATACCGCGCCAGCCGCGCCTCGTTCAGCTGATAGCGCCTCACATATTCACCTAAGTCCAACGCCGTTCCCATCAGCCGCTCTTTCTGAATCCGCAGCATCATCGCCACATCTGCGCGCTCCAGCGCCGCATCGAAATCTCTCGCAATTTCGATGCCCGCGCTCCCAGGCAGCTCAACACCTGCCAGCAGCTCGCTGGCCTCCTCCGGCAGCAGCTCTAACGGCCCGCACAGAATCACCCTCGCGCCCAGCCGTGGCAGCAGCATCGCATTGGATCGCGCCACGCGGCTGTGCTTGATGTCGCCCGTAATCACCACCGTCACGCCGCTCAATGTTTGATCAGTCACAGCATTGGGTGCCCCACATCTCGAAGAGATGTGGGATAGAGAGCCCTCACCCCCGGCGCGCCCCAGCCTCTTCAGCATCGTTCGCAGATCAAGCAGCGCCTGCGTGGGGTGCTGGTGCATTCCATCACCCGCATTCAGCACGGGCAGGCCGGTTACGCGCGCCAACAGCTCCGGCGCGCCGCTCGCCGGATGCCGCAGCACGATCGCCTCCGCGCCCAGAGCCCGCAGCGTCAGCCCGGTGTCCTTCAGGCTCTCGCCTTTTTCAATCGACGACGACTTGTCGCTCACCAGCGTGGTCGTCGCGCCCAGCGACTTCGCCGCCAGCTCAAAACTCGTCCGCGTCCGCGTGCTGGACTCATAGAACAGCAGCGCGAGTGTCCGCCGCTCCAGCACCTTCGCGCGCGCGGATACATCCATCGCCTCCAGCTCCGCCACCGTCGCCAGAATCTCCGCCACATCCGCAACGCTCAAATCTTCAACGCTCAGCAGCGATCCAGGATGATAAATCTTTGCTGCATGGTGGTCGTTTGCGTTGACGCTTTCACGCCCGGCAAAAAAGGCCGCCGCGCCCTCTCGCGCCGCAGCCTCTCTCGTCACAGTTCCCACGATCTTCGTCTACCTCATCTCCATCTTAGTCCGTCAACTCCACCAGCAGCACCTGCTCGTTGCCGTCCACTTCGTTCAGCTTGACTTCTATGATCTCGCGCCGCGACGTCGGCACCATGCGACCGACGTACGTCGCCATCACCGGCAGTTCGCGATGCCCGCGATCGATCAGCACCAGGAGCTGCACGCTCTTCGGCCTTCCATGATCGAACAGCGCATCCAGCGCCGCACGCACCGTGCGCCCCGTATACAGCACGTCATCCATCAGGATGATGTCCCGGCCATTCACATCGAAACCCAGCTCGCCTTGCACCACTGTAGGCCGCGGTCCGTCCGTCGAAAGATCGTCGCGGTAGAAGCTGATGTCGAGAACGCCCGTATCCACGGGCCGCTTTTCGATCTGCTCGATCAGCTTGCCGATCCGCTCCGCCAAAGGCACGCCGCGCCGCTTGATGCCGACCAGGCCGATGTTGGCCGCGCCGTCGTTCTTCTCCACGATCTCGTGTGCCAGGCGCACCAGCGTGCGCTCAATCTCCGAGGCCGACATCAGCCGGCCCTTCTCGCGCAGCCTCGGCGCTCCCGCCGTTCTGGTTGTCTCGCTCATAGACTTGTCTCGCCTGAAAATCCGTCGCTGCTGATGATAGCAGCCCTCAAAGACCAGCGAGTCACCTGGGTGGCAAATCAGTCTAGCTATCTTCTTCGCATCCGCAATAGGCCGCCAAACGCGCCTCCCACGGCGGACACCACCATCAAAAGGACTGCCAGCATCGCATATCCGGCCAATACCACGCCGGCCTGAAACTCAGCCGACTGGCTGAAGGCCGTCATATTGGGAGCCACGGGGATGGAGTGCGCTGCCATGATTTGCTGGCTCTGCTTCTGTGCCTCCAGCATCTGGGCGGCGAACTCCTTGTCGAAGCTGCCCATCCCATGCAGCGCATAGCGGTCCACCAACTCCCATGCCGTTTTTGCGCAGGTCAGCCCCAGAGCCAGGCACAGCCCAACCACTACACCAATCCGTGCGCCGATCCCGGCATCGATCCGCGCCGTCGGCAGCCGCTTCTGGTACATCGCCAGTGTGATCAAGGACGCGCTCATCAGCCATAGCGCACTTGGCAGCGACAGCAGATCGATCTTCACCGCTGCGAGACTCAACAGTGCGCCCACTATAGCGACGATCGCTGCGTACCGGATTACTATCTTCCAGTCCACCGCCCGCGGCAAAGGGGGCGCCGCCGCGCCGGTGCTCGCCGCCGCATCCGGCCGGTCGCCCGTGTCCACGGACTGCTGCTCCAGCGCGAGCGTCAGTTGCGGCGCGCCGCACTGCGGACAAAACGCCGTCTCCCCACTCAGCTCTCCGCCGCAGCGATGACAACTCTCCTGCATACTTTGAAGCTACTCGACCTGCAAGCCAGCGGCAAGCGCTTGCATTGTTCGTGATCCGTTGTACGTTGTTCGTTTCGTACATCGGAGAAGGGACAACGTACAACCGTCCGAATGCTACCCTTAACTCATCACCATGCCCGCGAAGAATCCCCAGGAAAACTCCCGCAACGCCAAGGAAACGAAGCGCGAAGTGCCTTTAAACGACGCGCCGCAGTCCGCGCCCGGCACACAGCTCCCAAAGGCCTACGACCCCTCACTCATCGAGCGCCACTGGGCCGAGCGCTGGGTCGCGGAGCGCCTCTTCGAGGTCCCGACTTTGGACAGCGACTACCACGTCACTCCGCGCCGACCACTGGGAGGGCCGCGCGAAGCGGAAAAAGGGCGTGCGAACGCCTTCACCATCCTGCTCCCTCCCCCCAACGTCACCGGCCGCCTGCACATGGGCCACATGCTCAACCAGACCGAGATGGACATCCTCATGCGCTGGCACCGCATGCTGGGCGAAACCGCCCTCTGGGTCCCTGGCACAGACCACGCCGGCATCGCCACACAGATGATGGTCGAACGCCAGCTCGCCGCCGAAGGCACAGACCGCAAGGCCCTCGGCCGCGAGGCTTTCGAGCAGCGCGTGTGGGACTGGAAGCGGCAGTACGGCTCCGCCATTTCAGACCAGATGAAGCGCTTGGGCGTAAGCGTCGACTGGTCGCGCGAATACTTCACCATGGACGAGCGCCTCTCCCTCGCCGTGAAAGAGGCCTTCGTCCGCCTGTGGGAGCAGGGCCTCATCTATCGCGGCGCCTACATCGTCAACTGGGACCCCATCCAGCAGACCGCTGTCTCCGACCTCGAGGTCACGCACGAGGAGCGCCCCGCCAAGCTCTACCACGTCCGCTATCCCTTCGCCGACGGCTCAGGCTCCATCGTCATCGCCACCACGCGTCCTGAAACCATGCTCGGCGACGTCGCTGTTGCCGTGAACCCGAACGACGAACGCTACAAGGAAGCCATCGGCAAGCTCGTGACACTGCCCCTCTCGGCAGCCGCGGCACATGCCGACCGCAACATCCCCATCGTCGCCGACGAATGGGCCAACCCGGAGTTCGGCACCGGTGCCGTCAAGGTCACGCCCGCACACGATCCCAACGACTTCGCCATCGGCCAGCGCCACTCGCTGCCCTCACTGCTCATCATGGACGAGACCGCGCACATCGACCTGCCCGGTTCGCCCTACCACGGCCTCGACCGCTTCGCCGCGCGCGAGAAGATCGTCGCCGACCTTGAAGCCGCCGGCCTGCTCGTCGGCATCCACGACCACAAGCACGCCATCGCCCTCTCGCAGCGGTCAGGCGCAGTGATCGAGCCGCGTCTCTCAATGCAATGGTTCCTCGCCGTCAACAAAAAACCAGAGGCCCCGAACCAGCACAACAGCACGGGTGCCCCATCCGCACGCGGAGCGGACGGGGGGGATGAACAACGCACGGGTGCCCCATCCGTACGCGGAGCGGACGGGGGGGATGAACAACGCCCGGGTGCCCCATCCGAGCTTCGCTCGGGTGGGAAAGAACACTCTCCGGGTGCCCCATTCATGAGCGACCGTCAGGGCGCTCATGGGTGGGATGAAAGAAACTCCATCGCCCAAAACGCCATCGACGCGGTCCACCAAGGCCACATCAAGTTCACGCCCGAGATGTACACCAAGACCTACATGGAGTGGATGAACAACATCCATGACTGGTGCATCTCCCGCCAGCTCTGGTGGGGACATCGCATTCCCGCATGGCACTGCCCGGCCTGCCACGGCATCACCGTGTCGCGCGACACCCCAACCGCCTGCTCCGCCTGTGGCGACACGCACATCGAGCAATCCACGGATGTCCTGGACACCTGGTTCTCCTCTGGTCTCCTCCCCTTCACCGTCTTCGACTGGCCCAACCCCACGCCGGACACCGGCGCGCCGCTGCTCACGCCCGCGCTCGCCGCCTTCTATCCCACTTCGCTGCTCGTCACCGGCTTCGACATCCTCTTCTTCTGGGTCGCCCGCATGATCATGCTCGGCTGCCACTTCATGCTCGACGTTCCCATGCCCGACGGATCGCCGCGCCCGCTCGCCGAAGCGGTCCCATTCCGCGAGGTCTACATCCACGCCCTCGTCCGCGACGCCAACCGCGAGAAGATGTCCAAGACCAAGGGCAACGTCATCGATCCCATCGAGATTATCGAGCGCTTCGGCACCGATGCCGTCCGCTTTACGCTCGCGTCGATGGCCTCACCCGGCACAGACATCGCCTTCTCCGAGGCCCGCACCGAAGGCTATCGCGCCTTCGCCAACAAGATCTGGAACGCCGCGCGCTTCATCTTCATGAACATCGACCGCGCCCGCGCCGCAGATATCGAAGTCGCGCTACCAACTAACTCCGCACCGGGTGGCCCATTCATCGAGCGCAGCGAGATGAGTGGGGGACAAAAGAAACTCGTCCAAAACGACCCCATCCCCGTCCCCAACGATCCCATCGAATCCCGCTGGATCGTCGCCCGCTTCTCGCAGACCGCCGCAGCCGTCCACTCTGCCCTCACCGCCTATCGCTTCGACGAGGCCGCCTCGCTCGTCTACCAGTTCTTTTGGGGCGACCTCTGCGACTGGTACCTCGAGATCGTCAAGCTACGCCTCAACTTCGACATCACCGCCGAGGCCTTCCCCACCAGCGAAGACTCCGAGCGCGCCCTCGCCGCCGCCAACACCGCGCTCACTACCCTCGTCACTGTTTTCGACGCTGCGCTACGCCTGCTCTCGCCCTTCATGCCCTTCCTCACCGAAGAGATCTGGCACGCACTCTACTCGGGCGCGCCCCCGGCCAAATCGATCGCGCTCACCCGCTATCCGCAAGCTTCCGACTTCCCCGCGGACAACGAAGCCATCCGCGAAATGTCCCTCCTCCAGGAACTCATCGTCACCATCCGCGCCCTGCGCAAAGAGCTCGGCGTCCCCGAGAAAGAGTCCGCTCCCATCCGTCTGCACGCCGGCCCCGAACTCACCTCGCATCTCGAATTCCACCAGGACATCCTCGACCGCCTCGCGCGCGTCAGCGAGATTCACATCTCCGACAAGCCGCTCACCGGCGCCAACGCCCGCTCCACCACCAGCTTCGATGTTGCCGTCGTTTATGCCCGCAAGATCGATGTCGCCCTTGAGCGCGATCGCCTCACGAAAGAACTCGCAAAACTCGACAAGCAGATCGCCGCGAACGAAGCCCGCCTCGCCGACACTTCCTTCACCGCCAAAGCCCCCGCGCACATCGTCGACGGCCTGCGCAAACAGACCGCCGACCTCATCACCCTCCGCGACAAAACCCGCGCCGCGCTGGATTCGCTGAGCTAAAAGGCATTCTCCAAAGATTGCATCCTGCTCTCCTCCGCCTCACGTATAAGAGATGAGCCGTGAGAAAGAGGACCGGATGCCGCACTCAGAGCTTCACCGTAAGGCCCTGCTCGTCGCCGTAACGTGTGCCCTCTTCGCCTCTCCTTTTGCGGCGCAGGATGTGCTGCCTCCCGGCTCGGCGCCCTCCTTCGACGTCGCCACCATCAAACCGCATGAAGGAATGATCTCTGTGAGCGGCCTGATGAACAAGCCGGATGGCATCAGCGCGCCGGCGGTTACTCTCTCCGACATGATTGTTTCCGCCTACGGTGTGCGCAGCGATGACCAGGTCTCAGGCGGGTCAGATTGGGTAAAGAGCGATCGCTATGATGTGGAGGCGAAGTTGAGCGCCGAGGATGCGGCGGCATTCCAGAAGCTGTCCCCGGAAGAGATGAAAGCGCGTCGTATGCAGATGCTGCGGTCGCTTCTCGCAGACCGTTTCAAGCTGCAGGCTCACGTGGTGACCAAAGACGTTCCCGTCTATGAGCTTGTTGTGGCCAAAGGCGGCCCGAAGATGAAGGACGCCGCGACGGATAAAGACGAACACCTGCGCATGGGAAAGGACGGCAAGCCGCTGGCCGGCGTCATGTGGTTCCTCAATGACCACCTGGCGGCGCAGGGTTATTCCATGGGTTCGTTGGCGAGCCTGTTCTCCCAACCATTCAGCGCATTGGGACGACCCGTAGTGGACAAGACAGGCCTGACTGGCTCTTATGACTTCACGCTCAACTGGTCACCACAGATGAAAAGCGTGCTTCCGGGAGCAGTCACCGCCGCAGCGCCGCCCGAGGACGCGCCTTCCATCTTCACCGCGCTGCAGGAGCTTGGATTGAAACTTCAACCCGCCACCGGGCCGGAGAAGATGGTCGTGATCGACCACGTCGAACGTCCCTCACAGAACTGAGGGTGTTCGGAACCCAAGACTGCTCTTCGGGCGTCCAATCCTCATGTCGCCAAAAAGTTATTCGGCTTCCCTCGCGCGCTGGGCGCCGATTCCGCTCCGCCTCATCGTCGGCTTCGGTTTCATGCAGCATGGCTGGGCCAAGCTGCATCGTGGGCCCGACGCCTTCGCCGCCGTCCTTCACGCGCTCTCCGTACCCGCGCCTCACCTGATGGCTTGGCTCACCATACTCACGGAACTCCTCGGCGGCGCGCTCATTCTTCTCGGAGCATTCGTTCCGCTCGCCAGCATTCCCATGGCCGTCGTCATGCTCGTCGCCATCTTCACCGTGCATCTGCCCTTCGGCTTCGCCTCTATCAAACTGCTCGGCGTCACCGCCGCCGGCCCGCGCTTCGGCCCTCCCGGTTACGAATGCGATCTCCTCTATCTCGCCTGCCTCGCGGCTCTCGTCCTCGCGGGTGCCGGCCCGCTCGCCGTCGACAATCTCCGCCGGCGTTAGCAGGTTTGTCTGGCTAGCGGGCTTGCCTGCCAATCCTCTGCTGCATCATGGGCGGCTGGCGCAGCTCACCCTGGGTCTTGCCATTCCGCATCCCGCGTTCCGGTTTGGTGTGTTCATGCGCCGCCCCCAGATGCGCCGCG
This sequence comes from Acidobacteriaceae bacterium, assembly GCA_035572415.1. Taxonomy (GTDB): domain Bacteria; phylum Acidobacteriota; class Terriglobia; order Terriglobales; family Acidobacteriaceae; genus Edaphobacter. The sequence continues at coordinate 18,055 of DATNAU010000091.1, forward strand.
TGCGATTTGCCATGACTTCCGTCCTCTGGCATCGGTACCGCATCGCGCTGAATCCCGTCTGCCTTCTGACGATCCGCATCGCGCTCTTCGGATTTGGCGCTTCCTGGCGTCCCAGGCTGCCTTTCCTTTCGCTTTTCGCTGTGCGATGCATTTCGCTGCTTGCTTTCCATCGCATCGCCATGTCTTTTCAGGCTTTCTTTCTCCGGACGCGCATTTGCCTTGGCCATAAGATCCTCCAGCGTGCCTAAGACGGCAAACCGTGTTTCCCGCGTTTCCCACGCAGCCCAACATTCGCCTCATCCGCTTCCGCTCGCACTACAATCAATCCCGAATGTCCCGCCTGCGCGCGTTCTTCCATCCCGCCACGCACAACCCTCTGCGCGCGCCTGCCCGTATCTTCTGGATTGCCTTCCTCGTCCGAGTGCTCTACATGACGCTGGCGCACACTTATCGGTTCCGCACTTTCGACGATCATTTCGAGTTCGGCTGGGAGATGGGCCGCATCGGACGCGCACTTGCCACCGGCCGCGGTTTCGCCGATCCTTTCAACGGCCGCAGCGGCCCCACTGCGTGGACGCCGCCGCTGTATCCGCTGCTCATCGCCGCATCGTTCAAGGTCTTCGGCGTCTACACGAAGTTCTCCGCGTGGGTGATTCTTGCCGTCAACAGCGTCTTCTCCGCTGCCACCGCGACCGCTGTCTACCAGATTGGCTGGCGCTGCTTCGGTCGCGACCGTCGCGGCATGAGCATTGCACTTTGGTCTGCGTGGTTTTGGGCGCTTTATCCGGCAGCCATGCAGTATGCCGTCAAGTGGGTGTGGGATATGTCCCTTACCGCATTTCTATTTGCGTGGATCATTGTGCTCGCGCTCAAGGTCCGCGGCATCGGAGAGCTGCCTCGAACCTCGAACCCCGAACCGCGAACCTCCCTCTGCCTCCTCTTCGGCCTCCTCTGGGGTCTCACCGCGCTCTCCAACTCATCCCTGCTCTCGTTCCTGCCGTTCTGCGGCTTCTGGATCGTCTGGCCCGCGCTGCGAACTCGCACCCGCGTGCTGTCTGCGCTGCGCGGCGCAACGCTCGCTGCCATCTGCTTCATTGCTGTCGTCAGCCCGTGGACGATCCGCAACTGGCACACCTTCCATGCCTTCGTGCCCATGCGCTCCAACTTCGGCGCGGAGCTTTACGAGTCCACCACCTCCGCCAACGATGGCTTTCCCTGGGGCGCGACCTTGCCTATGTCCGAAAGGGCTCCCGAATTCCAGCGGTATGAGCGCCTCGGCGAAGTCGCCTACAGCCGTGAGCAGGGCGCCCGCGCCAAGGCCGCCATCGCCGCGCATCTTAGCCTCTTCCTGCGCAATACGCTGCGCCGGGTGTATTTCTTCTGGTTCAGCGTGCCCCACCCTGCTGATTCCGGAATCTTCGTTGAGGCCGCCCGCCGCGTCAACTTCTGCTTCTTTTCCATCACGGGTCTGTTCGGACTGGCGCTCGCGCTGCGCCGCCGCATCCCAGGGGCGTGGCTCTTCTTCTGGATGTTTCTCATCGTGCCGCTGCTGTTCTATGTCGTCACGGTGCAGGCACGCTTTCGCCATCCGCTGGAGCCGGTCATCTGCGTGCTCTCCGTCTATCTCTTCCAGTCGGCGGACCGCACGCGCGTCTGGTCTCGTCGCTGACAGCCCAATCCGCTACGCGCGTCCTGCGAACTCGCCCGTCTCCGTCGTTATTTTCACGCGCTCGCCTTGCTTGATGAACAGCGGCACGCGTATTTCGAGACCCGTCTCCATCTTCGCCACTTTGGTCACGCTGCCGCTGGAGGAGTCGCCCTTTACGCCCGGTTCCGTCTCCGCCACCGCCAGCTCCACGAAGATCGGCAACTGCAAGCCGATTGGGTTGCCGTTGAACTTGTGCAATTGCAGCAGTGCACCTTCCACCAGATACTCCAGCGCATCTCCCATCATCTGCTCTGTCAACGTGAGGGTCTCAAACGTCGCCTGGTCTAGAAAATGTGATCCCTCGCCGTCACTGTACAGATACGATGCCGGCACCAATTCCAGGTCCGGCTCTTTGAACTTATCGCCCGCCCGAAACGTCTTCTCGAACACCGCGTTCGTCAGAAGGTTGCGCATCTTCAGGCGCACCAGCGTCTGGCCGCCGCGCGCGGTCGGCGTGTTCACCTCAACATCCAGGCACGCATACGGCACTCCCTCGTGCTCAAACACCATCTTCCGCTTTACATCGATCGCTTCAATCAGCGCTGCCATTCCCTCTCCCGCAATCCGTTCTTATCCCAAGTATAAAATTCTCTCCAACCGCCTCGCTCGCGTCCGAACCACCACCAATCCGTGTCCCATTCATCCCGCGTTCTTTGCGGGATGAACGGGATCGAGCCACATAACCCCGCTGTCCATGCAATGGAGAATCCAGCATCCATGCCCGCAGCACCGGCCGCCACCAAAACCCGCGCCCTCAACTCACCTCGCGCCGTCCTCTTCGCCTCGCTCGTGGGCACCACCGTTGAGTTCTTCGACTTCTACATCTACGCCACGGCCGCGGTGCTCGTCTTTCCCGCGCTCTTCTTCCCAGCGTCCGACCCCAGCTCCGCGCGGCTCGCTTCGCTCGCCACCTTCGGCATCGCCTTCGTCGCGCGACCCATCGGCTCGGCGCTGTTCGGACACTTCGGCGACCGCATCGGCCGCAAGACCACCCTCGTCCTCGCGCTTTCCACCATGGGCGCTTCTACCGTCCTCATCGGCGCGCTGCCTACGTACAAAACCATCGGCGTGGCCGCGCCGCTGCTGCTCTCGCTCCTCCGCTTCGGACAGGGCATCGGCCTCGGCGGTGAATGGGGCGGCGCTGTCCTGCTCGCCGTCGAAAACGCGCCGCCCAACCGCCGCGCACTCTACGGAATGTTTCCCCAGCTTGGCGCGCCCATCGGCTTTTTCTTCTCCGGCGGAATCTTTCTCCTCCTCTCGCGCCTCCTCACCGACCGGCAATTCTTTAGCTTTGGCTGGCGCCTGCCGTTTCTCGCAAGCGCCGTGCTGGTGCTGCTGGGGTTGTACGTGCGGCTCACGATCACCGAAACGCCCGTCTTCGCCGCCGCCCGCGAGCGGCTCGGCCAGGACGCGATCCAGCACGCCATCCCCATCGCCCAGGTCCTCCGTCGCAACCTGCGCCAGGTCGTCGCGGCCACCGCTGTCTGCCTCGCGACCTTTACGCTGTTCTACCTGATGACTGTGTTCGCCCTCTCCTGGGGCACCACCGCGCTCCACTACACACGCCAGCAGTTCCTCTGGATGCAGCTTGCCTGCATCGGCTTCTTCGCCATCACCATCCCCATCTCCGCGCTGTGGGCCGAACGCGGGCGGCGGCGCGTCATGATTGCCGTTACGGTCGCCATCATTCTCTTCGGCCTGGTGCTCGCGCCTATGTTCAATGCCGGCACTGCCGGCGCGATCGCGATGATGGGCCTCGGGCTCGCGCTCATGGGCATCACCTACGGCCCGCTCGGCACGCTGATCTCGGAGCTCTTCCCGACCGCAGTCCGTTACACCGGAGCTTCTGTCGCCTTCTCGATGGCAGGAATCCTCGGCGCGTCGCTCGCACCGTACATCGCCACCTGGCTCGCGAAGAACTACGGCCTCTTTTACGTCGGCCTCTACCTGTCACTCTCCGCTGTCGTGACGCTGCTCGGCCTGCTCGCCATCCCCGAAACCGCTACAAGCGAACTCTGAGTTCTTGTCCTTATTGGCAATCTTTGCCAATGGGCGTATTCTGCGGACTGAGAGGTCCTGCCATGCCCACACGCAACGTCAATCTTACGCCGGAACTCGACCGTTTCATCACCGTCACAGTAAAGACCGGACGCTTTGAAAACGCCAGCGAAGTCGTCCGCGCTGGGCTTCGCGCCCTGAAACGGGAAGAGCGAGAGTATGAAGAAAAACTCGCTGCCCTGCGCACAGCCATCGATGAAGGATTCGCCAGCGGCATAGCGCGCGGCGATGTATTCGCCCAGGTCAGGAAAAAAGCAGGGCTGCCTCCGAGAGCCAGCGCACGACGATAATGTCTTCCTCCGGCGACAGCCTAATCTACTCAGCTCTGGCCCGGTCGGACCTCATCGAAATCGCATCCTACACACTACGAACGTGGGGAGAAGGGCAGGCGGACCGCTATCTCAATGCGCTCGACGACTGCTGCACTCTTCTCTTGCGTCGTTCCATGCTAGGCCGTCCCTGCGATATACTCGCGTCCGGCCTTCGCAGAATCGAACAAGGGCAACACGTCATCTTTTACTGTCTCCAACCGAGCGGAGTGCTGATTGTGCGCATCCTCCATTGCAGCATGATTCCCGAAGGCCGAATCGGCCTCTGATTCATCGCGCCACCGTCCCCACCCAGTCGCCCGCCGTCCACTCTTGCTGCGGAGCGCTGCGCCGGCAGTCCAGGCACGTGGTCACGTCATACTGCGCGCCGCAATGCGGGCAGCGCCCGCCCGTCTCAAACGTGTCGAAGCTCTGCTGGCAGTTCGCGCAGCCCCAGAACGGCCCGATCGGCGGCGACACTTTGCAACTCGGGCACCTCAATCCCATGCGCCGCGGAATCTTCTCCTGCGCGACCATGCGCTTCGCCACCTGGAAGGAACTCCAGCAGTTGCTGCCCGCGTAGATGGCAATCA
>DATNAU010000092.1:0-2906 GCA_035572415.1 Acidobacteriaceae bacterium
CAATATGCAGCGTTTGTATGAAGTGATGTTTATCGTCCGGCCTGACGTGGCCGACGAGGATCTGGACAAGCTGATCGCCGGTCTGGAGCAAACCGTGGCAAACGGCGGCGGCACCGTCCGTTCCACCGAGAAGATGGGCCGGCGGCGGCTGGCGTACCAGGTACGCAAGTTTGGCGAGGGCAACTACATCCTGCTGACGATTGACGCCGATGGCAGCCTGATCGCCGAGCTGGAGCGCCGCCTGCGCGTCTCCGAGCCGGTGATTAAGTTCATCACCGTGCGCATGGACGAGGAAGAGAAGCGGCTCGCGAAGGTCAGGGCGATCCGCGCCTCGCGCAGGAAGCTGAGCGCGATGCCGGCCGCTGAAGCTCCGGAGCCCGCTCCGGCAGCGCCGGCGCCGGCTGAGACCGCAACCCAGGCCAGCGCCTAACGGGCGCCTGCCGCAATTCTGAATTTTGAGATTGGCTTGCCGTGCGCGGTGAGCCGGAGGAAATCATGGCTGACGAAACAACGACTACACCTCGCGCCGAAGCTCCTGCAGGCCCGGGCGGACGGCCCGGCGGACGCCCCGGCGGCCCCGGCGGACCGGGCGGACGGAAGTTCTTCCGCCGCAAGAAGGTCTGCAAGTTCTGCACCGAGAAGATCGACGCCATCTCGTACCGCGATGTGCGGCTGCTGCAGGGCTTTGTGGCCGAACGCGGCAAGATTGTGCCGCGGCGCCTGACCGGCGTGTGCACCACGCATCAGCGGCGGCTTACGCGGGCCATCAAGCAGGCGCGCAACATCGCTCTGCTGCCCTTCGCGGCAAGGTACTAACCGCAGCTAAGGAGCGGTCAGCGAAGAAGCGGCCAGCCGCAAGGCGGCCAGCGGAATTGCTCGACAGCGCAATTCGAGCACTGTGCCCTCGTGGCCTGTGCTCTGATTCTGGAGATTGCAATGGAAGTTATTCTGAGAGAAGACGTCTCGAACCTCGGCCATCGCGGCGATGTGGTGAAAGTCGCCGACGGTTATGGCCGCAACTTTCTGCTGCCGAAGAAGCTGGCGATGGAAGCCACTCCGGCGAACAAGGCAGTCATCGAGCAGATGAAAGCCTCGGCCGTTCGCCGCTCGGCGAAGGAGAAGTCGGAAGCCGAGCAGCTGGTCGCGCAGCTCAACAACGTGTCGCTGGTCTTCACGCGCAGGGTGGGCGAAAACGACCACCTGTTCGGTTCGGTCACTTCGTCCGACATCGCGCAGGAACTGGCGGCGAAGGGCTTCAACATCGACCGCCGCAAGGTGCATCTGGACGAGCCGCTGAAGTCCACCGGCGAGTTCCATATCCCGGTGAAGCTGCACCGCGAGGTGACGGCGCACGTCGGGGTCACGGTGAAGGGCGAGGAAGCCCCGGCCGAGTAACGGCGGCCTGTTTGCTGGTCCGGGCTCATCTCTCCGCTCAGGGGAGATGAGCCCTTTATTTTGTTGTGCTGTTGCGGCTTCCGTGGATATGATGCTCAGCACTCTCCCCAGCTGAATCTCACCGACCTTTCCACGGAGGTTGTTCCATGAACAGATTCGTTCGTGCGCTGGCGCTTGCCGCCTGCGTTGCTGTCGTGTTCCCCGTTGCCCATGCCCAGGCGAAGAACGGCGACGAGGCCGCGATCCGCCAGTGGTTCGCCGCCTTTACCAAGGCTTTCGAAGCTCGCGACCTCAATGCGACGATGGCCTTTTATTCACCGGACGTCGTTGCTTACGATCTCGTGCCTCCGCTGCAGTATGTCGGCGGCGACGCCTACCGTAAAGATTTTGAAACCTTCTACTCCGGATTCAAAGGCCCGCTGCATGTGGAAGTGCGTGACATGCACATCCACGTTTCCGGAGATCTGGCCGTCATCGAAGCCGTCTACCAGGTCAGCGGTACGCAGGCATCCAACGGCCAGCCGACCAGCATGTGGATCCGGAACACCAGCGTCCTGCGCAAAGCGAATGGCCATTGGCTCGACATCCACGATCACGTCTCAGTCCCGGTGGACATGGATTCCGGTAAGGCCCTGATGAACCTGAAGCCGTAACCGGTCCGGCCATCGCCGCCGAAATTTACAGAACGTTTGCATTCTGTTTGCCTGGCTGGATTACGCTGAGGTCGGAACGCGTCTGCCCGGTGGCGGCGCGGGAAAGGACCTCATCGCTTGACCCAGACCGTGTTTGTGCTCGAAGACGACGCGGACATTGCCCGGCTGATCCAGCATCATCTGGAGGCCGCCGGATACGCGGCGCGGATCTATTCGACGCCGACGAACCTGATCCCGGACGCGGAGCGGCAGGCTCCGGCGCTGTTCCTGCTGGACATTATGGTGCCGGGCGGCGATGGACTGGATGTGTGCCGGCGTCTGCGGGCGCATGCGGCGCTGAGCACGGTGCCGATCATCTTCGTGACGGCGCGCGCGGCGGAGAACGACCGCGTGCTGGGGCTGGAACTAGGCGCGGACGATTACGTCACCAAGCCGTTTGCTCCGCGGGAGCTGCTGGCGCGCGTGAAGGCCGTGCTGCGGCGCTTCGAGCGTCCGTCGACGCCGTCGGTGATCGCCTTCGAGGATGTCGAGATTGACGCCAGCGCGATGCAGTTGAAGGTGCGCGGTTCGCTGACGACGACAACGGCGACGGAGTTCCGCCTGCTGGATTATCTGGCGCGGCATCCGGGGCGCGTCTTCAGCCGCGATCATTTGCTGGACGCCGTCTGGGGGGATGCGCGGTTTGTGACGCCGCGCTCCGTGGATGTCTATGTGCGGCGCATTCGCGAAAAGATCGAGTCCGACCCGGAGAATCCGCGCTATCTGAAGACGGTGCGCGGCGCAGGGTACCGGTTTGAAGTGCCGCGCGGAGTCGAGCGGGCGGCGGCGGTCTGAACTGTGCCCCATGTCTCTAACGTC
>DATNAU010000093.1:0-43322 GCA_035572415.1 Acidobacteriaceae bacterium
CGGCATCCTCTTCGGCGGCATCGTACTCACCCTCTCGCTCGCCATCGGCCTCGGCTCCCGCGACCTCGTCAGCCGCTCCCTCGAGCGTTCAGAAGCCCGTTCAGAAGCCCGCTCCGACCCGCGCCCCACCGCCATCCGCCCCACACCATCCGACACCGACCTCTCCGGCGAAGAGACGCCCCCACCCCGCCCCACAGGAACCCTGCGGCACTTCTAGCCGCGCTCGCTCCAATCTCAGCGTGCGCGACCGCCGCGCCGCAGCTACAACTTTCGCGCCAGTGACAAAAGCCATCCCGCCGGCCTAGTCTCCTTCACACTCGGTCCCGGAACAATTGGTTCTTTGCAGGGCGGCTTCCTCACTCCCATCTTTCCGTGAAGCAGTACAGTGTGTGCGGCCACGTTGCTGTGCCGACGCGGATCGACTCATCGCCCGTCCGTCATAACGCACGTCCGCTCCACTGCGAAGGCCCTCCGCGAGAGGGCACACCCACCCGTGTCCCATAACCGCAGTAAGAACGGAGCAAGCCATGACGAAGCATCGAGCAGTAAGTCGTCTATTCCGATTCATCCTTTGCCTGGCCGTAGCCATCGCGTCTTTCAGCGTGACAGCAAACGCCCAGCCGCCGCAACCGGGCGTATCCATCCCGCGCCGAACAGCGCCTCTTGAGCACCTTTACTGGTACTTCCTGCTCTACCAGAACCATCTCGACACCAAGGCCGCCGAACTGGTATCGGAGGGCAAGGACCCCGGCACCCTGCACACGCGCATGGAGAAGCGGCTCGGGTGGTCCGACGCCGATTTCGCTCCGGTGCATACCTCCGCTGCCCGCCTGGCATCGGAGGCACAGCAGTTGCGAGCGCAGCAGCGTGACATCGCTTCAACGGACATCGCAACTCGCGCGGCGCAGTCCAAGGCCCTTGGCCAGCAACGCAGCGCCTACATTGCCTCAGAGATTGCCTATCTCAAAACGAACCTCTCGCCCACGCAGTTCACTACGTTTGAAGCCTTCCTCTACGAGCTGTTCAAACAACCGGGCATCCCGGGTGCGGGACCGGCAATTGGATTCCAGATCAAGCCTTCGGAGGTGCAGAAATGACACGTCTATTCAACCTTCTCCACCGTGCGGGCCGGACATCCTTTGGCCTGCTTCTCGTATTCTTCCTCACGCCCGCCCTTATGGCGCATGCACAATCCTCCAGTACCGGGGCTGAAGTCAACGCCTGCGTCCTTAACACCGTTGACGCTTATAACGACGTGGAAGAAACGGTCTGCCTCACAGGCAATAGTTCAGAAGTCGACGCGGAAGCAGCGGTCGATAGCTGGGCTTACGAGGACCACACCAACTGGCCCAACGGCGACGGATACGTCAACGACCTGAGCGCGGAAGTCATCGTCTCCGGAGTCCTGGACAGCGGGGTTCAAAGCGATCCGCCCACCGGGACGGGATCGTTCACACCCTCCCTCTACACCTACTACACCGCCGAAGGCTACTACGGCGAATACTACGACTCCACCGGCGCCTTCTGCGGCGGGGGTTGCACCTGGATCGGCCCCTACGACAGCGGTTTGTGGGCTGCGGTCACCGTCCTTCAATGGAATCCCACTTCCGTCACCATCACAGTAACTCCAAACAGCGGCGTGGCTCCGTCCTCCGGAGGAAGCGTTTCTTATAGCCAGCAGCCACTGCTAATCGCAGGCACTGTAAACATCACCAACGCGAATTCCGGAGCCGGCTACTCTATACCGGCCCTTACAGGCCCAGTGATCATGTGGGACGAGAATCCCTCCGGATACTACTGGTCAGGCTATCCCACCTCACGTGTCCTTGGCGAAACGGTAACCCTACCACCGGGCACGTATAAATTTACTTCTGGCTACTATGGCGATATCCCCGGCGCAGAGGCAACCAACCAGCAGAGCTTCTGCTATCCGTCCAGTTGCGCGACTTTTACTCTTACGGTCAACTAGTGCTTCAGCTACACAGACCATAAACACTTGGGGCTGCGACGGTCGGTCCGTCGCGGCCCGAAATTCCTCCCTGATTGTCCATCCCGCTGCGTAGCGCAAGAAAAGCTGCTGACCTCCGCGCTCCGCGTGATATTCTTCATCCGCCCTCAAGAGCGGTGTGGCATATGCATCCTCCAAAATCTGCAGTCCTGTCCGCGCTTCTCTGCATAGCGCCGACGCTGCCCGCGCAAAGCCCGACCGCTGTCTCTCTCAAAATCACCTCTTCCGGCACCCCAGTGACTACGGCGCGCCAAGGCGATGCTGTCACCCTCACAGCAACTGTAAACCTTGTCTCCGGCGATCCCGCCGCCCCTCCCGGCCAAATCCAGTTCTGCGAAGTCAAACCCGCGCCGCTGCAATGCACGGACATCCGGCTGCTCGCCACGCAGCAACTGCTCAGCAATGGTTCCGCTAGCTTTAAGTTCTTTCCCGGGCCGGGAAATCACGTCTATCAGGCGCAATTCCTCGGCACGCATCTGAACGCCGCTAGCGCATCATCTGTTGCCGCGCTGAATGTCACAGCCTACGCTCCCACCGCAACCGTGCTCACCTCAACAGGGCCACCCGACAATTACTCGCTTACCGCAACTGTGACTGCCTTCGGCGGCCTGTCCCCGCCTACCGGCACAGTGTCATTTTCAGACGCGACCAACGCCGGTTATCTTCTCTCCTCCGCGCCTCTGGTTCCCGCCACAGGCTCACCGGGCTTCGACCTCGCGTATACCAGCCCGCAGTTCCAGACGCAGTACGCCCCGCAGATCGCCGTGGCGGATTTCAATAACGATGGCATGCCCGATATGCTCGTCTCGCAATTCAGCGACCCGGGCATACTCGGCACGCTGCTGGGCAACGGGGACGGCACCTTCACCGAGGCGTGGCGGTTGCCACTCTCCACGACGGCAAACCGGATCGTCGGCTCACGACCTGTAGTGACGGACTTCAACGGCGACGGCAAGCAAGACTTCGCTGTGCTGGTCGTCGCCGTTAGTGGCAGCACCGAGACGGCCAACTGGCTTCAGATCATGATGGGCAATGGAGACGGGACCTTCAGCAGCGGTCAGATACTGCAACCGCCTGCGGAAGGCGGCTACGAAAATAATCTCGCCGTGGGGGACTTCAACGGAGACGGTATACCGGATCTGGCGGTAGAGGATCGATACATCTCCCCAGCCGGGCAACTCACATACGCACTCACCATCATGTTCGGCAAAGGCGACGGTACATTCGTTCAAGGGCCTTCCACTACGCTCCCCGACCCGCCATCCCTGATGGCCGTTGCCGATCTCAACCGTGATGGCAAACCGGATTTGGCAATAAACTATGGCGGCATCGCCTATCCCACCATTAAGCTGGCCATCCTGCTGGGCAACGGAGACGGTACATTCACGGCTGCATCGCTCGACCAGCCGGCTGGGCAGAACTCAGGAGTGGAGTTTGCCGCGGACTTCAACGATGACGGCATTCTGGATCTCGTGGTCCTCGACGACAACTTCGCATCAAATTCCGTGAGTGTGCTGCTGGGTAATGGCGATGGCACCTTTGCCCAACCGCAGACGATTCTGACAGGCACAGGAGACTGGGTTGTGCGGGGGGACTTCAACGGCGACGGCCAGGCCGACATTGCCGTTAGTGGCCTCGATACCAGCCCACAACTCACGGTTCTCCTCGGCAACGGAAATGCCACCTTCGCCGTCCCCCAAGTCTTTCCTTACAGCATCCCGGTGGTACCAGTCGCATCAGCCGACTTCAACGGAGACGGCGTAACCGACATCGCTGCAAGTGTTCTAACGACAACCACGGTCGGCGACATCCAGGGCCAGATTTCGGTCCTGCTGTCGGGGCTTGCCTCCTCCTCTACCGCCGCGATCACGGTCAACGGCATCTCCATCGTCGGCACAGGCCCGCACCGGATCGACGCGACCTACTCCGGCGACAGCACGGACAAGCCCAGCAGCGGCTCCCTTTCTCTGACTGCGCAGCCCGTGCAAACGACCCTCACCTTTTCCGCCGCCCCGGCGAACGGCGGCTTCGGCCAGCCAGTCACGCTCACCGCCGCCATCGCGCCGAACACGCCCCAGCAGGAGCATCTGCCAACCGGCACGGTCACATTCAGCATAGGCAGCACCACTGTAGGAACCGCCACCGTGGCGAATGGGGCTGCAACCCTCACGAGCACAACCCTCCCCATCGGTACTGACAACATCACCGCCACTTACTCCGGCGACGCCAACTTCGCATCCAGCTCCGCAACCGCCATGGAGACAGTCACCGGCTATGGAAGCAGCATCAGTCTCTCCGCATCGCCCAATCCCGCAGGCTTCGGCCAGCCCGTCACGCTCACCGCCTCCGTCTCCGGCGCCGGCACAACACTCATTCCCACCGGAACCGTCACCTTCTTCGACGGCGCAACGCAGCTCGCCTCCGCGCCGCTCGATGCCGCCGGCCACGCCGGCTTCACCGCCTCCGCGCTTGCCCTCGGCACGCACACACTCACCGCAAGCTATGCCGGCGATGCCGTCTTCCACGCCGCAATCTCTGCGCCCTTCACGGAAACCGTCATCGCGCCGGACTTCTCCATCGCGCTCTCCTCTCCCACAATCTCCCTCGCCGCCTACCGCAACACCACATCCACCGTCACGCTCTCTTCCATCGGCGCGTTCTCCGACTCCCTCACGCTCTCCTGCGGCAACGCGCCCAAATATGTCACCTGCATCTTCACCCCGCAGCCTGCGTCCCTCACCGCCAACGGCAGCATCGCCGTCTCCTTCTACCTCGACACCGACTCCATCGTCGGCGGCTACGGAAAGTCCGGTCCCCTCCATCGTTCACCGCCCGCGCCCCGCCCGCGCCTCAACCTGCTCTTCGCCCCGCTCGGCCTCCTCGCGCTTCTCGCATTCCGCCGTCGCTCCTCCACCGCGCGCCCATCGCTCGCTCCGCGACTCCCCATGCTTCTCCTGCTCGCCATCCCCGCCCTGCCCGCTGCCCTCGCTCTCACCTCCTGCGGTGGAAACCAAATCGACGCCGTCCCCGCCGCCGCCCCCGGCACCTACTCCATCCCCATCACCGCCACCGGAGCCGTCACCCGCATCTCCCACACCGCCAACCTCACCCTCATCATCACGCCCTGATTTTCATCATCGCGGCGACCAGGTTGACCCATCCTTCGCACCGCGAAGGGTGGGTTGCGTTTTATTCCCCTGAATACCCTCCCAGTCCACATATCATCCGGCCTTCTATTCCCCTGATTTCTCGCCCCTTTTGCACACGTTTCAGCACTCCCTCACCGCCCCAAAACGCACCCGAAAACACCTATAATAGAGCTATAAATCATGGCCGACGAACTCTTCCCGCCCGACCCCGAAAAGCCCTCCCAGCAGGACGCCAATTCGAACAATCCCCCGCCCGCCGGCACGCCGCCTGACGGCCCTCCGGGCTCCAGCGTCCCCGGCCCCGGCGCCGCCTTCCTCGTCCCCGTCAACATCGAGGACGAGATGCGCCGCTCCTACCTCGACTACTCCATGTCGGTCATCATCGGCCGCGCCCTGCCTGACGCCCGCGATGGCCTCAAACCCGTGCATCGCCGCATCCTCTACTCCATGGAGGAGATGGGCCTCCAATACAACAAGAAGTACGCGAAGAGCGCCAAGCCCGTCTCGCAGGCCATGGGCAACTACCATCCGCACGGCGACGCCGCCATCTATGACGCGCTCGTCCGCCTCGCGCAGCCCTTCGCCATGCGCTACCCCATGGTCGACGGCCAGGGCAACTTCGGCTCCGTCGACGGCGACCCGCCCGCCGCGATGCGTTACACCGAGGCCCGCCTCACCCGCATCGCCGGCGAACTCCTCGCCGACATCGATCAGGACACGGTCGACATGGCGCCCAACTACGACGGCACCACTACCGAGCCCGTCGTCCTGCCCACGCGCATTCCGAACCTCATCGTCAACGGGTCTACAGGCATCGCGGTGGGCATGGCCACGCGCATCCCGCCGCACAACCTCACCGAAGTCGTCAACGCCGCCATCGCCCTCATCGAGCGTGACGGCAAGCGCGATGCAGACGACAAGCGCTCCGAACTCGACGTCGTGCTCGAGCACGTCAAAGGTCCCGACTTCCCCACCGGCGGCTTCATCTTCGGCAAATCCAACATCCGTAACACCTACGCCACCGGCCGCGGACGCTTCCTCATGCGCGCCAAGTGCGCCATCGAAAATCTCGCCGGCAACCGCCAGGCCATCATCGCCACCGAAATTCCCTACGAGGTCAACAAGTCGAACCTCATCAAGCGCATCGCCGAGCTCGTCAACGAAAAAGTCATCGACGACATCTCCGACGTGCGCGACGAGTCCGACCGCACCGGCATGCGCATCGTCATCGAACTCAAGCGCGGCGCCCAGCAGGAGATCGTCCTCAACCAGCTCTGGAAGCACACCCAGATGCAGGAATCCTTCTCCATGATCTTCCTGGCCGTCCACAACGGCCAGCCCCGCGAGCTCCCGCTCGATCGCGCCATCCGCGCCTTCCTCGACCACCGCGTCGAGGTCGTCCGCCGCCGCACCGCCTACCTCCTCGGCCGCGCGCGCGACCGCGAGCACATCCTGCTCGGCAACCAGATCGCGCTCGACCACCTCGACTCCGTCATCAAGATCATCCGCCAGTCCGCCTCCCGCCCGGACGCCCGCGAGAACCTCTTCCAGCACTTCTCCGGCAAAAAGATCACCCTCCGCGGCACCGAACTCGCCGGCGTCAAGCTCGACCCGAAAAAATACTCCATCGACACCGCCCTGCTCCCGCTCAACGCCTCCGGCGCGGCCACGCTCATCCTCAGCTACCGCCAGATCGACGCCATCCTCGACCTGCAGCTCTACCGCCTCACCCAGCTCTCCATTGACGAACTCCTCAACGAACTCCGCCAGGTCCGCGACAACATCGCCGAGTACGAGTCCATCCTCGCCTCGCAGGCCAAGCTCCGCAAAGTCATCGTCAAGGAGCTCACCGAGGTCCGCGACCGCTTCGGCGACGCACGCCGCACCCAGATCCTCGACGAGACCGCCGAGCTCGGCCTCGAAGACCTCATCGCCGACGAGCAGGTCGCCGTCACCGTCTCCAACACCGGTTACCTCAAGCGCACGCCCATCTCCACCTACCGCCAGCAGCGCCGCGGCGGCACCGGGCGCATCGGCATGAAGACGCGCGAGGAAGACTTCGTCGCGCAGCTCATCATCGACTCCACGCACGCCTACCTGCTCTGCTTCACCAACACCGGCCGCGTCTACTGGATCAAGGTCTACGAAATCCCCGACGTCGGCGTCACCGGCAAGGGCAAGGCCATGGCTTCGCTCATCGATCTCCAGCCCGGCGAAAAGGTTGTCACCATCCTTCCCGTCAAGGACCTCAACGAAGAATCCAAGTACGTCCTCTTCGCCACACGCAACGGCACCGTCAAAAAGACCGCGCTCAAGGACTTCTCCAACGTCATGGCGCGCGGCATCATCGCCATCAACATCGAAAAGGACGACGAACTCGTCATCGCCCGCCTCACCGACGGCCACCAAGTCATCTTCCTCGCCACGCACGACGGCCTCGCCATCCGCTTCTCCGAGGACGACCTCCGCCCCATGGGCCGCCCCGCCACCGGCAACCGCGGCATCAACCTCCGCAAGGACGACTACGTCATCGGCGCCGCCGTCACGCCCTCCAGCGAAGCCCGCAACCGCGCCCGCCTCGAACGCGCCAAGGCCGCCGGCCTCACCAGCCAGGTCAAGTCCGCCATCGAAGAAGCCGCCGACTCCGCCGCCGCCCAGCCCCTCGAACTCTCCGACGACACCGCCGCCGCGCCCGAGGCCTCCGAGGAAGCCACCTCCAAACTCGCCGCGCTCGACGAGAAGCTCGGCCTCACCCCATGCCTCATCCTCGCCGTCTCCGAAAACGGCTTCGGCAAACGCACCGACGTCGACGCCTACCGCCTCCAGGCCCGCGGCGGCAAGGGCGTCATCTCCATGAAGACCACGCCCAAGATCGGCAAGGTCGCCGCCATCAACCTCGTCGACGACACCACCGAGATGATGCTCATCAGCCAGTTCGGCAAAATCATCCGCATCGACACCAAAACCATCCGCTCCGCCGGCCGCTCCACCTCCGGCGTCAAGCTCCTCAACCTCGACCCCGACGACAAGGTCGCCGCCGCCGTCGTCATCCCCCCCGAAGACCCCAAGTCCCCCTCCACCGACCCCACCACCACCGTGCAGTAAAGCAGCTTTTGGGGCACGGCATTAAGCCGTGCCGTCATCCTGACCCTGAGCGAGCGTAGCGAGTCGAACGGGGAAGGACCCCTGTAGTTGCTTTTGTCTTTCGGGTGGCCCATCCTTCGCATCGCAAAGGGATGGGTTGCCTTTTCGTTTGTCATCCCCGGAGGGGATCTGCGTTTGTTTTCGCCGTCATCCTGCCCCTGAGCGAGCGCAGCGAGCCGAACGGGGAAGGACCCCTGTATTTGCCTTTGCCTCTGAGATAGGTCCGGGCTTCAGCCCGGACATTCACGCCACCCTCAAACGGAGGAGCAGCGGGCTTCAGCCGGCTAAAAAGCCCCCACCCGCCTGCCACGCTGAGCGAGGTGCACTCCTAAACACAAGGTGTAGACTGGCTCGGTCGGATACTCCCCCAAAGTGATCGACCCTACTACTACAGCGGTCATACCTCCGCCCGGGCACAACGACGCGCAAAAAAAATGCAAGATTGGAGAAAGAGATGCGACTACTAGAGTTACGCATTCAAAATTATCGAACGATTACAAACCTGTCACTTAGCTTTCCCAGCTACTACACGGCTATTTGTGGCCGCAATGACGCAGGCAAAACAAACCTAATCAGGGTGTTACGAAGCGCATTTCAGAACCCGGATAGGCCGTTCATCTTTCAAGAAGAAGAAATCTCTATCAAAGAAGATTTCCCCAAATGGCTCGAAGGCAACACTTCAGCAGCGGCCCGTTCCATTACGCTTTCATTTGTTCTCGAGATCAGTAAAGAATCGGATGAAGGGCTGCATCGTTTTATCCAAGACTACTTGTCGTTATCTGAGCCTTTGCTGCTTCAGCCATCGTTGACAGTGACGCTTTCACTTCGACGGTCTGGCGACGAAAAGACCGAACAAGTCGGGCTCACCATCGGAGGCGATCCATACGAAACCAACAAAGCGCAAGAAGTGTACAAGCGACTTAGATCAAGTTTGACAATGCTATTCCACGATTCGACCGAGTTTTTCCACCCCTACAGATTTAGACAGGCGGCCGATATTTTCAAAAACATGTCGGCGGAAGACGGGATCAAGGTTAAGGATGCGCAGTCAAATCTAAATAAGACACTAAACCGCGTCGCAAAAAGAAGCCAGCAAGACCTTACAGAAATGCTCGGGAGGCTCAAAGATAAATACAAGGTTGCACTAGGAATTACAAACCCCGACTACAGCGAAATCCCGTACACCATCACTTTAGGCACGGACGATGGACAAGTACAGCTTGAGAATTGGGGAAGTGGCACCCAGAATCGTACAAGGATCCTCATGACCCTGTTTAGAGCAAAACAGATCAGAGAATCACAAGGATCTCCGGATAAACTCACGCCAGTAATTATCATTGAAGAGCCGGAAAGTTATTTGCATCCATCAGCACAAGCGGAGTTCGGTAGGACTCTAAGAGACCTTGCGGAAGAATTTAAAATTCAGGTTATTGTCACAACACACAGCCCTTATCTGTTGAGTTTTTCCCAGTGCGAAGCAAACATTCTCTTAGAGCGCAAGATTGATCGCAAGCGAGCTCGCGAAACGCAACAAGTCGCTGTTACTGGGAATTCCTGGATGGAGCCATTTGCAAGGGTCCTCGGAATTGGCGATCAAGAACTAGCGCCCTGGAAGGATGCCCTGTTTAGTGGCAAGGATTCGATCATCCTTGTCGAAGGCATAACGGATAAGGCATATCTCGAATTATTGATGCAGGAGCATCATGGAGACGAGCGCCTCATATTCGCGGGATCGATCTTTGCTTACGGCGGAAAAGATACGCTCAAGCAGAAGGAAATCGTTCGACTCGTGAAATCACAGTTCAAAAAGTTCGTGGTGACCTACGACTTGGACTGCGATAACGAGCTAGACAGGGTAATGCGAGATCTTGGCCTAACGAAGAAGGTGGATTACCTTGCAATCGGACGCGACCAAAGCGGCCTCAAAAACATGGAAGGGCTACTCCCTGAGCGCATATTGAAAGAAGTCTACAGCCAGCATTACGAGCTAGTGCAAAAGGCGACCCAAGCGACGGGTGACGAGGCGAAGAGTGCGAAGGCTGCGCTAAAGTCGCGATTACTGGAGAGATTTCGCGAAGCAGCTGTCCCCAAAACCGAAGACTTTAAAAGCTTCTACGAACTTGCAAAGCAAATAAATAAGATACTCGGAGGGTGACAAGCTGCCCTGAGCGCGGCCGAGGCCGCGAGATTTTTGGGACAAGCTTCGCCTACAGCGTAACTCTCAAATCAGGCTGCGCTTTCTTCGGCATGGCCCACGCTACACTTGCCCCATACCCCATCACGCGAAAGGCACCATGCCCATTCAGGAAATCCCGCTCGGCCCCATCCACATCCGCTTCCTCGTCGACGGCACCGCCGACCCCGCCGCCGCGGGCTCCATCTCCATGTTTGAGTTCACCGTCGCCCTCGGCGCGCGCGTCCCCATCGCCCACAGTCATGACGCCTACGAGGAGACCGCGTACGCCCTCGAAGGCAATCTCACCCTCACCCTCTGGGACGCGGCCGGCAATCCTCAGCGTATCGAGACCAGGCCCGGCGACCACGTCCTCATCCCCCGCGGCGTCGTGCATCGTTTCGACAACTTCTCCAACGCGCCCACCCGCACCCTGGCCGTCATCACCCCCGGAATCCTCGGCGCAGCCTACTTCCGCGAGATCGGCGAACTCGTCGCCGCAGCCATGACAGCCGCCGCCGGTGGAAAGCCGGCCCCGCCCGACCCCGCCGCCATCGGCAAAATCATGCTTCGCCACGGCCTCACCCCGCGCTCCGAATTCCAGGCTCCCACGCAGTAACTTCTCCTCTCGCTCTGCTCCCGCTCGCCGACCCCGCCTGCCACGGCACAACAAAAATCGTGTCACGCCCCCGTGCCAGCCCACTTTCCTTTAACTCCCATCCACATCCGGCCTCGCCGGCATCCAACTACAGGTCCGTAAGGAGATGCCATGCGATTCGCCTCTATCCTGCTGGTTCCTCTGCTGCTTCTGCCCGTCTCTCCCGCCTTCGCGCAGTACGGGCAATACGACCGCAACCAGCAGAGCCAATACGACCGCAACCAGCAGGGCCAGTACAACCGCAATCAGCAGGGCCAGTATCGCCAAGACGATAACCGCCGCGTCCCCGATAAATACTACTCGGGCGTGCGCGACGGCGGCCGCGGGGGCAACTACGATCGCGGCCCACGCGACCACTATCGCAATAGCGACGATGATCGCTACCGGCATGAGGGCGGCATCGGGCCCGGCAAAGGAGCCGCGATCGGGGCTGGGGCTGGCGCGGTCCTCGGCGCGCTGTTCGGCGGCGGCCTGAAGGGCGCCGTGATCGGCGGAGCAGCCGGAGCAGGCGTGGGCGCCATCGCCGGCCAGGCCAACCAGAACAGCCGCGAGCGCCGCCGGGACGAGTATTAGCGCTGCCATAAGCTCGGTCACCCCTCAGAACGGCCTTCAGAATGGATCGGCCCTCAGAATCCGAAAGGAATGACCCCAATGACGAAGCACCTCACAGTTCCCGCCTTCCGCACCGCGATCCTCGCCGTTGCAGCCACCGTGGCCATGGCCCCCGTTGCGCCCGCCGCTCTTGCGCAGAGCCAAACCTCTCAGACGACACCGCAACAGCGCAGTCAGACGCAGTCTCAGGACCGCAATCGCGCCAATCCCGCGGACACCATCTCCGGCCAGGGCTCCTCAACTCCGCACAATTGGACCACCGACCAGATCGTCACCGCAACCGTCCACCAGGCATGGATCCTCAGCGGCAAGGACGAGGCCAACTTCTTCGACATCGTCAAGCAGCTCGCGGAGATCTCCGCGCAGAACCGCAACCTCGTTCTGCCGAACGATCCCGCGGCGGGCCGCCGCGCCGGCGCCTACATCAAAGCGCAGGCGAAGGCCGACCACGACCAACTGCTATACGCCATCGTCGATAAGTCCGTGCGCATGACCGGAAAGCCCGCCCCTGCGGTTGCCTCCAACCACTGAGCACGACGAAGAAGCCTGATGATGAGATGTGGCACGCTGTAAGATATGACCCTCGATCCCGTCCAGGCACGCGTGCTCGGTGCGCTGATGGAAAAAGAAATCGTCACGCCGGAGAACTATCCGCTCTCGCTCAACGCGCTGGTCAACGCCTGCAATCAGAAGTCCAGCCGCGACCCCGTGATGGACCTCACCGAAGATCAGGTGCAGCAGGCGCTGCACACGCTCGAAGACCTCAGCCTCACCGCCACCGTGCGCGACAGCCGCGTCGCCAAGTTTGAGCACCGCGCCCGCACCGTCTTCCAGCTCCGCCGCGACGAGACTGCCGTGCTCTGCCTCCTGCTGCTGCGCGGCCCGCAGACGCCCGGCGAGCTGCGCTCCCGCTCCGAGCGCATGTACACCTTTGACGGCATCGACGGCGTCGAAAGCACCCTCGCTCGCCTCGCCTCCACGCCCGAACCCGCCGCCGATGCCGAGCAGCCCGCCGCTCAGCCGCTGCGCCCGCTCGTCGCCCAGCTCCCGCGCCAGCCCGGCTCGCGCGAGGCCCGCTTCGCGCACTTGCTCTGCGGCCCGATCGAGAGCGCCGCGACCACCCGCTCAAACTCAGGATTGCCCGCCGCGCCGAGCCCACGCGCCGAACCAGAAATCCGCGTCGCTGCCGATGTTCTCGACCGCATAGCGAAACTCGAAGCCGAGGTAGCGGAGCTGCGCGAAGCGTTCGCGCGCCTCACGCAGTAGCTAGTAGCTGCGCTGATAAATGCCGCAGAGCCGGTCGTGCCAGCTCAGCCGCTCTTCATCGAGCGCCGCCCACACGAAGCCGAGCCCCATCGGCGCCGCTGAGAGCAGCAGCGCGAGCAGCCGCCGCCGGACCGCCCCACGCGTCGGGTTCTCGCCGGAAAAAGTACACAGCGCAATCCGCGCGCAGCGCATGCCCGGCGTCGCGGTGGAGAACGCGAAGAACAGCGCCTGGTAGATCGCGCCCAGCAGAGCAAACGCGCCCACGGCAAACGGCGCCGCCGTCTGGAGCCCCGCGCGCGTCAGCAGCGCATCTGCCGGAATAAGTGCCGCGCGCATCGGCACATGCGCCGCGACCCACAATCCCACCGCAGAGAATGCGGCAAACGCGACGGCGATCACCGCAGCGTTGATTCCGGCCGACAATATCCTGCGTCGCGGAGAAGCGACATCCGCCAGGCCTGTAGCCGCCGCCCGTGCCGCGCTGACTTTCTCCAGCGGCCTCTGCGCAACAGCCCGTGCCTGCGGCTGCGAATCCAGCCAGATCGTCGTCCATTGCGCGGACGACTCGGCCGCCGCCGCCGCATCGCTCTCGACTACCGTCTCGATCTGGGCCGGATCGACCTCAAAGATGCGCAATTGCGCCTCGCCCGCCGCCAGCCCATCTTCGTCCCGCAGTGGCCCCTCGGCGAGCCGCGGCCGTGCCTTGCGCGACGCCACCAGCTGCCGCGGAAACTCGATCAAATTCGCCGGCAGCGGCACCGGCGGACCGGCAGGTTCCTCGAAGACCGGCTCTCGGCGAAACGCGATCTCCTCGTCCAGCAGACGCGCTTCTTCCTCGGTGTGGGGTCCGTAGATATCTTGCCGCGGCGCAACCGGCAAATGGAACGCAACGCGCGGCTTAGCCGAAGATCCAAACGTCACCTGTGTCGCGCCATTCTCATCCTGATAAAGCCGGATCGTGATTCCCCCACTCTGCGCCGCCGTTGAAGCGAGACGATCATTCGCGGCGCCGATCGCGATAACCTCACCCGAACCTGCCGCCTCACCGCTCTGGCCGGCGTCGCGCCCCTTCGCTTGTTTCCGCCGCGAGACAGGAGGCTGGAACGGCCGCCGCTCGGTCGCGTGTTTCTCCGGCGCAAGATCCGGCCACAACAGCGACGCTGAAAATGGTTCCCGCTCCAATTTCGGCGCGGGACTGTCGCCCTCGCCCGGTCGCTCTTCCGGCTGATCCGCCGCCCCGCGAACCTCCTGCTCCTCTTCCTGCAGAGCATCCAGCAGACTCCGTTGCGCCGCTGCCAGCGCTTCCGCTTTCATGGCGGCGACTTCCGCTGCCGCGCGCGCCTGCTGCACTACACGCTCAGTCTCGGCGGCGAGAAAATCCTTATAGCTCGGCGTCTGTGCGTAGCGCTCTGCAACGGCTGCGGCGATCTTCGCGGACCGCGTATTGCGCCGCATGCCCGCAGGCGAAACGGATGGGGCGGAGTCTGCTTCCCGACGATGGCTGCGGTGCGCGGCCAGCCGGGCAGCGGCCTCCCGGCGCAGAGCACTCACCGCAGGCGAGCCGGCTTCGCCCGATGGCTGCGTGCCGATCCAGTGCCCGCATTCCGGAACGGAAGGCTGGGTTGCAACAGCGGAATGGTCCAGGAGTGCGGAGCCCATGGTACGCAAACTCAAATGGTGCCTTTGTGAATACGTCTAAGCAATGATGCGAGGGATTCCTTGCGATACCCTCAAGATGTGGCGCGTTTGACGATCGGGACCGTACGCCGGAGAGAAGCCCTCGGGCTGCGACGCGTCGCGATCGCATCGTTGCGAAGCATTTTCTTCTACATAACTATCACGACGTGCGCGGTGAATTTTGGACTACTCGCGGCGCAACAGGTGACGACTGCGGCACCTCCCGCACCCAGCGCGAAAAATGGACCGGCCCCCGCCCCGCAATATCCCGATGCAGTTCTGCTCCAGACCACCGAAGGCACGCCGATCTCTTTTGACGCCGCGACCAAGACTCTTGTGGGCAGCGTGGCAACGCTCGACGGCAACGTCACCATTCGTTTCAAGGGCCGAACCCTCCGCGCAGATCACATTGAGTACGACGAGGCCACCGGCGATGTGACCCTCACCGGCGGCGTCATTATCGACGGCGGCGAGAACGACGAGCACATTGCAGCCAGCCACGGCACCTTCAACATTCATACCGAAACCGGCCGCTTCTACGACGTAACCGGCTCCATCAGCCCAGAGCGCCGGCCGCCTGTCGGGCCTGTGCCGGCAACTGCCCGCGCCGTCTACGCCAACAGCAATCCATTCCTGTTCACCGCGCGCGTCCTCACCAAAACGGGCCCGCGTGATTATTCCTTCGATCACGGCACCTTCACGTCCTGCCAACTGCCAAAGCCCGACTGGATCCTCTCCGCGGGGCACTTCAGTTCCGATGGCGCGAAGGCCCACGCCGCCAATACGGTGTTTCATTTGCTTGGTGTTCCGCTGCTGTGGCTGCCCTATGCGACACATCCGGTGGATGCCAGCAGCCGGCAGACCGGCATACTGATCCCCGAACTCGGGATCAACTCCGCCAGCAAAGGCGACACCGTCGGCGAACAGATTTACTGGGCGATCAACCGCAGCACCGATATGACCGTAGGCACGATCTATTATTCCGCTCGCGGCTGGGAGCGAACCGCGGCCATCCGCTATCGTGGTCCCGGGCAGGATTTTCTGCACGCGAACTACAACGCCCTCTCTGACCGCGGCTATCTTCCTTCGGGCTCCACTGTGCGCATCAATCAGAGCGGCACGGATGCTGTCATCAGCGCCCGCAAAGACCTCGTGCGCGCGGCAGAGGTGCAACCGGACGGCGCCGCGGGGGCCGAACAAGGCCAGACGCGGCTGGCAGCGGACATCGAATACCTTAGTTCCTTCCCATACCGCGAGGCGTTCTCGTCCAACTTCAATCAAGCCGCATCGAGCGATGTGCTCTCTGATCTTTACGCCATCCATGAGCGCAACGGCATGGCCCTTTCCCTGGAAGCCGACCGTTACCAGGGAGAGAAGCTCATCGCCACGCCTACGCAGGCCGAGCAGCAGGTGCGCATCTTTCATGCGCCCTCACTGGAGTTCGCCACGACCAGCCACCACCTCGGCATGACGCCGCTCGAATGGAGTCTCGACAGCTCGATGACCGCTTTGAAGCGGGCGCAGCCCGTTCGAACGGCCGGCGGTCCGCTGAGGCCGTTCGACAGCGGCATGGTCGGTCGCCTCGATGTCCATCCCGAGATTTCACTTCCCTTCCATTTTGGCGGTTGGAGTTCCAGGCCCTCCATTGCCGGGCGAGAGACCTTCTATACCCGCAGCCGGCTGCCGGCGCAACCGGGCTCCCCGGGGCTTGTCGAACTGCCCGATGGCTTGAACCGTGCCGATTTCGAGGCGGAGTTCGACCTCCGGCCGCCAGTGATTGAGCGCACGTTCGATTCCGGCTGGTTCCGGCGGCTGTTCGGAGAGGATGTAAAACACACCATCGAGCCGCAATTGACCTATCGATATGTCAGCGGTATTGACAACTTCCCGAATGTCCTGCGGTTCGACTTCGCCGACGTGGCCAGCGATACCAATGAGCTGGAGTACGGCGGTACGCAGCGGCTGTTCCTGCGGCGCACCGGTGACCGGCCCTGCCATGCGAGCGGCTCCGCCGCGGATGCGGCCGAGCTGTTGGGTTATGCCGGCGCGCAGGGAGATGAAGTGGAGGCTCCCGGGGAGGCAGCCGGACGACGCGACGATGCAGAGCAGGTTTGCGGAAACCGCGAATGGATCACCTGGCGAATCGCGCAGAAGTTCTTCTTCAATTCGAATTTCGGCGGCGCCGTGACCACCTCCGGGCCGCGCAGCATCCTCGATACGACGCTCAACTTTTCCGGAATCTCTTTCATGACCGGGCCGCGCAATCTCTCCCCGCTCGTCTCACGTTTGCGTCTGCGGACCTCAGAGAAAATGGATGTCGAATGGGATTTCGACTACGACACGGTCGCGGGCAAGTACACATCCAACAACTTCTATGCGGACGTACATTGGGGAGACCCGGACATTCGCTCAAAGCAATATGTCTTTGCCGGACTTGGCTATGCCCGGCTGAATGCGCCGGCGAGGTCTTATGTCGAAGGAGTGGTATCTTCCGTAGCGGACTTCAATCAGATGCGCGTGCTGCTGGGCTTTGGCAAGCCCACGCGGCCGGGCCTGAGTGCGGCTGCCAGCGCCGGGCTCGACCTTGATCTGGGAAGCGTTCAATACGGCGCCATCCAGACCTCCTACAACTGGAACTGTTGCGGCATCAGCGTCGAATATCGCAAGTACGAGCTGGGCACAGCGCGTAACGACAACGGCTACAAATTCAACTTCACACTGGCTAATATCGGCAGCGCGGGTAACCTTCGCCGATCCGAGGAAGTCTTTTAGGTGAAGGCATTTTTGCGACGGACAGGACCGGTTTTATGCGTGACATAATGGGAATTGTGCCGAATTCCGCCCGCATACTGCGCCTCCTCCTCTTCTTCGCCTTAGCTTGGGCCATCCCCGCACACGCGCAGACCGCAGCGGCGTCCGGAACAAGCGCCGCCCGTGCCGCCCCAGCGGTTCAGGCAGGCGTCAAGCTGTCCCCCCAGATGGCGCGCCGGATCGAAGTGATGATCCGCAACCGCTCTGGAGTGTCGGCTGACTCAACGGTTGCGGTCGGCATACCGAGCGCGAGCGACATCCCTGGCTATGCGCAGGTGACGGTCACATTTTCTTCGCCGGGAGCGAAAGATCGGTCGCTGCCCTTTCTCGTCTCGACGGACGGCACGACGCTTGCGCAATTCAACAAGTTCAATATAGGCGGCGACACCCGCGATGCAATCTCGGACGCAGGCCGTCCTGCGCGCGGTGGTGATGAACACGCTCCAGTGCTCATCGTCATCTTCGACGATCTTGAGTGTCCTTTCTGCGCACGCATGAACGACGATCTGATGCCTGCCGTCCGCAGCCGCTACAAAGACGAGGTGAGGATCGTGTACCGCGACTTCCCGCTGGATGAACTTCATCCGTGGGCGAGGCACGCCGCCGTCGACGCCAATTGCCTGGGCGGGCTCTCCGGCACGGGATACTGGAACTATGTCGACTATGTGCACGCACACTCCGCCGAGATGGGTGCGGACGCCAAGAGCCTTGCGGCATCCGAGAAGCAGCTGGACAAGATCGCACTCGACGAAGGGAACCGGCAGAAGGTGAACCAGCCCGAACTTGTGGCCTGCATATTGAAGCAGGACACCACAAAAGTTCAGGCCTCCGTCGATGCCGCAATAGCCGACCCGATACGCATCGATCCCCCGCAGGCTCCGGTCACTTTCATCAACGGCGAGAAGATTGAGGGCATCGTCCCCATCGATACGCTCTATCACGTCATCGACCGGGCCTTGATCGCCCAGGGAGTGACTCCGCCGCCACCGGCCGCCACGTCACAGCCGTCCCAGAGCGCCACAACTCCCGGGCAGCCTGCACCTGCGGGCGCGTCCGCGCAGACGAAGCCCGGGAGCTAGTGTAGGATGCGGATTGTGACGACCGGAATGAGCAAACCGAAAGCGGAAAAAGCAGGGCCCACGCACGGTCGCGGGACCATGCAGGGAGCACGTCTCTGGCTTGCCGGAGCCGTTGCGCTTTCAGTGGCGACGGTGGCGGGATGCAATCGCACCCACTCCGACGATGTAGTCGCGACCGTCAACGGCCACGCGATCATGAAGGCGGAGATGGAGCGGCTTTACCAGCAGCAGCTGGGCCAGAATCCCGGCCAGTTGCCTTCACCCGAGCAGGCTGACCAGTTGCGGCTGAACGTGGTGAGCGCGTTGATTGAGCAGGAGATTGAGCAGCAGGCCGCAACCAAGATGAATCTCACCGCCACGCCGGAGGAAGTGGACGCGAAGGTCAATTCGCTCAAAGCGCCCTACAGCGATGAACAGTTCAATCAGCAGTTGCAGGCCAACCATGAGACGCTCGACGACCTTAAGCATGACGTGCGGCGGCGCCTGACCATCGACAAGCTAACCAACAAGCAGATCACCTCAAAGGTATCCATCTCCGACGCCGATGTGACGACGTATTACAACCAGCACAAATCGGACTTTGCATTCCTCGAGCCGATGTATCGGCTGGCGGAAATTCGCGTGACCAGCGTTCCTTCTCCGCAGCCCGGCAACCTGCAGGGCAGCAAGGCGACCAGTGACGCGGAAGCGAAGAAGAAAATCGACGCGCTGAAGGTCAGGCTGGAATCCGGCGACGACTTCAGTGCGCTGGCGATGAACTACTCGGAGAACCCTGCAACCGCCAACAATGGCGGCGATATGGGCTTTATATCGGAGTCGGAATTGCGGGGCGATCCCCAGGTATACGACGCAATCAGCAAGCTGAAGCCAGGGCAGACGACCGGCATCATGCCGCTGCTCGACGGACAGACCAAAAAGGCCGTGGGTTACGAGATTTACAAACTGATCTCGCGCGATCCGGCTGGACAACGCGATATCAGTGACCCCCGAGTGCAGCAGGCCATCCGGCAGCAACTGAAGGACGCCCGCACCGGCCTGCTGAAAACCGCCTACTTCGAGATGCTGCGCAATCAGGCCAAGGTTGAGAATTTCTTTGCCGAAGAGGTCTTCAAGAAAGAAGCGAAGTAGTTCGGTCGCGGGACCGGCGCGCCCACTCTATTCCTCACGTGACGCGAGTCCCAGCTTCCAAAGTATCTGCCGCAGGATTCCCATCCAGACTGGCGCATCCACGCGGTCGACGCCAATGCGGCGCACGAGCCGGCGCACCTGCGCGGGTTCGCTATTCGCCGCATGGCGCCGCGTGTACTCCGTCGCCTCCAGCACCTGCTGAAACAGCGCGGTGATGCGTTCAAGAGATTCCGAGTCGGCAGGCGGTTCTGTAGCCGTGACTTGCTCGCGTCCCTGCGGGATCGCGCCGCGCGGTTCCGCTCCGCGCACCAGTTCATACAGGCAGACAGCCACTGCCTGGCCGAGATTCATCGACACATGCCTCTGGCCATCGATCTGGTGCATCGGGATGGTTAGCAGCCAATGGCAGTAGCTCAGTTCCTCATTGGAAAGGCCGGTCTTCTCCGAGCCGAAGAGCAACGCCACGCGTGGGCCGGCAACAATCGGGTGCGCCACATCTTGATTCTGGGACGTGGACAGACCGAGCGCCGCGCCGATACGCGAACCCGCGGCAGGCAGCTCCAGTAACTCGTGCTCGAGATTCCGCTCGCCCACCGCGGTGGTGCCAACGACCAGCGTGCAGTCGGCAACCGCTTCGGCGACACTGGCATACATCCGTGCCGCGGACATGATCTCGGAAGCGTCAATCGCGGACCGTGCGGCCTCAAACGGCGGTGTGAATTCGTTTACTACCCGCAGATGCGCGAAGCCGAAATCGCGCATCGCGCGGGCCGCCGCGCCAATATTGGAAGAATTGCGCGCCCGCACCAGCACCACGCATAGCCGGTCGCGCTCTCGATCGCTAAGCATCGCTCTTCATTGTAGGAGGTGTGCAACTCTCGTACGAGATGGTGATGCGAGAGCAGTTGAAATTCGCTCCAAACGAAAAGGCCGGCAGATCGCTCCGCCGGCCTCGCCAAAAAAAGTGCGACTGGGATTTATTTGTTGCGTCCGCCGCCGCGTTCATTGCTGCGCGGCTGCGTCGCATTGTTGTGCTTGTCCTGGTTGACGGACCGGCTGACATTGTTCTGCCGCTGGTTCACCTGCTGCCGTTCCTGCTGGGTAAGGCGGCCGCCGTTGGCAGCCCGGTCGTTCGCAATCTGACGGTTGATGCTGGCTTCGCGACCCTCCACATTGCGCGTCTCTCCGGCGGTCATTTGTCCGGAACGCACGCCCTGCGCGATGCGCTGCTGCTGGTTGTTGGCCCGCTGGCCCACGCGCGACATCGCAAGGTTCTGCGGATGCCCTCCATTGGCCGAGGCAAAGTTGGCGCGGTTGTTGGAGGCCATCTGCATATGGTTGAACTGTTCGCCCGTCGGCGCAGTGTGCTGCTCATGCGACCAGTTCTGTTCCTGAGCCGTAGGCCGCGCATTGATGCCGCCATTGCCGCCGTTGAAGCTCGTGTGGACGCCCACGTTCGTCACGTGTACGTTCTCGACATACGTGTTATGGATCACGGTGCGGTTCACGTTCACGACAGCGGTGTTATAGGCGAAGTGGCCGCCCTCCCAGCGTCCGCCGAAGAACCCCACGCCGCCATATCCGAAGCCGTAGTTGATGCCGCCGTAGAAGCCGACGTGCGGTCCCCAATAGCCCTCATGCCAGATGAAGGCGCTTCCGCCCCAGCCCCAGTAACCGGGGGTCCACAGCAGGCCAATGGCAGGCGGCCGCACCCACACACCGGGCACCCAGTAATAGCCGGCCGGACCGTAGGCCCAGTACCCCGGCGTCCAAAGATAGCCGTCGCCTGGGCAGAGGGGCTGCGTGTAGACAGGCAGCGCGGGTGGCGCAAACCCTACCGAGATAATGACCGCCGCGTAAGAGGCCGCAGGCACGATGGCCAGTGCGGCAGCGATAACGAGATTGCGCACTGCATGCTTCGAGAAGATCTTCATAATGGACGTACCTCAGTGATTGGCAGCAAGAAAAGCGGTTCAGCGTTCTACAGTCGCCGTGCAAATGCGGACCATCATTTCGGTCCTGCCTTCCTCTGGAACACGACTCTTCGCGGGAAGTTTCCGGCACGACGCCATTTGCGTCGTCCCAAGTTACCGTGAGGGTGAAAACGCGGCGAAATCCGATGGCAACTTAGTTACGGGGCGCTCTCGCATCCTGTTCTCACTGGTCGACCGTCGCATTCTGCCTGCTCTGCTGACGCGCGAGTAGCCACTGCTCATATTCGGCCTTCAGCGAGGAGCCCGGCCGCCGCGAGCCCGGCTTCTGCTGTGCCAGATGTTCCTGCCACGCTCGCGCATCGTCGGCTGTTGCCGCCTGCAAAACCGGTGACGGCGCCGCTTCCACAACCTTCGCCGGTTGCGCGGAAGGCTCCGCGCTGAAAAGCCATTTACGCTCGAAGATCGCGAACCCCGCCATGGCCCCGCAGATCGCCTTCGCCACCTGGTAGATCACGTAGCCATCGGAGCTGGGCGGTGCAGCGTCATCGGGAACGTGATGCACCGTGTTCAGCAACGCCAGCTTGTGGACGGCAGTGGCCACAGAGCCAAGAATCACAGCGAGACAAGCACCGTGCGTGAGCAGGGTCTGAGCGATCGGCAGCGACATCGCCGCCCGTTTCTGCGCATCGCCGTCATTGCTGAAGCTGGTGCCGCTGAACAGCACGAGCCACACGAGAAAAAGATGATAGGCGACCAGCACCGTAACGTAGAGCGATGCGCCGGATTCCTGCGGCGCGAAAGTGCCCGCGAAGTAACCGATCCCCGCGCATACAAGAAACGCAAAAATATCCGGCCCTTCAAAGTTCGAGAAGGATGAAAGACTCACGTTGCCTCCTGAGCCAGCGTCGACAGATCGGATTGCGGAATTTCCAACACAGTATCATGTCCCGGGCGCAGGACAATCAATCTTTCCGCGGCATCCTCTACACTCGTAACTTGCGCGGAAATCTGTTGCGCCGCCCCGTTCTCCTCCGCACCCCATGCCCGATGACTTCACCCAACTCGTCAAGCAGCAGTCCGACATCGTCCGCATCGTGGGCGAATACGTTAAGTTGCGCAAGACCGGCGCGCAGAACTACACCGGCCTTTGCCCTTTCCACAAAGAGAAGACCGGCTCCTTTTCGGTCAACGCCACCCACGGCTACTTTTACTGCTTCGGTTGCCATGAGAAAGGGGACGTCTTCACCTTCGTAATGAAAATGGATGGCCTCAGTTTTCCCGAGGCCGTGCGCGCCGTCGCGACCAAAGCCGGCATCGCCCTGCCCAAACGCGAATTCTCCTCGCCCGAAGAAGCACGCGACGCCGGCCTTCGCCGCCAGCTTCTCGACGCCCACGAGGCAGCCGCGCAGTATTTCGAGGCGCAACTCAAATCCCCCGAGGGCGCGCGAGCCCGCGAATATCTCACCAGCCGCGGCGTCTCACCGGAAACCATCAAAACATTCCGCATTGGCTACGCCCCGGATGACTTCAACGCCATGCGCGATGCCTTGCGCCAGCACTTTACCGAAGAAGCACTCCGCGCCAGCGGTCTCTTCAGCGCCAGGGAGCAGGCCGACGGCTCGCCCGGTCCGATGTACGCGCGCTTCCGCAAGCGCATTACCTTCCCCATCGCCAACGAGGCCGGCAAGGTCATCGCCTTCACCGCGCGCGCGCTCGACGCGAAAGACGAGAAGGGCCGCGACATTCCCAAATACCTCAACTCGCCCGAAGGTCCGCTCTACTCCAAAGGCAGCGTCCTCTTCAATCTCGACAAGGCCAAGGGCGACATGCGCTCCGCCGATTTCGCCCTGCTGGTCGAAGGCCAGATGGACTGCATCTCCGTCTACATGGCCGGCATCCACAACGTCGTCGCCGTCTCTGGCACTGCGTTTACGGAAGCACAGGTCCGCTTGCTCGCGCGCTTCACCAAACGCGTCATCGTCAACTTCGATCCCGATACCGCCGGCGCCACCGCCGCGGAAAAATCCATCGCGCTGCTCACCGAAGAAGACTTCGACGTCAAGATCGTCACCCTCGAAGGCGGACTCGATCCCGACCGCTTCGTCCGTGAGCACGGCATCCAGGCCTACGGCGCCGCGCTGCGCAACGCCAAGCGCTACTCGGACTACCTCATCGAGCGCGCCCGCCAGCTCTTCCCCGGACACACCGCCGAGGCCAAGGTAAAGGCGCTCAACTTCCTGCTGCCGCACATCCGCCGCATGGCGCATCCCATCCGCCGCAGCCAGTTCGCGGACGACGCCGCCAACAAGCTCGGCATCGACTCCGCCCTCATGCGCCAGGAGCTCAAGCAGGCTGCCGCACAGCGCACCGAAAGCATTCCTGCGCATCGCGCCGAGCCTGTCACCGAAACCGAGCGCATCCTGCTGCGCGCCCTCGTGCTGCCCGAAGGCAATCCCATCCGCGAACTCGCCGCCGGCTCGATCGCCGCACATCCGGAGTGGATCGCCGACCTCGCCACCGCCGACCTGCTCGATGCGCTCGCCAATTCTCCCGCGCCGCCGAACCCCCTCGACGCCGCGCACTCCGACGAGCTCCGCGCGCATCTCGCCCACACCCTGGACCACGCGCCTCCCGAGAGCGATCCGCTCCAGGTGGAAGGCGCGCTGCACGCGCTCGCTCGGCGCAGCCTGGAACGCCGCCAGCGCGAACTCCGCAACCTCATCGCAGAAGCCGATCGCCGCGCAGACAAGGAAGCCCTCGAACGCCTCATGGCCGAAAAAGTCGAAGTGGACCGCAAGCTCCGCGAGCAGTGAATAAACTGCCCTTGCCTGCGGATAGAATCAAGCTATGAGCCTTGTTCATCGAGCGCTTCTGTGCATGCGCGCGTACGCTGGTCTGGGTGGCCTCAATCGACGCACTGAAAAGTTGGCAGACCGCCATGGAGAACTGGTCGCGGAGTGCTTCGGCTATTGCGACGGCTTTCTCGCGCCCGTCCAGGTTCCCGAGGAGATGGTCTTACTGTTGGAAGACGTGCGCAAGCTCGCTCCCAAGCGCATTCTTGAGATCGGAACCTGTAAAGGCGGCAGCCTGTATATGTGGACGAGACTTGCTAGCCCTGACGCAACAATCGTCAGCGTAGACCTGCCCGGTGGGAAGTACGGCGGCGGGTACTCCAGACTCCGCACCCCCATCTATCGGCGTTTCGCACGAGCGCAACAGCGGTTGCACCTGCTACGGGCCGATTCCCACGCGTCCGGGACATTTTCCGAGGTGAAGCGGTTGTTCGGCTCCGAACCGGTTGACTTTCTCTTCATCGATGGCGACCACACCTACGAAGGTGTGAAGCAGGACTGGGAAATGTACTCGCCCCTGGTGCGCAAGGGAGGCCTGATTGTGTTTCATGATGTGGCTGGCAACTATGGCGAAACCCATGCGAAGCGTGTCTGGGACGATGTCAAGCGTGGCTACGCCCATCGCGAATACATGTTTCATCCTCACGGCTTCTACGGAATAGGAGTGCTATCCAAGTAAGCGGCTAGTGCGCACCGTGCCCGGTTGGCAGGCGCCCGGCCATCCTGTCCCACTCGGCCTCGAATCGGTGTTCCAGCTCTCCGTTGCGCGCCGCGGCCGCTAACTCTTCCGGTTCGCCGCGAAGATCAATGGACACGTATCGCTTTCGAAAATAGCTCAGGTCCGCCAGGCGCGGATAATTCCCCGGCCCCGCCGTGCTGCCAAAATCCAGAAATAGATGCTGCCGATAGAACGGCGTTGTGTACACGTTGATGTTTCCTCCGCCGTAATTGTGGACAAACATCCCTGCCCCGGTTTCCCGCCATTTCAAAATGAAGTATTCCCGTCCCAGTAAGTGAACGGCGGTTTGCAGAAACCAGCCGTCGATTACCGATTCATCGTAAAGGCCCGCAAGAAACAACCCGCTGCGGCGCAGGTGGGCGCGATAACTCTCAAGGTTGTGCGCGGAGCCGTCCCATATGGATTCATATTGGGCGGCGAGTCCGGGATCGATCGAACTGCGATCGCACAATTCCGCAATCGCCGGCGGCGTCAACCCGTAGACCCCGCAGAAGACGACCTTCGGCCTTGCGAACAACAAGCTTGCCGTCGCCCATCGCTTGCCCGCTGCCTGCCGAACATTCTTGAGCGGCATCAGCCATCCTTTGACGCGTGCGAGAAAAAGAATGGCCCAGGTCCGCAGATCGAAGCGAGGCCGGACGCGATCAAATTGCATCTTGCCCGCCGGGTAGAGACTCAGCACGCTCGCATCATCGTCGGCACGGGACAAATCGCCAACCACAAGCGCGGTGAAGTTCGTCCCGGCATTTGCAACGGCGCGCGCCTTCTCGATTTGCTCCGGCTTCCGCACGCCGTCCCACACCACGAAGAAGTAGTGCGCTGCACTCAGGCCGCGTTCCTTCTCCGGCAAAAGTGGTGGATCGTCAAAAACAATTGCGCGCTTGGCATCTCCCGCGGCCTCAACGACGCACGGATTTGACCGGACGCCAAGGTAGGCCCACCAATCTTTTGACGTGCCAAGATACATGCCAATCTTCATCGGCATCTCAGTATGTTGGTCCACGTTGAATCAGCGCCTGGCACGCCGCTATGCTGCACGAGATGCATACGTCATCTACGGTATCATCGGCCCAAGAGGCCCCACATTGGATGCAGCAACGAAAAAGCGGCTCATTCTGGGTTTTCTCACCAACTGGGTTTCGCGTTTCGTATCGACAATCATTCAACTGGTCCAGGTACCGATTTTTTTTCACTTCTGGTCTACAAACGTCTATGGCGACTGGCTGATCGTAAACGCACTGCCTTCCTACCTCGCTTTTTCCAGCATAGGTTTCGGCAGCGTCGCCTCCAACGAGATGACGATGCTCAACTCAGCCGGCGATCGCGAGGGAGCGCTGCGCGTTTTCCAGAGCTGCTGGTGGCTCGTCACCCTGGTCTGTTCCGCGGTAGGGCTGCTGCTGGTCCCGGTCCTGCTGGTTGTGCCGCTGGGTTCGCTGATCAATGTTCATTCCATCAGTGAATCCGACACCAAGCATATCGTCTTCTATCTTGGCATCTCTGTCCTGCTCGGTCAGCTCGAACAACTGATGGGCGCAGCCTATACCTGCGTCGCACGCTATTCACTCGGCGTCTTGATCAAGAGCATCCTCACTTTCCTCGCCTTCGCCGCCATGATCGTTCCGGTCGTTCTGGGATATGGGCCGCGGACTACCGCTCTAGTCTTCGCGGTGGCCAACTGCCTTGGGACTGTGGTGTTCGCCTTCCTGATGCGCCGCAACCTGCCCTGGATCAAGTTTGGCTGGCGTTATGCCCGCTTCAGCGAGATCCGGCGGCTCGCGCCGCTGGCCGTCGCTTTCATGGGCTTCCCGATCGGCAACGCACTCAATCTCCAAGGCACGCTGATGGCAATTCAGTATGCATTGGGGCCGGTCGAGGTCGCCATCTTCGCCAGCGCTCGCACTGTTTCGCGCGTCGCGTTGCAGATGGTCCAGATGATCAACACGACCTTCTGGCCCGAAGTGTCACTGGCCTACGGTGCCAGCAACATCGATACCATACGCATTCTCCACCGGCGAGCCTGCCAGATGGCTGGAATCTTTGCCGTGATTGTGGCGCTCGGCATGATGACCTTTGGGCCGTGGTTCCTGACCCACTGGACGGGTGGTCACGTGCCTCCGAGCCGGCCTCTGCTGGCTATCCTGCTTCTCGTCGTCATCATCTATGCCCTCTGGTCCACCAGTTCACTGCTGCCAAGCGCCACCAACCAGCATCAGCGCCTCGCCGCGTGGTACATCACCGCGACCACCATCACCGTCGTGCTCACCTTCTTCATGGCCCGTTGGAAAGGCCTCTACGGCGCAGCCGCCTCCCTCGTGTTGAGCGAGATCATCATGAACATCTACGTGCTGCCGAACTCGCTGCGCCTGGCGCGGGACACGTTCCCCGCATTCATGGCGAGCATGTTGCAATATCCGCCATCGCTCAAGCCCGGGGCGCTCGTCGCGCGCCTGCGCCGCAGCCGGCCGGAGCTGGAAGCGGAGTAGACTTCCCACAAATCCGGCCTCTCCACGCCAAACAGGGCCCGCAACCTAACGCGCGCCGAGGTTCTTGCGGACAATTGCCCCGAGCACCAGCAGCACGCTCAGCAGACGCAGTGTGAAAATCCACACCGTTCCTTCATTGGGATGCTGCAGGCTCAGCACTGAAGCATTCAGCGCAGCCTGCAACGCGAAGAATGCCGCGAACGCCAGGAAGAGCATGTCGCGCGTCTGGCGCCAGAACCGCAGGAAGAAGAGCGCCGCGCAAACCGAGCATCCGGCCACGAAGCCGAGCAGAAACAGGTCCAGTATCGGGTATTGGATTGCAGTCAATTCCTGAGGCGGTATGGCGGTCATCGGCTCTCCCAGATCAATCCATACAGCAGCAGAACCATGGCTGCGGCCGCGGACCCGATCCTCCAGGTATAGAAGTCGATGGTGGGGAACATCTCCAGGTCGGCAATCACCAGCAGGTTGGAAATCGACAATCCCAGAAAGCACAGCCCGCTCCACAGCAGCAGCCCACGCCGCACATCGAAGTACGCTCGCAGTTGCAATACTGCGCACAGCAGCATCGTCAGGAACGTCAATACCAGTACGGCCGTCATCATTCTTGCTCCCTCTTGAAGCGGAACGCCCTTGCGAAATGCCGCACCGCGGGAGACGCCTTCTCATGCAACATGGTGGAAATACGCACCAGATCTCTCCGGTAGGCTTCATCCACCAGCAGCATCATCGCATCCTGTTCCTTTGACCGGGAATAGTAACTGAACTTCGGCGGTTCTGTCTCGGATTCGGACACCAGTTGCAAACGCACCAGGTCGCGCAGAATAGCGGTGACTCTCTCGATGGGCACATAGAGCCGCGACGCCAGCTCTTCGCAGCTCCACCACACTGGCCG
Source organism: Acidobacteriaceae bacterium (assembly GCA_035572415.1). GTDB lineage: Bacteria > Acidobacteriota > Terriglobia > Terriglobales > Acidobacteriaceae > Edaphobacter. Next base: position 28,609 of record DATNAU010000093.1, read on the forward strand.
GCTGTTCCACAACAGCATCAGCGCCTCCAGCTGCGGCACGCTGTCGATGTTCTCCAGCACGAATTCGTGGGCGTCCATTCCAACTCCACGCACAGCAACCCGCGCCCGCCTCTTCTGTGCGGACGCAGACGCGCATCAATGTGTGCGAATGGAAGAGGCATCCGCGCGAAATATTCAACCCGGCCCGGACATGCAGCGTCTTCCGGCATAACAGTCTACGCCTCTCACGATCGTGGCGGATACCTTGGTATGACCTTTCATGGACATCCTTCGATCCCCTATCATCGATAGTGTCGCTTGACCTTCGGCGGCACCGGCATCGTCATCCGGAAATGACACTGCAAAGGGACCCTTGATGTCACAGAGCACGCTCGCTTCAGCCGAGCACCACGTGTTGACGCTGGAACAGATTGCTTCGCTCGCGCGCAACGGCGGCCGCCCCGCCGACACGCTGACGAACGTCGTCGCCCTGATCGCCGCGCGCTTCCGCACCGACGTCTGCTCTGCATACCTCCTCGAACCGGACCGCTCCAACCTGGTCCTCGCCGCAACCGTCGGCCTCAGCCCGCGCTCCATCGGCACGCTGCGCATGCCGCTGCATGAAGGCCTTGCTGGCCTCGTCGCCGAGCGCGTCGTGCCCGTCGCCGTCGATGACGTCACCACACATCCGCGCTTCAAGTTTTTCAAAGAATCCGGGGAGGAGCAGTATCGCTCCTTCCTCGGCGTGCCCATCATCGATCGCGGCGTCCTGCAGGGTGTGCTCATCGTCCAGACACGGGAGCCGCGCTCTTTCAGCGACGACGAGGTCCGCATGCTGACCGACGCCGCTACGGAGTTCGCACCCGCTGTCAACGAGGCCCGCAATCTCGACCGCTTCATTGGTCCCACGCAGGAGCGTCTCTGGTCGCTCGCGCGCAACCTCTGGTGGAGCTGGGACCCTGACTGCGTCGCGCTCTTCCGCGATCTCGATCCCATCCGCTGGCGCAAGCTCAACCAGAATCCCATCCTGCTGCTGAGCGAAATTCCGCTCGAAGAACTCGAGCGCCGCGCTACCGCCCTCGTCCTCCACAGCCGCATCAACTACTGCTACCGCCGCCAGCGCGAATACCTCAACGCGGACCGCACCTGGGGCGCCGCGCACGCCGGCGTCCTTCGCCCGCGCCCTGTCGCCTACTTCTCCGCCGAGTTCGGGCTGCACGAATCGCTGCCCATCTACTCCGGCGGCCTCGGCGTGCTCGCCGGCGACCACGTCAAATCCGCCTCCGACCTCGATATCCCGCTCATCGGTGTCGGCCTCTTCTACGGTCAAGGCTACTTCCTCCAGCGACTCAACATGGAAGGCTGGCAGCAGGAAGAGTACATCCACACCGACGTCAACGCCCTTCCCATGCAGCCCGCCATCGGCGCCAACGGCGAGCCCGTCCTCATCGAAATTCAGACGCGCGGCGGCGCCATTCGCGCCAAGGTCTGGCGCGTCTCTGTCGGCCGCGTCGATCTCCTTCTGCTCGACTCCAACGTCGAAGGAAATGCACCCGAAGACCGCGAGCTCACCTCGCGTCTCTACGGCGGCGACGCCCGCACACGCATCCGCCAGGAACTGCTTCTCGGCGTCGGCGGATTCCGCGCCCTTAAAGCCATGGGGATCACGCCCGGCGTCCTGCACCTCAACGAAGGCCACAGCGGCTTCGCCGTCTTCGAAGCCATCCGCAGCCGCATGGAGGAAGAAGGAATCGACTTCTTCGCCGCCGCCAGCCACGTTCCGCGCGAAGTCATCTTCACCACGCACACACCTGTTCCCGCCGGCCATGACCGCTTCCCCTCCGACCTCATCGAAGAACACCTCGGGCCTCTGCGCGAGCAACTTGGCATCTCGCATGAGAACCTCATGGGCTTCGGCCGCGTCCACCCCACGGACAACGAAGAGCTGTTCTGCATGACCGTCCTCGGCCTCAAGCTCTCCCGCCGCGCCAATGCCGTGTCTTCCCTGCACGGCGAGGTCTCGCGCGCCATGTGGTGGGATCTCTATCCCGGCCGTTCCGTTGAGGCCGTTCCCATTGGCCACGTCACCAACGGCGTACACGTCGGCTCCTGGCTCGCGCCGCAGATGCGTCGCCTCTATGACCGCCATCTTCGCGCAGGCTGGGAGTCGAGCGCCCGCTCACAAACCTGGGACGAGATCGAAAGCGTCGACGACGGCGAGCTGTGGGAGACCCACCTCACCCTCAAGACGCATCTGCTCGACTTCGTCCGCCGCCGCGCCCGCGAGCAGGCCGAGCGCCGCGACGAATCTCCGGAAGAACTCAAGCGCCTTGGCAAGGTGCTCTCGCCCGATGCCCTCACCATCGGCTTCGCGCGCCGCTTCGCCACCTACAAACGCGCCAACCTCCTCCTCGCGGACATGCAGCGCCTCGCTGCCATGGTCAATGATCCCAAGCGCCCCGTGCAGTTCCTCTTTGCCGGCAAAGCCCACCCGCACGATGAGCCCGGCAAGCGCGTGCTCCAGCAGATCGCCGAACGGATGCGCGACTCCGAGTTCGCCGCCAAGTTCGTCTTCATTGAGGACTATGACATCAACGTCGGCCGCCACCTCGTCCAGGGCGTCGACGTTTGGCTCAACAACCCGCGACGCCCCCTCGAAGCCTCAGGGACCAGCGGACAAAAGGTCGTGCTCAACGGCGGCCTCAACCTCTCCGTCCTCGACGGCTGGTGGGCCGAGGCCTACGACGGCCTCAACGGCTTCGCCATCGGCAAAGGCCGGACGCACTCCAACATGGACGTGCACGACGCCCGCGACGGCGAAGACCTCTACCGCGTGCTCCACGACGAACTCATCCCGCTCTTCTATGACCGCGACAAGGACGGCCTGCCCCGCGGCTGGATCAAGCGCATGAAGCGCACCATCCGCACCCTCGGCTTCCGCTTCTCCGCCGGCCGCATGGTCATGGATTACACGCTGAAGTGCTACATCCCCGCCGCCGGCGGCACCTCCAGCGACATCCGCCCACCCTGCTGAATCGTAGCTCACAAAGCTGCGCAGCATCAGCCGGGTGCCCCACCCTGGCCTGAGCGGAGTCGAACGGGTCTCGATTTTGAGACGTGGGAGGCGGAGTCCGCCATCTTGACTTCCCCCCAGGGCGCTCCTACGCTCAGATCATGTTGGACGTCGAACTCACACCCGACCAAAAGGCCCTCGTCGACCAGGCGATCCTGAGCGGTCGCATCCGCGCTGAAGAAGACGCAGTGCGCGAAGCGCTGCTTCTCTGGGAGAAACGGGAACGAGCGCGCGCCGAGATGCTTTCGGCCCTTGAGGAGGCGGAGGCATCGATTGCCCGCGGCGAGGGCATCGAGATGACCGAGCAATCGACACGCGAGCTTGCGGAACGCATCAAGCAGCGCGGACGCGCCGCCCTGGCCCCTCAAAAAGCCGGCTCTCACAAATGAAGTACCGCAGAAGTCCACTGGCCGAAGCGGACCTCGATAGCATCTGGCTTCATATCGCGCTTGAAAGCGGGAATGTCGAAATCGCCGACCGCTTTCTTGATTCGATTGTGGATCGATTTCTGCTTCTTGCCGCACATCCTCATGTTGGCCGTGCACGCGACGAGGACCTTCGCGCCGGTATACGGAGCTTCCCGATCGGGGACTATCTCATTCTGTACACGATTGAGAATGCAGAAGTCATGATCCTACGCGTGATGCATGGGAAGCGCGACATCCCCGCGCAAGTGGGGTAGGTCTCACCGGCGACTCCCATTGACACCCACGATAAAATAGAACCTGGTAGCTCAAGCGGCCGAACCGAATCCACCGCACCAGGATTGTGTTCCGGCTGACCGAAGCTACAAAACACACTTTCCAACATTAGACCCGTGTGTTTTCAAGATTTAAACGTGTTTTCAATATTTTACGGGAAAGCAGGTATCCAACCCATTTATTTTCTAGATTTTACAACTTTAGATACGGGGGGGGAGGGGGTGAAAAAGGTGGGTTCGTCAAACCGTATGGTCGATCATCTTCAGGTTCTGCGCGGCGTAACGGTCGCCCGCAATCGCGTCTTCGGGAACGGCAGCCTCCAGCTCCGCGACCTCCGCAGGGGAGAGCGTGATCGCAGCAGCGCCGGCGTTCTCTTCGAGATACTTGCGCCGCTTGGTCCCGGGAATGGGCACGATGTCCTCGCCTTTCGCCATCACCCAGGCAAGCGCAAGCTGTCCGGGAGTGACTCCCTTGCTCGCTGCGAGCGCACGGACTCGGTCTACCAGCACCTGATTGCGGTCGATGTTCTCGGCTGTGAAGCGCGGATACCGCTTGGCGCGCGCGTCACCGGGATCAAGCTGATCGGCGCTCTTGATCGCTCCGGTCAGGAACCCGCGGCCCAGCGGCGAGTAGGGCACGAACCCAATGCCCAGTTCGCGGCAGGTGGGAATGATCTCGTGCTCCACGTGCCGCTCCCACAGCGAGTACTCCGTCTGCAGCGCAGTGATCGGATGCACCTTGTGGGCGCGCCGTATGGTCGCCGGCGATGCCTCCGAAAGCCCGAGGTAACGGACCTTGCCCGCCTTCACCAGCTCCGCCATCGCACCCACCGTCTCCTCAATCGGCGTCTCCGGATCGACGCGGTGCTGGTAGTAGAGGTCGATATGGTCGAGGCCCAGCCGCTTGAGCGAGGCATCGCACGCCGCCAGCACGTAGTCGCGCTTGCCGCTGACACCCCAGTAGCTGGGGTCATCTTTCTTGCGCAGGTAAGCAAACTTGGTGGCGAGAAATACCTCGTCGCGACGAGGCTTGATCGTCCGGCCGACCAGCTCTTCGTTGTGGCCGTGGCCGTACGCATCGGCCGAGTCGAGGAAGTTGATGCCTAGATCGAGCGCGCGCAGAATGGTCGCCGCGGACTCCTCATCGTTCCGCTCGCCATAGAACTCGCTCATGCCCATCAGGCCGAGGCCCATGCGCGAGACAACAGCACCCCGCGAACCAAGTTTCACTTTTTGCATGTAATTTCCCTTGAGCTAAGAATAACAAGCGATCGCAACAGACAAGCCCGCAAGGCCGAACGCGATACGATCAGTTTTGATGGCAACGAAAGCCAACTCGCCTCTCTCGCTCAACCTCGCCGACGTTCTCGACGCGCGCAAGCGTCTGCGCGACTCCATCTATCTCTCGCCCTGCCCGCATTCCGTCATGCTCTCGGAGCTCACAGGCCAGCAGGTCTATCTCAAGCTCGAAAACCTGCAGATGACGGGCAGCTTCAAGGAGCGCGGCGCGCTCAACCGCATCGCGCAGCTCACGCCGGAGCAGGCCCAACGAGGCGTCATCGCAGCCAGCGCCGGCAATCACGCGCAGGGCGTTGCCTATCACGCGGCGCGGAGAGGAATTCGGTCGCTGATCGTCATGCCGCTCGCCACTCCGCTGGTGAAAGTGACGGCCACGCGCGGCTTCGGCGCGGAGGTCATCCTGCATGGCGCAAACTACGACGAAGCATTCACCGAGGCCATGCGCCTCTGCACCGAACAGAACCTCACCTTCATCCATCCCTTCGACGACGCAGCAGTGATGGCCGGGCAAGGCACCATGGGGCTCGAACTTCTGGAGCAGGTGCCCGACCTCGAGGCCGTCGTCGCGCCGATCGGCGGAGGCGGCCTCATCGCAGGCGTGGCCTGCGCGATCAAAGAATCCAAGCCCGGCATCCGCATCGTTGGCGTCCAGACGGCGCGCATTCCATCAATGGCCGCCGCGGTGAAGGAGCACCATCCTGTAACGGTGGACGCTGCGACTACCATCGCCGACGGCATCGCCGTGCGCCGCGCCGGTGAGCTGACGCTGCCGATGGTCGAGCGCTACGTCGATGAGATCGTCACCGTCGACGAAGATGAGATCGCCGCAGCCATCCTGATGCTGCTTGAACGCGAGAAGACCCTTGCCGAAGGTGCCGGAGCCGCTCCGCTGGCTGCTCTGCTGCAGCGCCGCACCAGCCTGAAGGGCGCGCGGACCGCGGTGCTGGTTGCCGGCGGAAATATTGACGTTACGCTGCTCTCGCGCATCATTGAGCGCGGCATGGTGCAGGACGGCAGGCTGATTCGCCTGCGCATTTATCTGCTGGACCGCCCCGGAGCGCTGCATGAACTCACACGCCTGATCGCCGAACATCGCGCCAACATCGTCGACACGCTGCACAACCGCGCCTACTATGGCGTGAACTTAGGCGACACTGCCATCGATGTCACGCTGGAGACGCGGGGCCGCGAACACGTGGAGGAGATTCTTGCGGCACTCACCTCGGAGGGTTACAAACACTCGCGAGTGCTTTGAAGAAGGGTTTGCGATTGAAACTGACAGGCTCAGGCCGCTACACCACGTCAAGAAGCGATGGAGCGCTCCAGGGAGTGATGATCGCAGCCGCGCATAGCGAGTTCGGCGAGCAGCGCGGAGGCGCGGGCAAACTCCAGCGCACTGCCGAACGCCTGGTCCGCATATGCTTCCCGCGCATCTTTGAGCGTGCGCGCACAGAGATCGGCCAGTTGACCATGACGCGGGCTAGAACGCTCTTCGCGCAGCAAATCCGTGCGCCGAATCAGGCCGCTGAATTCGGCATCGATCGCCTCCTGCAGTTCTTCGAACATTCGTATGGCCGAGGATCCGTAGCCACCGGGCGCCTGGACCGCAAAGCTGATGTGTTCGGCACTTCGCAGCAGATCGCAGGCGTTCCGGTCACGCCCTGCGGCCAGCTCATTCAGCGCAAGCACGACCAGCGTGGACACATCGCAAAAACTTGGGCCGCTCAGCGAGCCTTCGAGGATGTCGATGCGGGCAAGAAGTTCGTACGCACGGAGCAAATCCTGCGCGTTCCCATGCGGGGGACCAAGCTTGGGCACTACACTAATTTTCATTGGAGGCATGGCTCTACTCTCCGGCTAACGCGTGCGTATCATTTGTGATGAAGGCGTGAAGCCAGGAGTTGTTTGCTTCCCGACACGCTCCGGCCCGCAGATCAACTCTGCCCGCGGAGTACTTTGCCCAGATTGCCTCCTTGCGCCGCGAGCCGCGTCTCGGCTTCGCCGCGCGAGAGCGACAGCTTGCTCATCGCAATCGCAGTTTTTACGTCTCCTGCCTCGATCATCAAGCGAGTCGCAGCAGGCCGATCGCATCCCGTGAGCGTCATGATGATGCGCTGAGCCCGGTCGATCAGCTTCTCATTGGTCGGCTTCACGTTCACCATCAGATTGCCATACACATGGCCTGTGCGGACCATCACACCGGTGGAGATCATATTGAGTACCATCTTGGTGGCTGTTCCGGCTTTCATGCGGGTCGATCCGGTAATCACCTCAGGCCCCGTAACCGGTTCAATCATAATGTCCGTCACTTTTGAGAACGGCGAACCCGCCACGCAGGCCAGCCCAATGCCCAGCGCTTTGATTGCCCGCGCATGCAGCAGCGCGCCCAGCACATAAGGCGTGCGGCCGCTGGCCGAGATGCCGAGCAGAATGTCCGGTGTCGGCGCCGTCGCGTCGCGCGTGTTTTCGGCGCCGAAACCCGCAGCAATCAGATCGTCCTTGCCCTGCTCCGGGGAATCCTCGGAGTGCTCGGAGGAGTTGCGCAGTGCGCGATCGCCGCCGGCAATCAATCCCTGCACCAGCGTAGGCGGAACGGAGAAGGTGGGTGGACATTCCGAGGCATCCAGCACGCCGAGCCTTCCGCTGGTTCCGGCCCCGATGTAAAACAGGCGTCCGCCCTGCGCGAAGCGCTCTGCGATCGCATCCACGGCTTTCGCAATGACGGCTAATTGCGTAGCCACCGCGCCGGCAATGGTGGCGTCCTCACCGTTGAATATAGTCAGCATCTCCAGTGTGGAGAGCTCGTCGATCTGCTCTGAATTCGGATTGCGCGTTTCGGTCGTCAGCGTTCCCAAACCTTCCATGTCGAAACCAGTCTAGACCGAACATGCAAAAGCCTGCGCGGACCAAGGTGCCATTCCTTTTGTCGGCATCCTCATCGGCAGCAACTCGACATGCAAAATCGCGTGCCTTATTTCCCGACCACCAGGATGGAGAAGGAGCCTGCGACCATGGGCCCGCGCCGTGGGCGGAAGCCGGCGCCACGCGGCGCGCCTCCAGCCGCGCCCGCATCGGGGGCCGCCGAGGGAGTTGGCGGGGGACCGTATTCAGCGGTATCCAGATAGAGATGGCCGGTTTTCGTGTCGAGGGTTATAGTTTTGGCACCCGGCGGCGTCTTCACCGTTTCCTCCACGGCAAAGCTGGTCGGCGAATTTTCTTTGACCACTGTAAGCGTCCCATCACCCTGCGAGCTGAATGCCTCCATCGTCTTCGGGTCGAACGTCGCGCCGTCGCAGCCGACCCCAATCGGCAGGTCCGTGATGATGTGGCCATCCGACGCCGTGAGGATGATCATGTTGTTCTTCTCACGGCAGGCGGCGAAGAGGATTCCGCTCTTCGTGTCCATCGCAAGTCCCGCGCATCCTCCACCCTTCGAAGAGAGGTCGTACTTGCCCATCATCTTCATGGTCGCCGTATCCACCACCGCGATTGCGGCTTTGTCTTCAAGGTCAATGTACATCTTGCCTTTTCCATCGAGCTGCGCCTGCTCCGGCGCACCGCCGAGATCAATCGTGCCCAGGACGGCGCCATCCTTGTCGTCAATCACCGTGACGTTGGGCGCGGAGTGCGACAGGACGTAGAACCGGTGTGCCACAGGATCGTTGATGTAGCCGTCGGGATTGCCCTGCACGTCGATCTTCTTGATCACCGCGAAGGTCTTCGCGTCGAACATCGTGATGGGCCTCGAAGTCGCGAAGCCATGCCCGGTCTCATCGTCTACCATCGCACCGTGCGCGCTGACGCCCGGAATATCGCCGACCTGTGCGAGCGTATCCAGGTTATAGACCACGATGTGGCCGGCCTGTCCCGAGCGCGCGATATAGAGCGTCCGGTTCCCGGGATCGGCTGTAATGTAGTCAAAGCCGCCCTCGCCGCCCACTTTTACTGTGTTCAGAATCTTGTAGGGGCCTTCCTGCGCGCGGAGCGGGCCGGCCGCAGCGAGCACGAGCAGCCCCGCCAAAAACGCAAACGTATCCCTTGTAAAGCGCTCTATTTTCATGGCTTGCTCTCCTGGTTGGTTGGATGCGGCTTGCGGTTCGCAGCAGGCTCCAGCGCCCACGCGAACAGTTGATCGTAGCACCGGCAAGACTAGTCGATGGAACCTTAAGGGACAATGAAGCGTAGTTCATGTCGCGCGCAGAGGCTGTTGTTGGGATCAATGGGCTTGCCGCGGCGGCGGTGCGGACCGAAAATGCTTCGGGCCAAATCTGCGACTAAAATATTCGTTGATCGAGATGGTGCCGTAACAGTTTCGGGCGAGTCTGATGAATGCGGCGGCCATTCGTTGGGCGGCGATCTCCCGGTTTCAATTGCAAAAGATGCGGCACAAAGGTTGATAGGACTTCAGCCGCTTGGCTTGGGCGTGTTGGTTAAGAATCCGAATTAACTTCGGAATTTTTCTGCAATTGCAAGAAAAAGATCGAAAAAAACTGCATTCGCACTAGTCTATCCAGATCCGTTGGCAAAAAAATTGTGGAGTCAGTGATGAACCTCGACAGAAAGGACCTTGCCCTGCTCGAAGCATTGCAGCACAACGCTTCGCAGCGCCTCGAAGACCTCGCCCGGCTCGTCCACCTCGCGCCATCGTCGGTGCATGATCGTCTGCGGCGGCTGCAGCGCGAGGGGGTGATCCAGGGCTGGACGATCAACGTAGACGCGGCCAGTCTGGGATTGGGTGTACTGGCCTTTATCGCCGTCACAGCCAGCCGGCCCTGCTCGGAGATGATGCCCGAGCTGCGCGAAATCCCGTGCATCGAAGAGGCGCACTCGGTTGCCGGCGAATTTTGCATCCTGCTGAAGGTCCGCCTCGCGGACACCGCCGGGCTGCTTCTCCTGATCGAACGGCTGCGGCAAATTCCGGGCATTGAGAAGACCGAGACCACGGTGGTGCTCGCCACGCAACTGGACCGGCCCACGCCGTTGCGCCAGCACGCAGCCATGCTGCAGAAGCCGGTGCGCAATGGAGGCGCGCCTGTCCATGCGGAAAGCGTGGAGCCGCAGACCGCGGCCGCTGCAAACTGACGAGTCTCCGCTATGGTGCGGCAGCGAAGCGGGGGGCGATCCGCGCCGGGACGAGCAGCGTAAGCGCGGCCGGGACAACCTCGATGCGGGCGGGGAGTGTGCCCAGCAGTTCGCCGTCCGCTTCCACGTACGTTTGCGCATCCGCCAGCTCTTCGCACTGAATCGTCTTCGCCTCGATCAGCTCAATCGGCCTGCGATAACTGTGGCAGCGGCACCACACCGCCACCATAAAGCGCAGATAGCGCAGCCGGCTGCTGGTGCCGAAGGCAACTGCGCTCAGATGCTGCTTATGGAGTGCGGCGCCGGGCACAAGGTTGTGTACCGCTCCGCCGAAGTTCGAGATGCGGACGGCAAGCAACTGCGACAGGTCTTCGGTGCGGACATCGCCGTCTCCCGAGAAATGTGCGCGGAACATGGGAAAGCTGTGCGTGGCCCAGAGGTGAAGCGCCTGCATCAGGTAGGCGAGATAGCCGAAGCGCCGTTTGAGTTTTGAATCGAGCCGCGAGAAGAAGTGCGCGTCCACGCCGACGCCCGCGGCAACCACAAAGTAGCGTGAATGTTCCGCGCCGTACGTGTCGCGATAAAAGATGCGTCCCACAGGTACGCGTACCGGGACCGCGTCCAGCAGCGCCCTCGCCGCCTTTCCGGAAGAAAACGGGACACCGAGGTCCGATGCCAGTGCGTTAGCGGTCCCCATAGGAATGACGCCCAGCGCAACATTGGGCAGTCCGACCAAACCCTGCATTACCTCATGCACGGTGCCGTCGCCGCCGCAGGCCAGAATCGTGTCGTAGCCTTCGCTTACCGCATGGCGCGCCTGCTGGGCTGCGCTTTCGGGCGAGGTGGTGGCGATCGTCTCCACCTCGATTCCCGCCGCATCCAGCACCCGGATTGCCTGCGCGATGCGCGCCGCACGCTTCTTCGGCCGCTGCCCCGACGCCGGGTTGTAGATGAGGGCCGCGCGATGCATAGCGATCGAAGGCTGCACCGGTTCAAGCATCGCTGCAGCCAGGTCCGTGGCTATTCTTACATGCGCAGTTTTGCAAGCGGGGCAGTCTGAAAGCCGGGCTGGATTATGGTTCGGCGTCCGGGCTGCTGGCCGTGGTAGCGACACTCAGGCGCGTCGCGGCGGCCGGAACATATTTTTTGTACACGCTGATGTGGAAGCAGGCCTGGCGAAACTCCTCCTCCACATCGATCTTGCCCGCGTCCATCAGGGGCTGAAGATAGAGCCGCAGCCATGCGATCTCGGCGAGCGTTAGTCCACGTTTTGCAATGTCGACGGCCTGCCCTGTGAGGTGCGGCGAGGCTGTTTCCCCTTCTGCCGGGGCCGCGTTGCCGTTTACGCGGACCAGATGCTTTTGCACATCGACGGTGCGCACGGCGGAGTCCACCTGCAAGGGAGAGTGGAAGCTCGCGTAAAAGTCTCGCGAGAGCGCCGCAAGAAAGACCGCAGTCCACGGTCGCGAGTAACGGCGGTCTTCCGGCAGCCTGGCATCCACGCGCAACGCGTCGCTGGCAGGCAATGGCACCAGCAGCCTGGCGGTGCGCAAATGGTCGAGATCTTCGTCATCCTGAACCCGCGCGAGCCCTTCCTGGTCTGCCATCTGATTCTGGTGGAGCAGCACTTCACGGGAGCCTCGCATCGGCGCCGGAACAATCAGCCGCCCACGCTCGTCATAGAGAGACAACGTACGGGCTGCGGGGAGCAGCGAGCCGTCGGGCTCGATCTTGTCGAGCTGCGCGCGCAGTTCAGCGGCGGCCGATGCTTCAGTGTCGGCGTTGTGCGAGCGGCGCTCCGCGGCGGCTCGCGCCGATCGCGCCAAGAAGCTCGCCTCCTCATGTGGTGCGTCAGGAGCCTTACTGTGCTGCCGGGAATGATGGGATGCCAGTGTTGCACGTGACGCAGTCTTCCGCTGCGGGGTCAGGTGCGAAACTGCCTTCTTTTCCGAAGAAACCGCCTTCTTTCCCGAAGTTGCATGGTGACGGGATGCCTGATGTCTGGCCGAATGCCGTGTGGAGGCAAGCAGAGGACGGCGGATCGAGCGATCGCGCGATGCGCGCAGGTGCGGTTCGCTGGCGGCGTAGCGCGGCGCCGGATGAGCAGGCCGGGTCGGCCGGGCAGCGAAGAGCAGGGGCCCGGACAGCAGACAGAACAGTGCGGCAAGCGCAGCAGAAGCGTTGCGAGGCATCGGTATCTTTTGGAGGCGCGGGAGCGCCAGAGCAGTTCTCAGCCTATCGGCTGCGTAGATTCAGTGTAAGTGACGAGGCTGATTCCGCGCCTCCCACGTCTATGAAGGTAATCGGCCCTTGCCGGGAACTCCATGAGCCGCCCGGCCTAACTGCCTCATGGCAGACTGATAAAGGCTGATTCCGGACGATGGCGAAAGCGAAATTGTGGTACGAGGAGGAAGTTTGCGTCGAGTTTTGATCGCAGTAGCAGGGGTGGGCGTCACGGCCATGGCAGCGGCAGGTTTTGGGCTGAAAAGTGTGGGAGCCGCACCAGATCCCGCCACTCCGGCGTACTACACGGAGCAAGTGCGGCCGATCTTCGTGAAGGAGTGCGGCAAGTGCCACCTGACGGTGAACCACAAGGGTGGCCTAAGCCTGGAAACAAAAGCCTCTACCATGAAAGGCGGTCGCGATGGCGTCGTCATCGTTCCCGGCGATCCTTCTAAAAGCGCGCTGGTCAAGTTGATTCGGCACGAAGGTCCTGCGGACGATCCCAAGCCCATGCCGCCCAAGTCTCCTAAGATCAGCGATGCGGAGATCGCCGTCATCACGCAGTGGATCAAGGCCGGCGCGGTGATGCCGAACGATCCGCCGCAATAGGTGCGGGTCGATCGCCCGCGCAGGCTATTGATATTCACGGAGATCAGGGCGCGGGCGGGCGTCGAGGCTCCGGCTTCAGTTGGTTCGCCATGGGCCGCGGCGCATTCCTCGTCGGCGAACCGGCATGGCTGATCCATCCTTCGCCGAAGACCTCCGCGCCGTGCCGATGCTGGCTTGGGAGTTCGTCAGCGCCGTGCCGCGGGCGTTGATGGCGCGTTGATTGAAGTTGCCGGTTCTCAGTTGTCAGACCTATAGCCGGTATTGCGGTTAGACCATCGCGGCCTTGACAACATCCGCCTTCGATCGGCTCCAATTACAAAACCGATGGGTCAAGCGGGCATTCGTGTCAATTGTCTTGCCGCCCTTCCAATACTGATCGATATGATCTACCGCCGAATCGTCAATGGAAGAGATATTTTGCTGGCAGATCGCGCAAACAGACGACTGCTCGTAGAGTTTTTCTTTCAGGCTTAGCGAGAAACATCTCGGCTCAGTCGAAACGGTTCCCATGACCTGCTTAAGTCTTGATCGCCATAAATCGAACCGCGTTTCTATCGCTTGCTTTGAACTCGTCGACAGTTCGATGGCGGAAATGAAGCTGTCGTTATTCGCCATAAGATCTATGAAGGCCTCTCGGATCGAATCTAGCTTTGGATAGACCTGAGGTTTCTCGTAGGGCACAAAACCGAGCATCAACACGTCGTAAAGCGAAGAATTTACCTTCTTCGCTTCCCATCTTCCGTTCGCGTTCTGCTCATCGCCCCGATAAAAGCGCTTAAATGCCCGCTCTCCAAGAAGGCTAAATACGAGTTGACAGGACTTCTTGAATGCCGAGCGCAACGAGTCCTGTTTGGAAGAGGACATGTACTGATGCTCCTCCATATCGGAACTCATGAAAGACTTCATCGGTGGGGTGTAGTTCAGATAGCTGGCATGAAAGAACGTCGAGAACCGCAAGGCCATCTCAACGTCGCGCATTCGTTTGTCGGGCCCAGAGAAATTTAGGAGCTTGCGAAAATCAGGGTCCTCAGACATCTCCTTAAGGAGATTCATATATGGGCCTCGATATATGCAATTCCTCAGTTCCTGGTCATTCAGGGCCACGGAACCGCTGTTTAGGCGTTCGAATATCTCAAATTTCAGCTCTTTGTCGGACTCCCGCTTTATCGTAATAGCACGCAAAGAAGTCTTCTTGATGATCGACTGCGATTCCTTTGGAAGCTCCGGGAAACGCAGACCGTTCAGCTCCTCCCGCACCTGGAGTCCGCTAAGCTTAAATTTGCCGTCCAAGAAGTCAAAGAATGACGTCAATCTTTGCTGACCGTCAATTACGGATTCATTGCCGTCCTGCTCTTCGGCCAAATAGATAATGGGCAAAGGCACGCTGAGCAGGACGGATTCTATCAAGCGGCTGGATCGCTTCGCGTCCCATACGAACTGTCGCTGGAAATCAGGTTGGAGGCTTAGCTCGCCTTCCTTGAATCTGTCGTAAAGATCCTTGATTGTGGGGTCAGAGGAAGTAGTGAAGATTTTTCGCTCCGCCCCTCGCGACGGAATTATCGCATCCGCGATCTCTTCTTCAATCTCAAGTTGAGTCTCTTCACTCTCAGTGGCCATTCCTTCCTCCTCGAACCACGACCACCAGCCTATCTTAATTACTCGGTTGCGGGTGCGCTTGCCAAGGCTCGCGCGCCGCACAACTGAGAACTGACAACTAACAACTGAGAACTACCTCACCGCGTCTTCGCG
>DATNAU010000094.1:0-18477 GCA_035572415.1 Acidobacteriaceae bacterium
CTGCTGCGCCGCCATGCCGCCGGTGACTTGGCCGCCGTAATGGGAAGCGCGCTGATTCAGCACGACGCGGTACAGCGCACGCTGCAGTTGCGCGCCGCCGCCGACCGCATTACGGCCGCGCTGCCACAGGACCAGCAACGCTGGCTGGTCCTTTATGCGCGTGGAGTGAATGCGTCCATCGCCGAACAGCGCTCTCACCTGCCCATCGAGTTCCGGATGCTGGGTTACACGCCCACCGCGTGGACACCGCGCGACTCCGTGCTGGTCGAGCTGTCGATGTTCGAGGAACTGACAGACAGCTTCTCCACGAAGCTGGTGCGCGAGGCGCTGACCGCGCATCTTCCGCCGGACCTGATCACCGACCTCTATCCGGTGGGTTCATGGCGCGATCATCCGCCCGGCGCTCCATTGCCCGATGTCACTTCCCCGCGGCCGGAGTACAAAGACGTGCCGCTCGATGAATCGCAATCACGGCTGGCATTGCCAAAGAGCAGAGCGATCCCGTCAGCCGATCTGCAGGCGATCGAAGAGACAGCCGCACTGTTCAACCTGCGCAGCTGCGCGGAGTGCGTCGCTGGCTCCAACGGATGGGCCGTAGCAGGCTCGCGCACCGCCTCCGGCTCGCCCATGCTCTCGAACGACATGCACCTCGGCCTACAGATACCGGAGGCCTGGTATGAGGCCGATCTACAGGCAACGATGCCGGCGCCGCTCGCTGCCTTCCACGCCGCAGGCGTCACGCTGCCCGGCGTGCCCTTCATCGTCGCCGGCCACAATGACCACGTCGCGTGGGGCTTCACGAACCTCGGCGCGGACGTGCAGGATCTCTACGTCGAACACACGCGCGGCACGCCTTCCGGCGCCGAATACCAGACCGCGACAGGCGAGTGGGTGAAGATGAAGTACAGCGTCGAGACCATCCATGTGCGCGGCGGCAAGGACGTCACCATCAACGTCCCGCTGACGCATCATGGAGACACGGATACGCCGGTGGTTTCCGCACTCTCGAACGACACGCGATCGATCAGCCTGCGCTGGACCGTCTATGACAGCGCGGGTCTTTCTGTGGCTCCGTTCGCCGTCAATACGGCTACGGACTGGAGTTCGATGCTCGCGGCCTTTTCCAACTGGGGCGGACCGCCGCTGAACCTGATGTATGCCGACGACCAGGGACACATCGGTTATCACGCCATCGGCCGAATTCCCATTCGCGGCGATGCGAACAATCCCGCGCCACTGGCCGCGGTGCCGACTGACGCTGCCGCGCCCGATGCCGCCACGCACGAGTGGGCCGGCTACATCCCGTTCGACCAGCTTCCCCAGGCCTTTGATCCTCCGGACGGGGTGCTCGCCACCGCAAACTCCCGCGTGACGCAGGACGGCTATCGCTATCCCATCGCGCTGGACTGGATGGCGCCTTACCGCACCGAGCGTATCTATCATGTGCTCGAGGCAAGTGCGACGCGCGTATCGAGCGAGGCTGTAGGCGCGGGCTCAGGGACAGGCGCAAAGCTGCTGACTCCCGCCGATATGCTTGCCCTCCAGACCGATGTGTACTCGGAGCTCGATCACCTGATCGCGCAGCGGCTTGCCTATGCCATCGACCACGCGAAGGATTCCCTGCGCAATGACAGCACACTGCATCAGGCCGCGGACCTGCTGCGCGCCTGGGACGGCAAGGTGGACGCGAACGCAGCCGCACCCGCAATCGTAAATGCGGAACGCAAAGTGTTCTGGGAGATGTTGCTGATCCCGAAGCTGGTCCCGCAGGTGGCGCAGCAACTCGCGCAGGGCGAGGACATGAGCAAGCTGAAACTGCCGCAGGACCAGGCGCTTGCCGGAAATCTGGCGGGACAATACACATGGGGCGAGCGTGGCTGTGTCGAAGAGAAGCTCCTGACGAACACTCCTGCGCAATGGTTGCCCGCGGGTTACGCCAACTGGAACGATTTTCTTGCGACGGCGGTGCAGCGCGGCCTGAAGGCAGCCAAGGCTCCCAGCGATCTGCGAACCTGGTCCGAGGGCAAAGCCGCTCCCGTTGACATTGAACATCCGCTGTTCGCGCGGTTTGCAATGGCCCGCGCGCTGCTGGGCGTGCGCACCGGGACTGGCCCACAGCCGCAGAGTGGCGATGGGACGACCGTGAAGCAGGCTGGTTCCGCAGCGCCATTCGGTCCGTCCGAGCGCTTCACCGCTGACCTCAGCAACGCTGACCGCACCACTCTGAATCTCGCCGTAGGAGAATCCGGCAATCCTGCAAGCGACTGGTACATGGACCAGTTCGGCGACTGGCTGGCCGGCCGGACCTATGCGCTACCCTTCACCGCAGCGGCAACACAACCCACGATCAGGCACTCACTGACCCTGAAGCCCAGATGAGAGAACGCGAGCCGGCGGGCTGTCCTCCAAATGGAGGCGATGGCAGAAGAAGTCACTCTCGCGTGCTGCTGGTGATTTCACTGCTGGCGTTGTTCCTGGTTCATCCGCTGATCGTCCATGGCTGTTCCTGCGGCCACGACTTCGACTTCCATCTCGTGAGCTGGTTCGAGGCCGCCACGCAGATCAGTCATGGCAACCTTCATCCGCATTGGGCGTTTACACCCGCGTGGGATGCCGGCGAGCCCCGCTTCGTTTTCTATCCGCCGCTCTCGTGGTATCTCGGCGCCCTGCTGGGCGTCGCGCTGACTCACCTGCCACGGGTGAGCGAAATTGCGGCGTGGTCAGGTGTGCCGATCGTATTTACATGGATCGCGCTGACGCTCTCCGGCCTGACGATGTGGCGTCTCGCGCGCAGATTTGCCCCCGCAAATACCGCGCTGCTCGCCGCTGCAGCGTACATGGCGAATCCGTACATGCTGTTCACTGCATACGAACGCACCGCGTACGGCGAGTTGCTCGCCGCGGCATGGATGCCGCTGATCTTCGATGCCATCCTGGGCGAGCGTGTCACCGTTCCCCGAATCGCGATCCCGATTGCACTGCTTTGGCTGACCAATGTGCCCGCTGCCGTGATGGGCTGCTATGCTCTGGCGTTCCTCGCAATGATCCGCATCGCCATGGAGTGGAAGCGGGACGGCCCGGCTTTGGCGTCTTTTTCAGCAATGAAGATTGCCGCCGGCGCGATCTCGGGTCTCCTCCTCGCCGGCTTTTATATCGTGCCTGCGGCCTATGAGCGCCGGTTCGTGCAGGCGGCGATGGCGATGGTCGGTGGCACGAGGATCGATGCCAACTTCCTCTTCGAGCATACGGGGTCGACGCTCGACGACCTGATGCATGATGCAGTCTTGCGCACCGCATCCTGGATTGCGGTGACGCTCCTCTCGGCGGCAGTTGCGGCACTTTTTGCGGCTGGCCTGCGCGATCGCAGGGCCAAGCGTGGACAAGCAGCTCTCAATCAGCCAGGTTTGCCGATCGGGCTCATGGTCGCCCTCACCGCGGCCATCGCGTTCCTGTTGACACCGCTGAGCGCGAGCCTCTGGTATCACGTGCCGGAGATGGCGTTCCTGCAATTCCCATGGCGATTGCTTGCAGTGCTCTCGCCGGTGACCGCGCTGGCCATTGCGGGAGCCGCTTCTCCCGGGACGAACGCTGCTCCGCCCATGGCTGCAGTGAGGATTTCGAACAAGGCTATCGCAGCAGCACTTGCAATCGCCGCTGCGCTGTGCCTTCCGGCATGGCATCTGTTCCGTCAGCCCTGCGATCCGGAAGACACCGTGTCCGCGCGGCTCGCCCTTTTTCACTCCAACGCAGGTACGGACCCGACCGACGAATACACGCCAGTCACCGCAGATAATGACGCGCTGAAACCGGGTGATCCAGCAATGTGGCTGGAGGATTCTCCGGATAGCGCACCGCCGCTGCAAATCGACGCGCAAACACCGCACACGGTTCCGATGCACGTGGCCGTCGAAGCCCCGCGCTCCGAGTTTCTCATCCTGAACCTGCGCTCCTATCCGTCCTGGCGCGTTACACTCACGCCACCAGGACTCGTAGCCCGCCCTATCAAGGTAAGCGTCCCTCGGGCAGATGGTCTGATTGCAATCGCCGTGCCCTCCGGTCGCTCCAACATCGACATTCGTTATGTCGAGACGGCAGACCAGATCGCCGGCGATGCGTTGTCGTTAGTCGCCCTCGCGGCTTTCGCCGGCCTTGCGTTGCGAGGCAAAAGGCGGAGCGGCGCCACAGCACAGGCGCCCTAGCTGGCGGCTTGGCCCGGACCGATCGCCGTCGCATCCATCACGGCAGGCGCCAGTGACACAAAGCTTTTGGTGTGCGGCGAGTAACCGAGAAGATCGCCCGCATCGATATCGAAGTACCAGCCATGCAGTTCGAGCTCGCCCCGCTCCACGCGTTCCCTGATCCACGGGAAGGTCATCAGGTTCTCGAGCGTCTGCGCGATCGCGCCATGCTCGCATGCGCGTATCTGTTCAGCCGGCGAGCAGTCCGCCATCTCTCGCAAGATGCGTTCGCGCACAGGGCGTGCGATGCCGACCCACTTGCCGATGAATTCGTAGTTGTCCGAAGTGATGCCTTCGCCGTCCATCAGCGCACGGATGCCGCCGCAACCGGAGTGGCCGAGGATAATGATGTGCGCAACATTGAGGCTCTTCACTGCAAACTCGATGTCGGCACGGATGCCGGGCATCTGAGAACCGTCGGCGTAGGGCGGGACGAGGTTGCCGACATTCCGCACGACGAAGATGTCACCGGGGCCCGCGCCCAGCAGCATGCCGGGATCGGCGCGGGAGTCGCAACAGGAGATGACCAGCGCAGTGGGATTCTGCCCCTGGCGCAAACGGACAAACAGCGCTGTGTCGTGGGCAAAGTGCTTTGCGCGAAAGCGCTCGAACCCCGCGACAAAATCCGCGATTCCTGCTGACATTGTTCTCTCCCTATTGCGATATGGCCTGCTCTAACCAGAATCGCACAACCCGCTGCGCGCATCGCGTGACATCGAAGCTGAAGACCGTCATTTATCATCGTAGGCTGATGGAATCCCCTGTACGATCCCTGCTCGTCTCGGGCGTGACACTGACCGATGCCGCTCTGGAGCGGCTGCTGCCTTCGCCGGACACTCTGCCGCACTCGATTCATCGCGCCATGCGCCACAGCGTGTTTGCCGGCGGCAAACGCCTGCGCCCGATTCTTTGCATGGAGGCGGCACGCATGGTGGCCCATGGAGACTTGCCTTCCGGCATTGAAGACCTTGGCGCGGCGATCGAAATGCTGCACACCTATTCGCTGATTCACGATGACCTTCCGGCGCTGGACAATGATGACCTACGCCGCGGAAAACCGACGTGCCATGTCGCCTTTGGGGAAGCGATCGCAATTCTCGCCGGCGATGCTCTGCAGACGCTCGCCTTTCAAACCATCGGCGCGCTGAGAGTGGCGCCGGAAATCGCTGTCGCTATTCTGCGCGATATTTCCGTCGCCGTAGGCACGGGCGTGGGCTTCGCAAGCGGAATCGATACCGGCCTCGCGCCTGGAATGATCGGGGGCCAGGTCGTGGATATCGAGTCGGAAGGTGTGCGACCGACGGCTGAACTGGTGGAAACCATCCATCGCGCGAAGACCGGCGCACTGATCACGACGAGCATCGTGTCGGGCTCGCTGTATGGTTCGTCCATCGAGCCGCTGCATGCGGACCAGCTGAGACGGATTCGTACTTTTGGCGAGAAGGCCGGTCTCGCTTTCCAGATTGTCGACGATGTGCTGGACATGACGCAGTCTTCCGAAGAACTTGGCAAAACCGCGGGTAAGGACGCTGCGAGCGTGAAGGCCACGTGGCCTGCGGTCCACGGCATCGAGCAGTCACGGCATGATGCCGCGGAATTGATCGCGGATGCCTTCGCCGCGCTGGAGCCGTTTGGCGCTGCAGCAGGGCCGCTCAAGTCGCTGGCACAGTACCTTGTGGAACGTACGCACTGAGCGCGATTATTCCGCGAGACAGGCGAGGGCGCGTTCGAGCTTTACACCTCGCGATGCCTTCAGCAGGACAACGTCTCCCGCGCGCAAGTTCTCCCGCAGCCAAATGCCTGCCTGTTCGGGGCTTGATACGAAAACTGCATCGGCCTTTTCGCTAAGGGCACCTTGCACCAGTGTTTCCGCCAAACCTCGCACCCCTACAATCACATCCGCTCCACGCGCGGCCATCTTCTCACCGCATGCGCGATGCAGTGCTTCACCCTGCGGCCCCAGCTCCAGCATCTCGCCGCAGACGACGATGTGCCGCCCCTCCGATGGCATGGCGAGCAACGCATCGACCATGGCATCCAGCGCGCGCGGATTGGAGTTGTAGCAGTCGTTGATAAGCCTTGCGCCGCGCCACTCGATAATCTCGCCGCGCTTATCCCCGGCGCGCAGCTCGCTCAATGCCCGCGTGCAATCGGCGAGCGGGATCCCGCTCGCAATCCCGGCTGCGATTGCCGCGAGCGCGTTGTGTACGTTGTGGCGGCCGAGCAAATGGAGCTGCACGCTTGCCCGCTCGCCGTTCGCCGTCACCGTGAAAACCACGCCATCCGCGCCAATTTCCGCCACCGACGATCCACGCACGCGAGCACATTCGCCCGTGCCATAGAAAACCGCCCGCTCACCCATTCCATCGCCGAAGCGAGCAACGCGCTCGTCGTCGCAATTCAGAATTGCGATACCATCCGGCGGCAGGGCCTCGACAAGCTCATATTTCGCGCGGGCGATACCTTCAATCCCGTCAGCAAAATGTTCTAGATGCACAGGCGCCACGTTCGTTACGACAGCCCAGTCAGGCTCGGCGATCTTTGCCAATGCGGTGATCTCGTCGGCGTGGTTCATGCCCATCTCGACCACCGCCACTTCGTGCTCCGGCTCCAGCCGCAGCAGCTGCAGCGGCAGGCCAAAAGCGTTGTTGAGATTGCCCTGTGACTTCAGCACGTTGAAGCGCGCGCTCAGTACCTGCGCAACGGCTTCCTTTGTGGTGGTCTTGCCGGCAGAGCCGGTGATGCCGATTACCCGGCGGTCCCAATGACGCCGCACGGAACGCGCCAACTTCTGGAGCGAGTCCAGCACGCCGCAACCGTCGTGGTCGGGAACGCGCAGAAGCTTATCGGAGGTAGTTGTGTCCGGGGGAAGCCAACGCTGGCTGACGACCGCGGCGAGGGCGCCATTGCTGAGCGCAGACTCAACATAATCATGTCCGTCGAGCCGCTCGCCTTTCACCGCGAAGAAGAGTTCCCCCGCCGCGACCGTGCGTGAGTCAATGGAGTAGCCCTGTGCGACGGCATCGTCCGGGAAGTCTCCCTCGGCGTGCATCCAGTCGGCGATCTGTCCCAGCGTCAGCTTCATCGAAGCTCCTGCAAAATCTGCTGCGCGACCGCGACATCGTCGAAGGGAATAGTCCTGTCGCGAAGAACCTGAACTTTCTCATGCCCTTTCCCAGCGATCAGCACAATATCTCCCGCGCGTGCGGCGCGAATGGCGATTGTGATAGCGGCGGCGCGATCAGGCTCGACGATGCACTCTGTTGTGGTATCACGCACTCCAGCCAGGGCTTCCTCAATGATTGGCATCGGCTCTTCGCTGCGGGGATTGTCGCTGGTGAGAACGACCAGATCACTTCCCTCGCCCGCCGCACGACCCATCTTCGGACGCTTTGTGCGGTCGCGGTCGCCCCCACAGCCGAAGAGCGTGATTACGCGGCCCTTTTGCGGTGCGACCAATTCGCGCGCCGCCGAGATCAGATTGCGCAGCGCATCATCGGTATGCGCATAGTCCACCACGACGGTGAATCCCGCCTCCTTCGATCCTGGCACAACCTCAAATCTTCCCGGCGCGGGCTTCAGACGCTGACAAGCCCTCGCGATCTCCTCAAGGGACAGACGCCGGGCCTGTGCCGCCGCAACTGCAGCCAACAGGTTGTAGACATTCACTTTTCCTGTAAGAGGTGAGGTCAGAGATATAGAACGTTTCTGAGTTTGCAATAGGAATGAAGTAATTCCAGCCTTCATAACCACATCTTTCGCCTGAAAACTGGGCCCATTGGGGCGATCGGTAACCCACCCGTAGGTCTCTACTACTGATACTCCCGACTTCCGCGCATGATGCATCACGAAACCACCCAAAGGGTCATCCGCGTTCACAACACCGATGCACGGAGCAGGGGCTCCAACTCCGCTAAACAGCCTCGCTTTTGCTGAAGCATAAGCTCCCATCGTCCCGTGATAGTCCAGATGGTCCTGCGTCAGGTTGGTGAAGATCGCAACATCGACCGGAATGCCCCACACGCGCTCCTGGTCGAGCGCATGCGAGCTCATCTCCATCACAACTTCGGTCGCGCCGGCACGCACACCATCGGCAAGAATCTCGTAAAGATCGCTCGCCTCGGGCGTGGTGTGCTCGCTCGGCAGAACCTCATCGCCGATGCGCGTCTCAATCGTCCCGATCAGCACGCATTTCCGTCCCGCGCTGCGCAGAAGCTGTTCCAACAGATAGACCGTCGTCGTCTTGCCGTTGGTGCCGGTGACGGCACTGACCTTGAGCTGGCGTTCCGGATGACCCAGCACTGCCGCGGCAAGCTGAGCCAGCGCGCGCCTGCCGTGTTCTACCCACGCGACCGCAAGCTCACGACGTTCGCGTCGCAGCCGCGCATACGTCTCCCCTGAATCCGTGACGATCGCCACCGCGCCCTGCGCAATCGCCGCGTCGATGTAGCGATTGCCGTCTGTCGTGCCGCCGCACATTGCAACGAAGACTGCGCCGGGACCTACGCGGCGCGAATCATATTCCACGCGGGCTATGTCCGCGGCTGCACCGGCGTGCTCGATGACGTCTACTTCTTTCAGCGCGTCTGCCCACAGCATGGATTCGATTCTATGTCCTGAGAGTTCGGCGAAGACAATCAGCGCGCGAAGCGCACCACGACCTCTGTGCCGGCGGGGACCATAGTGCCCGCGGCGGGCGCCTGATCGCGCGCCAGACCGCTGCCGAGGGGCTGCACGCGCAGGTCAAGGCTGGCGGCTTTCTCCACCACGTCGCGCAGCGCGTCGCCGGAAAAGGAAGGCACGGCGATGCGTCTTCCGGAATCGACTACGACCGAGCCGTTGCTGCTGGTGTCCACCACAGGAAGAACCTTTGGTACCGGGAGAGCAGGGGCACCGCCACCGTCCGCACTTGAGTCATTCTCGGCGCTGAAGGCGGCAAGCACTTTCTTCGGCAGCATGGCGACGATGCGCGAAGGCTTCGTGGCCGGAGAATCCACGCGGGAGGGTGACGGCGTAGACGAAGCTTCGATGGTGCTCGCGCTGGGCTCGGGCACCGCAGAATTCGCGCCAGACTTTGTCGCTGCCTGCCGCAGCGGATCGTCCGGCGGCAGATGATTGATCTCGTCGAACATTGCGTTCAGGTCGGCGATGTTCTCGCTCGGCGCGTCTTCGTCCGGCTTCGGCTTTGGCGCGGCGGCCAGTTCTTTCTGTGTCTTCAGCGGCTGATCGTGCGGGACGCCGAGGTATTCAAGCACTTCCTGCGCCACTTCGCGGAAGACGGGCGCGGAAGTCTCCGCGCCATACCGCGTGCCGACGGTCGGATTGTCAATCACTACCGCAATCGAAATCACCGGGGAACTCACCGGCGCGAACCCCGCAAAGCTCGCCACCAGATTTGTGTGTGAATAGGTGTGCGTCACCGGATCGACCTTCTGCGCGGTGCCGGTCTTGCCGCCCGCGCTGTACCCGTTCAGCGCCGCGTTGCGCCCCGTGCCCTCGGTAACGATGCCTTCCATCATCGACCGCATCTTCGCGGCAGTCAGCTCGGTGATCACGCGGTGCGCTCCCTCGGGCAGAGTTTGCGGCAGCTCATTCTCAGGATGAAAGGCCGCGGCCTGCAGGTGGGCGCCGCTCTCGTTGCCGGACGAGAGCAGAACATGCGGCGGCATATAGACGCCGCCGTTGGCGATAGTGCTGACCATCGTGACGAGCTGAACCGGCGTAACACCGACTTCCTGACCGATGGCGAGCGAAAGAATACTGGTGGCGTCCCAACTCTTCGGCGGACGCAGCAGGCCACGCGTTTCGCTGGGCAGTTCGATGCCGGTGCGCTGGCCGAACCCGAAGGCGCGAATGTACTTGTAGAACGTGTTTGCGCCCACTTTGAGCGCCATCTTGGCCGCGCCCACATCGCTTGAGTGCTCGAGAGCGTACTGTACCGTGACGGCGCCGAAGCGGTCGCTATGATCGTCGTGCAGCGTGCGGCCGAACATCGTCATCGCGCCGCCCTGGCAGTCCACGATGTCTGTGGGTTGTACGCCCGCGGCATCCAACGCCGTCGCATACGTGACCAGCTTGAAGGTCGATCCGGGCTCATACACATCGCTCACGGCGAGGTCAGTCAGCGAGCCGGCCTGGATATGACGCGCGTCGTTCGGATTGAAGCGCGGCGAAACCGCCAGCGCGAGTATCTGTCCACTGTGCGGATCCTGCACCACAACGGTGCCATGCAGCGCCTTCATTTTCGCGACCTGCGCGTCCAGTGCCCGCTCCGCCATGTACTGGATATTCGAATCGATCGAGAGCTGCAGGTTCTCGCCCGGTACAGGCTCGCTCTCCATCTGGCTATCCATCACGTGGCGTTTGGCGTCCACCGCGGTCAGCTTGTGGCCGGGTTCGCCGTGCATCTCATCGTCGAACTCCTGCTCCAGGCCACCGAGGCCGGAGTCATCCGTACCGACATACCCGAGTACCTGCGCAGCCAGGTCACCATCGGGATAAAAGCGCTTGAACTCTTTCTGGAAGTAAACGCCTTTCAGGTTCAGCTGACGGACGCGGTCGGCAGTCGCGGTATCCACTTTGCGGGCCACCCACGCGAAGTTGCGCGAGTCGTTGAACCGCGCCAATATTCTTTGGTCGCTGGTAAAACTATCCTGTGGGTCGGTATGCACAATGCGCGCGAGCAACTGCGCGGCTTGTGCGCGATTGTCCCCCAGCTCGGAAGGCACGGCGAAGATCGAATCGACCGATACCGTCATCGCAAGCTCGCGCAGGTTGCGGTCATAAATGAGTCCGCGCTGCGGCGCGACATCGAAAGTGCGTTGCTGCTGGCGCTCCGCCTTCTCCATCCATTCAGAGTGCTGAATGACTTGCAGCCAGACGAGCCGGCCTCCGATGACTACGACCCACCCGGCGAAGAACATCGCCACCCACGCAAACCGCATCTTGCGGATCGGAGCGGTGAGCGTGTTGCGGGAGGGCTGGCGCGGAGACGAATACATTCTCACTTCTCAGTTGTGAGTTGTCAGTTCTCAGTTTGGGGAGGACCTAAGCAAGCATTTGCCGTACTGGTAACTGAGAACTGCCAACCGTTGACTTATTGCACCGGCAATGCCGGTGCATTCGCCTGAGCAAGCACGGGCCCATTGTTCGCCAGCGTACCGTCGGGCCGCACCACCTGACCCGGCTGTGGTTCCCCGAGACCAAGCTGCTGCGCGATAACGCTGATGCGGCCGGGGTCGCTCAACTGCGCTTCGTCCAGGCGAAGCTGACGGTTCTGTTCGCGCAACTGCTCCACCTGCGTCTTCTGCGCCTCGATCTGATAACCGATCTCAATCGCCGACAGATGCTGCCAGACATAAACCATTACCAGCAGGAAGAGGATGCTCATCACCGTGGCGAAACTGCGCATCTCGCGGCGGCGTTCCGGATCGTCTGCCTTGACGATCCGGCTGTTGTCGATGTGCTTGGCGAAGAAGACCTCAGGCGTCGGACCACGGCGCGCGCGGCGCTGCAGCTCAAAGAGCTCGCGATTGCGCTGTGCGCGGGCCTGCGCTACACCCATTCCGAAATGTCCCGCCATCGCTGCTGTTGCCATCGCCTCCTCCTTTGAGCCTACCGTCCGCCTTTGTGCATAACCGGGCTGTTTCTCCCGGCTCTTACTTCCAATTTCTCGGCCGCCCGCAACTTCGCGCTTCTGGAGCGCGGGTTGCGCCGCTCTTCCTCTTCGCCGGCCGTCACCGGCTTCTTCGTCAACACCTCATAAACTCCATCGCGTCCGCCATCGCGTAACGCGTCCTTCACCAGCCGGTCCTCCAGCGAGTGGAAGCTGATCAGTACAAGTCTTCCACCCGGCTTCAGCAGAGATGGCGCGCGTTCCAGCAGCGTCCTTATCTCTCCCAGCTCATCGTTCACTCGAATTCGAAGCGCCTGAAAGGTTCGCGTTGCGGGATGAATCTTGTCGCCTTTCATTGAACCGCGGTTGCTTTTCATTGGTAGGCCCGCGGCAGATATCACCCTCGCAAGTTCTGCGGTTGTCGATATCGGCCGGGACCTCACAATGGCTCTGGCGATTCTCCGCGATCTCCTTTCCTCTCCGAATTCGTAAATCAGGTCGGCGAGTTCGTTTTCGTCGATCCGATTTACCACTTGTTCGGCCGTCAGCCCCTCGCGCGTATCCATGCGCATGTCCAGTGGGCCTTCCTGCCGGAAACTGAATCCTCTATGCGGCGTATCAAGGTGCAGACTGCTCACGCCGAAGTCCGCGAGCAAACCATCCAGGCTCGCCGGCGCAATCAGGTCCGCCGCCTGCGAAAATGCCTTCGGCACGAATTCGATCGCCGGCATCGCTTCGCCCAGCTCCGCGCGGACCTCGTTCATCCGCGCCTTGGCGAGTTCCAGGGCCTCCGGATCGCGATCGAAGCAGATCAGCTTGCCCGCCGCTCCCAGCCTCCGCGCAATCCCAGCGGAGTGCCCTGCCAGCCCGACTGTAAGGTCAGCCATCACGGCACCCGGCCGCACATTCAGAAAGTCCAAAACCTCATCGAAAAGAACCGGCACATGCTGCGGCTTGTCCATAAATCCTGGCACTCCGCCTCTGTGCTGCCCCTGGGGGCCGTTGCGCTACAACCCTGGAATCGCCAGCGAATCCAGGTCTTCTCCCGTCAGCGGAGCCGCGGCAATCATCTGCTGCGCTCGCTCGTCGTTCATGACTACCAGCTTGTTGTTCTGGCCCAGTACAGCGACATCACCCTTGAGCGAAGCCTTTTCCCGCAGCAGTTGCGGCATCAGTAGCCGGCCCTGCGCATCCATATCCACCTGCTGGCCGTAGTAATTCGTTACGTCCATCAACTTTTGCTTCGCTGCACTCGAAGGCGCATTCTTCAGCGCCTCCTCGATCTTTTCCCACTCCTTCAGCGGCCATATCTCCGCCCTCTCGCCGTCTTTCGAAGTCACATAAAACTGAGGCCCGTACATCTCCATCAACATGCCGCGGAACTTCTCAGGCAGCTTCAATCTGCCTTTCGGGTCGACCGACGCGGGTTGATTGCCTCGAAACATCTGGAACCTTTAGCCTCTGAACCACTCTCGCCAGTCCTCAAACCACTCGAAATCAGCTAGATTGAACCTGTAATCAAGCGTGGTGACCAAAATTTTCTATTTTTTGCCACTTTCTTCTACTTCGTCATCCTGACCGAGCGAACCACGGTTGGCAAGCCCTAAATTCAGCGGTTTAGCGGAATTTCCTGAGGATGGCTGTGCAAAACCCGACATCTAGGGCAATTATCGGCAGCACGCCTATATGTAGTGTTTTATGGGATGATTCTGGCTTCATCTGCCTCTTGTCGCCCTACACGGGATTTGGTAGGCGAATCAAAGGCGAAAGAGGACAAATTTCCCGAAGAGTAGCGATCAACCGGCTAAGCCGTCTCTCTTCATTCGTCGCATGCGCTTCATCCACCAGACCAAATAAGCCAGCACGCCAAGGTTGATCAGCAGGATGGCCACACGGATCCAGTCCATGTGCCGTGCAATCTCGTACAGTTCCCACGGCAGGAACGCGATGGTGACGCCGATCACAAGCCATTCCGCCCAGGTCTTTTCCAGCACGAGGCCCCAACCTTCAGCAATCCGAACCGCTGCATAAAAAAATGTTGCGAATCCAATCTGCCTCAGCCGATGCGAGGTCACAACATCAATGTGGTCCATCACCCAGGAGACCAGGCGCCCATCGGGATCGATGCGCAGCCTCGCCGCCACTTGCAGGGCTTCGTCCGCCAGGTCCTTATGCACCAGGTGAAATGCGCCAATTCCGACCAGAAAGAAGAACACCGCCTCCAGCAGCTTCCAGACGCCGATCAGCAATAGGCCACGGTCGTGCCGCCGACTCCGTTCTGTCGTCTTCTGGATTTCCTGCTCCTGAATATGCGCTCCGGCCACCATCATTCTTTGACGCACTCCCCGTGGCACCAGTGCATCTGCGTTCCAGTTGACGAGGAAGCCCGAGCATTGTCAATGCATCCTGCGGGCCGCGCCAACCAGGCGCTCCTCTTGCCCCACACGCGGCCACGATCTCTGCCCGGATAAATTTTCTTTCGCTACCACAATCCACTTCCCAACGCTGTTCGTAGAGATAGATGAGCGCGCTCGAACCTATCCCAATGAAATCCGCATTAGCGAAAGGAACCTCAATGAACAAGACATTCCTCGCGTCCCTGGCGGCCGCGACTATCCTCGCGCTCTCGTCACTCGCAACTCCCGCCCAAATGGATACGATGAACGACCCGATGGTGGGCGGCGCAGCGATGTATCCGTCCAAGACCATTGTCCAGAACGCGGTCAACTCCCCGATTCACACCACGCTGGTCGCGGCGGTCAAGGCCGCCGGTCTGGTCGACACCCTCAACTCGGCCGGCCCATTTACGGTGTTCGCGCCCACGAATGACGCTTTCGCCAAGCTGCCTGCCGGCACGGTGGATACGCTCGTCAAGCCCGAGAACCACGACACACTGGTGAAGATTCTCACCTACCACGTCGTTCCGGGCCGCATCACAGCCAGGGACATCGCCGCTGGCATCAGGGCCGGCGGCGGAAAGTATCAGATGAAGACCGTCCAGGGCGGCATGCTGACAGCAACCATGTCCGGCAAGAAGATCATGCTGACGGATGAAAAAGGCGGCATGGCGACCATCACCACCAGCAACGTCTACCAGTCCAACGGCGTCATTGACGTGATCGACACGGTGCTGATGCCCAGCTGATGTTCCTTATCCATTGATTTCGGTGGCAGGCTGCCAACTCCCAGGCCGCCTGCCGCATCTTTCTTACTTCTCCCCGCATCATCACAGGGAGAAGGGTGTCTCACCACACAGCAGAGTCGTATGCCCTATTCGTTTCGTTCCGAACAGTGGCTGCCTTATCCGGTGGAAGCGGTATTCGCCTTCTTCGCAGATCCTGAGAACCTTCCTGCACTCATGCCGCCATGGCAGCACGCGCGCCTGGAGAGTGTGACTCTCACAGCCCCGCCGCGTTCCGGCACGACGAAATCGCTATCGAAAGCCGCCGGGACAGGTTCACGCATTGCGCTCAGCCTTCAAATGCTTCCATTTTTGCCCATCCGCACACGCTGGGATGCCGAGATCGTTCAATTCGAAGCGAACCATTCCTTCAGTGACCGCCAGGTCAGCGGACCGTTTGCCTTCTGGCAGCACTACCACCGTTTTCTTTCCCTCGATCGCAATGGGCCGGGCGTAACCGTGCTCACCGACGAGGTCGCATATGATCTTCCGCTCAGTCTGCTAGGCAACATAGCCCACAGTCTCTTTGTGCGCAGGCAGATCGAGAAGACGTTCGCGTTCCGCCGCGAGCAGATCGTTAAGGCGCTGGCGCAAATGCCTCGTCCAGTCAGGCAGGAATCTCGAGCGGGGTAGCAGGTGCGCGACGAGCCTTCCTCAGCGCAGCTTTACTGAAGGCGCATGCCGCACACGCGATCCACAATGGCAGCAGTTCCAGGGTATAGCGCGGTTCTGAGTTCTCCATCATGCTTAGCGTGGCGCAACGCAGCAAAATGTAGGCCAGGATGAAAGCCGGCCAGGGCACGCGTTTCCTCACTAGACCGATCAACCCGGCAACAACAATCGCTACATTCAGGGAGCCCAGCAGCACGGTTTCGATCCGATCCCCCGCTGTTCCGGCAAAGCTCCACCATTGGGCATCCTGCCCCAGCGTTTCGGTCCGCGGGCGCAGCAGCATGTCCGTAACGCGCAGCAGTGGGACCCAGACGCGGCACAGGAGCGGATGCGCACGGATGCGTTCGGCGGCAAGCGCGCTGAAGCGTGCATCGAGTGCGGGCGTGATGATGTTGCCCGCAGCGTGATAGTCGGCCAGCAACCGCGCAGTGGCGGCGTATTGCGCGGAAGAGTCAAATGCACGCGAAGGAAGGTCGCGCACATCGATCGGCTGCGTGCCCACCTGCCAGTAGACGTTTTCGGTAGAGACGTACTCCACTGACCACGTGCTCATCCAGCGATAAAAGCCATACCAGACCGGTTCACCGGGATTGTTGACGCGGCGCGGAGCCAGCAGCTGGACGACACGGAATGTGTGCCAGTTGCGGATGGTCCATGGGACCAGAGGAATAATTGCCAGGAGCGCGCAAGTCAACGCGGTGCGAATGCCTGTGCGCAGTGCTCCCTGCCGTAACGAATACCAGCAGATTGCAAAAACGACGGCGGCCAGGACCAGCACGCCATCGGGCCGCAGCAACATCGCCATGGCCGATGCTGCGACCGCGAACGCAGTCGCGGCGCCGTCTGTTCGCCCCTCGGACTGCGCCCGCAGAATACGGCCCGTGGACCACAGTGCGAGCGAGACGGCGAAGATGCTCAACGATTCCGTAAGCGGGGTGGAGGCATACGACGCGGTAAACGGACACAATGCGGCCAGCGCGAATGCGACCATGCCGGCTCGCGCCGAAACCTGCTCACGAACGAAGCTCGCGATCAACCAGCAGCCCAGAAGGTCGAAGGCGGCCTGCACGAGAAGAACTGCCGTGTAATTCCCCGCCCCGAAAACTGAAAAGATCACCGCAAGAAAGATCGGATAGCCGGGCAGGCGCACCAGCGATGGATCGATAATGTTGTCGTCCGTGGTGCCGTAGATGCCGTGATGGAAGAGGTTCTGTCCCAGGTCCGCGTAGAGGTCCGTGTCATCGTCGTGCGGCATGGGATGGGCCACGAACCAGAGGCGCAGCCCAAGGCCCGCGGCCAGGAGAACCCAGAACAGCACGCGTCCCCATTTCAATCCACTTCGCTGTGTATGCCCAGACCGTGCCAACATCGCCGCCAGCATACCACCACGCGCCTGCATGTATACCGTTTCCGGAAGCGGCTAACCCGCGGACTGCATCAACCGCAGAGCCATTCTTCGGCTTTCCATCGCTGCCAGAAACGGCTGTGATCGGTCGAGCGCCGCCTCGGCGGTTAGCCCATACTTCGCCCTCAGCGCCTCGACCTTACCGTGCTCGATGAACGCATCGGGCCAGCCGACGCGGACGACCGGGACGCTGATCTCCATCTCGTTCAACGCTTCCAGCACTGCGGACCCGAACCCGCCGGCAAGGACGTGGTCTTCCAACGTCACTATCAGGCCGCACTGCCGTGCATATCTTGAGACACATTCGCGGTCAATCGGCTTGGCAAACCGCGGGTTGACGATCGCGGTGGAAAACCCCTCGCGCTCCAGCATCCCTGCCAGCCGCTGCGCCTCGGGGAACATCGCGCCGAGACCGAATACTGCAACGTCGTGTCCGTCCTGCATCACTTCCGCCACCCCGATGGGCAACGCCTGAGGTTGTTCCTTCACACGCGCACCCGGCCCCGTTCCGCGGGGATACCGCACAGCCGACGGCCCATGGTGCAGCATGGCCGTATAAAGCATGTCTGCAAGCTCGTCTTCGTCTTTCGGAACCATGTGGATGATGTTGGGTACGCCCCGCAGGTAACTGATGTCGAAAAGGCCGTGATGCGTGGGGCCGTCGTCGCCCGAAAGGCCGCCACGGTCCATGCAGAAGACCACCGGCAGGTTCTGCAGGCATACATCATGCACAATGGGATCGAAGGCCCGCTGCAGAAAGGTCGAATAGATCGCGCAGAACGGTTTATACCCCTTGGTCGCCATTCCCGCGGAAAAGATTACGGCGTGCTCTTCAGCGATGCCGACATCGAAATAGCGGTTGGGGTGGCGCGGGCGGAAGAGATCGAGCGCAGTACCATTGGGCATCGCCGCCGTGATGGCGACTACCTTGTCATTTGCATCCGCTAGGTTCGCAAGCGTCTCGGCGAACACCTCGGAATAGGTCTTCTGCCCCACCGGCCGCGTTTCGCCCGTCTCCGGATCGTAAGGGCCCAGGCCATGAAATTTCTTCTGTTTCTTGAGCGCCGGCTCGAAGCCTCGACCCTTCTGCGTGATCGCGTGCAGGATGACCGGCTTATTCTGCTGCTTGAGGAACTTGAATGTTTCGATGAGCAGCGGCAGATTATGGCCGTCCAGCGGACCGTAGTAGCTTAGCCCAAACTCCTCAAACAGCATGCCCGGGCCGATCAGCCCTTTGGCGGCCTCTTCCGCCTTGTGTACCACGTGACGGGCCGCCTTGCCGCCGAAACGTTCGAGCAATCCGGCGGCCCGGTCATGCAGCCCGACAAGTGTCGGATTGGTGACGATCTTGTGTAGATACTCGGCG
>DATNAU010000095.1:0-4169 GCA_035572415.1 Acidobacteriaceae bacterium
CATCACTTCCAGTATGAGGGCTATGAGGTCATACCCAACCTGCTGATGGTCGCGGTGCATCTGGCGCACATCACGAAGACGCTGAAGACAGGCTGCGGATTCAACATCGCGCCGATGTGGCATCCGCTGCGCCTGGCGGAGGATTTCGCGGTCGCTGATATCCTGACCAAGGGCCGCACGGTGTTCGGCGTCGGCCGCGGCTACCACACACGGGAAGTGGAAACCT
Source organism: Acidobacteriaceae bacterium (assembly GCA_035572415.1). Lineage (GTDB taxonomy): Bacteria > Acidobacteriota > Terriglobia > Terriglobales > Acidobacteriaceae > Edaphobacter. Next base: position 227 of record DATNAU010000095.1, read on the forward strand.
TCGGCGCACCGATGCTGGACCAGAACGCCAACCGCGAGCTGTTCGAGGAGCAGGTCGAGATCATCTTCAAGGCGTTCAACAACGAAAGCTTCTCCCACAAGGGCAAGCACTACACCTTGCCGCCGTCGGTGCCCTATCGTGGCTACGACCTGAAAGAGCTGACCTTGGTTCCTCGCCCGGTCCATTTGCCGGTCGAGACCTGGCAGCCGGTGGTCAGCGCCAGCGCGCGCGGTCTGGATTTCATGGTCAAGCATGGCATCAAGGGCGCGGTCGGCGGCGGCGCGGCAACCTTGCAGCAGGGACCGATCACCGCCTATCGCGAGGCGGCCGCGCGTGCCGGCAAGGACGTGAAGCTGGGCGAGAACCTGATGTTGGGCGTCTTCTTCCATCTTGCTGATACCAAGGAAAAGGCCGTCAAGGCGCTTCGTCCGCTTTACGAAGAACACGCCAAGATGTTTGCCCCGCTCGGCTTTTTGCCGGGTGCGACGAAGGAGCAGGTGGCCGCCATCGCCAAACGCGGTGGATGGTACGAAGCCGGCGTGCCGACCCTGGAACACTACATGGAAACCGGCGCCTGGTTCGCCGGCACGCCGGAAGATTTGGTTGCCTACCTCAAGGAGCTGGAGGTGCGCTATCCCGGCATGGAGCACATCAACCTCAGCACCCCCATGGGGACACCGCAGCAGGTAATGCTCGATCAGTTCCAGTGGGTGTCGGAAGCGGTCATGCCGGCGTTCCACACGGGGACGAAACGGGAAGCCGCGCCGGCTTGAGCAACTGACAAGCTCCGGGCAACCGTTGTGTTGCCCGGACCCAATTGTCAATCGGCCAATCGCCCGCCACACCATCCAGCGAGCGCGCTCGGAAGTCCAATGGGTGCACGCGCAGAAAATGCGCAGTGTAGCGGATCGTACTCCCGTGCCTCGGAGGCGTCCGAGCCGACTATCAGCACGTCAACGATGTTGTTCTTACGCATGCCGTATTGCCCCATCGTCGATCAGCCGCCCGGCTTGAGGTATCTCGATTGGACCGCGTCAGCATTGCCGCATTGGGAGCCGCCTGGTTGTAAGGGCTTTCACGCGCTATCAGGTCCGAACGCGGTGGCACCTTGCCGCGGCTTTGCACATCGTGGCCGACCTTGCGCCGCTTGATCTATCCTTGTCAGCCGCGTAGCTTGTTGCGCAAAGACAAGCCTGGGCTGCAAACACGATCTGCCAGCCAAATCGAGTGATTGGACTTAGCGACGGGTAATCTCGGCACGCCACAGGTCCAAAAGTTGAGGGAGGAATGTATGCGCTTACGTCGCCGATCACTCACCGGCCTGCTGCTCTCGGCACCTTTCGCGGTGGGAGGCAAACGGACCGCGCTGGCGCAGAACAACGACGCGCTTTCGTACTACCATCAGGCCAAAATCGACTGGCGCCAAGCCGCGGGGAAGTCGCTCACGATCGCAATGAACAAGCATCCGTTCACCGAGTCGCTGCTACCGCTTATTTCCCAGTTCAAGGACCTGACCGGCATCGCCGTCGATTATCTGATCCTGCCGGAGGACCAGTATTTCCCCAGACTTGCCGCGGACCTTTCGTCGCAGCAGGGGCAGTTTCCGGTGATCATGACAGGACCGATGCGGAACTGGGAGTTCGTGTCCGCGGACTGGATTGTGCCGCTGGACGATTTCCTCACCAATCCGAAGTTGACCGACCCGAGCTGGTACAAGATCGAAGACTTCTATCCGGCGCTGATCGCCGCCAATCGCTGGGACGGCAAGATCGGTGGCGGCGTCGGCAAGGGTTCGCTCTACTCAATTCCGGTGATGGAGGAGAGCTACATCCTCGCCTACCGCAAGGACATCTTCGACCAATACCACATTGAGGTGCCGACGACCTTCGAAGGCATGGCCGAGGCGGCGCGTCAGGTGAGGAAGAACGCAGGCATCGCCGGCATCGTCGCGCGCGGCACACCAACCATCGCGAGCCTGGGCACCGGTTTCCTCAGCGGGCTCAAGTCCTACACAAACGATCAGTGGAGCGAGCTGACTGACAAGATGCAGGCGGACCTCGCTGATCCGCGCTCGGTGAAATATACCGAGATGTGGGTCGACATGATCCGCGAGAGCGGACCGCCGAACTGGGCGAGCATGCAATGGTACGATGCGAAGGATGCCTTCGCGTCGGGTCAGGCCGGCATGATCGCCGACTGCGACTTTTTTGCCGCCGGGTACGAAGACCCCGCAACGTCCAAGATCGCCGGCAAGGTAGGCTACGCGCTGCTGCCGGCGGGCTCGGAGGGCAAGACGTATTCCGGCCTCTGGACCTGGGCGCTTGGCGTCAACAAAGCGGCCAAAGACAAGAATGCGGCCTGGCTCTTCGTGCAGTGGGCAACATCGCCGCGCACGCTTCTTGAAGCAACCGTCAGCCACCGCAACTACAATCCATCCCGCACTTCGATCGCCAAGGATCCTAGGGTACAGAAAGCAATGGGATCCTGGGGCAACGGCACCTATGTGAAGATTGTCGAGAAGAATCTCGAGACCGCCCGTGTGGCATGGGTACCCGAGCCGCTTCGCGCACGTCTGGGCGACACTTGGGCTCGCGCGCTGCATGCAATCTACTTCAAGCGGATGACCGCCGCCGACGCGCTGAAGCACGCGAACCTCGAAGTTGATCAGGCGTTCAAGGAAGCCGGCATCACGGCGCACTAGCACAATGTATGCGAAAGCGCTTCGACGCCGGCCACGACCGGGCCGGTTTTTGCCGTACCTGCTGCTTGCACCGGCGCTCGTTCTTCTGATTGGAATGGTGTATCCATTCGCGCTTGGCCTCTATTACAGCCTTACCGATTACTGGCTGCAGTTCCCCAGGCGATTCCGCTTTATCTGGCTGGACAACTACATCGGCTTGCTGAACCGGCCGCTGTTCAGCCGTGCTCTGGAGTTCACCGCCGGCTACACGCTGATGGCAGTCGTCATCCAGGTCGGGCTGGGCCTCGCTGTGGCGCTGTTCCTGCACGCGAACATCCCCGGACGAAAGGTGATGCGCGCGATGATGCTGATGCCGTTGATGATTCCACCCGTGATCGCCGCGCTGATGTGGAAAGTCATGATGGATGCGACGGGCGCCGGCGTCCTGAATTACGCATTGTCGTTCATTGGCGTAAATCCGGTGAACTGGCTTGGCTCTCCTAACGGAGCAATGATCTCCGTCTTCATCATCGATACGTGGGGCAATCTTCCCTTCATCTCGCTGATACTTCTCGGGGGCTTGCAGTCACTGCCAGCCGAACCCTACGAGGCGGCTCGGGTTGATGGCGCCGGTCCCACCGCCATGCTGCGCTATATCACTCTGCCGCTGCTACGGCCTTTCATCATCCTTGCCGCTACGTTCCGCGTTATGGACTCCTTGCGCATCTTCGACGTGATCTATGCAACGACAGCCGGCGGACCGGATGACGCGACCACGAACCTCTCGATCATGTCCTACCAATATGCTTTCCAGTGGTATCAGATGGGCACGGGCGTAGCCACGGCCATTGTTTTGCTCGCGATGGTGGTCGCCAGCAGTTACGTCTTGCTGCGACTTTGGCACCGCACAGCCGAGAGCGCGGCTCAATGAGCTCGGTGCCGACACTCCATCGTCTCTATGTAACGCAGCGGGGATCGCGTGGCACGACCGCTGCGTCGCCACTGTCGCGCCAGCGCTACCTGCGCAACGCCGCCATCGTGCTGGGTTTGGTCGTGCTTGTCGTCTGGACTGCATTTCCGTTCGTTTGGATTCTGATGACGTCACTGAAGAGTTCCGCAGACATCATCTCGGTGCCGCCGAAATTTGTCTTCCGACCGACGGCAGACAATTACTTTGCGCTGTTCCTTGGCAACCGGCAGGGACAGTACTCGTCCACGCGTCCGGACTTCCCGTCATACTTTCTGAACAGCGTGATCATTTCC
>DATNAU010000096.1:0-67547 GCA_035572415.1 Acidobacteriaceae bacterium
CATAAAGCACCGTGGCGGGCGTGCTGGACGCATTGCCGAGATCGATCAGATCGAAGACGAGGGACAGGGGCGCGTCGATCGTTCCGGATCCGAAAGACTCGACCGCGCCATCGACCGTCGCGTAATAAGTCTGCCGCACGCGCTGGACCTCCGGCGAATGGATGCGGATGCGCAACGTGTAGCTGTGGCCGGGAAGAACGGTGAAGCTCGTGCCAACCTCGACGCCGTTGATGAATGGCGTGAGCAGAGTGGAGCCTCCGCTCTGGCGCACGTTGTATCCGCCGAAGCAGTTGGAGCGCTGCACCGGGCCGGAGTAGAGGCCGAGCAGGACGCCGTCCGACGGCGCGTCGAGGCGGACGGCGGCTGCTTCGAGCACGAGGGTGCCGCCGATCTCAAGCTGATCGATGGCGGAGAAGACGGTCTGCCCGTCCAAGCCGTTGCCGCCGGAGAGCATGAGGCCGCCGGCTCCGAGCGAGAGATACGCACCGGGATCGGCGGCGGTCCAGAGCTGCGTGTTCAATGCGGGCTGGTTGAAGCTGTCGGTCAACAGAATTGGTTTCGAGATGCGAAATGGAGCTTCGGAGAGTTGGAAGACGGCGGTGGTGCCATCGCCGCTGAAGAGCTCCTGCACGTAGGCTGAGGGCTCTTCGAGCCCGACCACGGTGACGTCATTGGCGATCTCTTTCACAGTTGCGGTCTTGAGCGCGGAGAACGCGAGCGCGCCGCTGCCGGTGCCGGCATCGAAGTCGAGCGCGTGTGTGGTCGATCCGATGGTCTGCGATGAGAGTGCACCGCCGAGAGCACGATAGGCGGCATATGTGCCTCCTGCGAGGAGACCGGCGTTCGCGGACCATGGCTTCGCAGCCTCCGGTGTGAAGACGCCGGCGGGTTTGTCGATGACGACGCCGGAGGTGGTGAGCAGCGTGCCGCCGGTGCGATTGGCCAGCTGCGCGAGCAGGGTCCCGCCCATGGCGGCGTAGCCCGCGTTGGTGAGCGTGAGGGAGAGCTTGTCGAGCAACCACTCATCGCTGATGGCGGTGAATGCGATGCGATAGACCGGACCGGCGAGGCCGGCGCCGGCATAGATGGATGCCGGTTCCGTTGCGATATAGCCGGTAAAGAGCGGCGTGCCGCCCGCCGAGGTGACGACCACACGCGCGCGACGGACCGGAACAGCCAGCGACGGTTCCGATCCCGGATTCACCGAAGCAGCGATGACGAGCGAGCCGGTGCAGCGCGAAGGCGCGTTCAGCGTGCGTTCGATGCTGAGCGGCGAGTCGGCTGAGAGCGCGGTGGAGTAATCGATTGCGCCGCGCCCGTCGAGATTGTCGATGGTGAGAATCACGACGCTACCTCCGTACCGAGCTTGGGCAGGCTGCGCATCTCGCGGACCTCCGCGATGGTGAGCACGCCTGCTTTGAGCAGCTCAGTCTGTATCTGCAGCTCCTGCATTTCATCCCTCGATTCAAGGTCGTTGAAGCAGAACTCGAACTCGCGCCAGCCGAGCTTTTTGGCGAAGAGATCGCGCGTGATGTGTTCCTCGATCAACCGCGCGACGGGAACGATGGCGGACTGGAAGGCTTCGTCGGCGAGTTCGCCCGCGGTGGAGCGGTTGACCTCACGCTCGAGACCCAGCAGCATGGGCGGAAGTTCAAAGGCATTGGCGATGATGCGCAGCAGAAATTCCTGCCACTGGATGCGCAGGTCTGCGTCGGTGCCGCCGGCGAAGCGCAGCACCTCGGGCTTCTGTTCGCAGCTGAGCAGCGGAACGCGGCCGGTGCCTTCGATCTCGTCCTGCCACCAGCGGATGAGACGGTCGTGCTGCTCGGGCGTGGCGTCGTTGAGCCAGAGCGCATACTGGACGACGGAGTTGGAGGCCAGGCGGCCGGCATAGCGGTTGGCTGCGAGGAACTGGTTGACGGTCTCGAAGGCGACCTCGAGGCGGCCAAGGCCGAAGGGCGTGTGGCTGCGCGGATTCAGGCGGATGTACATCAGCTCGTCGTCGAGCAGAGGGATAAGCTTCTTCTGCGCGAGGCCTTCCGCGGCCTGCGCGTAACGCGGCTTTGCGGGATCGCCGTTCCAGGTGACGTCGATCTCGATGGTGGCGCCGTCTACTGCGAAGAGGTGGAAGGGGCGAGCTGGATCGCCGGTGGATTCCATCTCGATGGCGCCGAAGCCGCCGACGAGAAGGTCTTCGAGCACCTGCTCGATGAGCGTGCGGAAACTGTCCGAGACATTCGGTTCTTCGAGGCCGCGGCGCAAGAGAGCCATGCGCGCGGTTGCGTCGGAGATTTCGGAATTGGAATAGCCGCGGCGGATGGCGATCTTCCAGTCCATCGACGCGATGCGATCCTTGACGATATTGATGGCGCGGCGCGCGACCGGAGTCTCGGCGAAGCGGCGCAGGTTGGCGGCGGTGGGGCGAGGCGTGGTATTCAGGCCCGCGCGGTTTGGGCCGTACGGCGAGAGGATCGACGGCAGCAGAATCGTCTTGCGGCTGCCGGCGTTTTCAGTTGCGGCGGAATCGGCGCCGGCGAGGCGGTGCCAGGCTTCGGTTACTCGTGTTCGAAGACTCACTTTGTTTCACTCCTTTCGAGTGCAAAAGAAAAAGGCACAGCGGAAGGCTGTGCCTGGGAAAACTAAAAGCAACCACGGATGACACGGATCAACACGGATCAAAGCGTTATTTCCTTTAATCCGTGATCCTCCGTGAGAATCCGTGGTTTGTTCTAGAGCCTTAGGTCGGCGCGAGCCGTTGCCGCGGCGCGGGCCAGGTCGTTTACGGTGATCACGCGGATCTGCTGCTCTTCCATAATGTCCACGCCGAAGCGGTAGCGGTCGGCGGCTTCGCTCGAACCCGCGCTGCCCGCGATCTCGAGTGCTCCCGCGTTTGCATCGTCCTCATCGTTGCCAGGCTTCGCAATGGTACGCAGCACCTCGACCACGGCGCTCAGCTCCAGCCTGGCCTTCTCCACACGGGTGACTCCTTCGCGCAGACGTGCGGCGGAAAACGCCAGAACCTTGGCGGCCTCCACATCGCCCTCGAGCGAGACGGCGTGAAACATCTTGATGACGCCATTCGGCCTGTAGCCGCAGTCGATGCGTAACGGGTCGCCCGGCTGCGTGTAGGTTGCCGCCGCGATGCGCTTGCGCATCAACGCCCACACGCCCGCGCGCTCAAACTGCGTGCGCATCTGCCCGGCGATGGCGGCGCGGCCGGTGCGTATGCGGGCGCGTTTCTCGCGGCGCGGGGCCACATACATTTCCATCAGCAGATCGAGTTCGGCGGACATGCTTTCCGCGAGGCAGGCGCGCGCTTCCGTCATCTGGATGGAGTTGGAAAAGCTGTCTTCGATCTGGGCAAGGACCGGTTTGGGGTCAGCCGTGCCGAGCTTCAACCGCGCGGCGATCTCTCCTTCCAGCGCCTCGAGCAGTTCCACGTCCGCATCCGCATCGAGGCAGCGCACGCGTGCCCAGTCACGGGTGAAACGAACGCGAGTTTCGGCAGGTGCGGCATAGGTCGCGGCTTCGCCCGGGACCTCGCGCAGCACGACTCCGATGTTCACAAACTCGCACTTCACCGGGTCCGGCACGTAGCGGACCAGGAAGAACTCGCATGGGATTCTCTCGGGCAATTGGGTTCCTTTCTGGTGGAGGGACTGGTTGCTCGGGACTAGGGACTAGGTGCGGTCGCAGTGATTTCATACACACTAGCAATCGCTCGGCCAATTCGGCGGATGGACAAGGCTCGCACCTAGATTCCCTTCCCAGTCCCTAGTCCCTAGCCACTCGTCCCTGTTTCTCTCACATGACAAATCCTCCGGCCGCGATCTCCGGGAACTGCTGCGGTACGGCGATGCGACCTTTCTTCTCCCAAAGCGGGAACGGTTCCCGATTTGAATCCCGGAATGAACCGATCAGCTCGCGCACGCGGGTGCGGCGGGCGAGCAGCTTTTCCATCAGGCGCTCCAGCGCGGGAGTATCGCCGGAGTACCACTCGGGCGGAACGATCTCGGCGATCGACCACAGTTTCTGCGGCTGCATCTCCTCGATGCGCGTGAGCCATGGCTCAAAGCTCTGCCAGCCGGTGACGCGCGCGTAGACCGAGTTGCGCGCGTAGACACCGCGCAACGGGCTGTCCGGGAAAGTCCACTCGCCGGCGTTGAAGCAGAAGCCCTGGTCGATGAAGGTCGCGCGGTAGCGGCGCTCGCGCGGACGGCGATCGAAGACCGCCTGGCGGCCGTTGCAGTTGCCGGTCCATTTATCGAGCGCGAGCATGCCGGCGAATTCGTGTGCGTTGCGCACTTCTTCGAGCTGCGGCTCGGGCAGGTAATCGACGAGCTGGCCGGGCATTCCGGCGAGTCCGCCGAGAAAACGGCTGCCGAACTGCAGGCCGGGTGTATAGGATTCGCTCCTGCCGTGCGGCAGCTCGACCGTCATGCCGGGCGAGTGGTCGATGAGCCACGGCGTCACTTCGACGATGTCGGTCGGGGGAACCGTCAGACCCGCGGCCTCTGCCAGGCGGGTGGCGATCAGCTCATTGGCCAGCACGCGGAGGTGCTGCGGGTTGTTCTGGAACTTGACGACCCACAGGTTGCCGTCGGCGCCGAGCATCAGCTGGCTCTGCGCACCGCCGCGCATTCTGCGAATGGCCTGGACTGCAAGGACCGCCACGCGAACTCCTCTGCTGCGTTTCGGGATCAAGGATAAAGCAAAAGCAACCACGGATTTACACGGATCAACGCGGATTGAAAGACAGGATTACGATCTCGGTTCGCCACTTTGAAGGCGTAATTACGGGCGCTGGAGCAGGCGCTGGCTGTGCATCTCTTCATCCTCGAAATATGCAAGTTTCCCGGGGATACAAGAGAGGATTGTTCCCTTTTGCGCTCCCCGTGCCGTCTCCATTGCGTCCTCCAAAGTCATTTCTCGTCCATCGATGGCACGGTCCTCCGAGATTACCCAGACGGTCCGGCCCGCGCCCTTCGATCGCAAGAGGGCGACGAGTTCTGCGGCCGTGTGCGCCGTCTTAGGAGAGATGGGGTACGCAAACCTCTCGTCCAGCCACTTGAAGTGGGGCATGGCGTCTCTGAATTTCTGCCGGTTTGCCGGACTAGAGAGAAGAAAAGCACAACGCTCCTGCCTCGCCTTCAGGATGAACGCTCGCACAAACTCCCGCTCATGAATGGGAAGCTGATCCGCCATTCCCCGATCATAAGCCGCATACGTTGGTGCGACCTGAAACAACGCTCCTTTCTTATGTGATCCGTGGTCATCCGTGTGAATCCGTGGTTGGTTGTTAATGCTGTCTGCGGCGGTGCGTGCCCGATTCGAGCAGCTCGGCGCGGACGGCCTGGGCGATGGCCATCGCCATCACGAGGTCGTCATGCGCGCCGTGGGCGGCGCCGGAGCGGCCGTTCTTGCGGGTGACGAAGGTGCGGCATTCCTCGAGCAGGCGGCGGCTGCGAAAGAGTTCGGGCTTCTGCGCCATCAACGCGTCGAGGTTCGCGATCATCGCCGGCTTGTTGACGCTGTTCGTATACCAGCCGGGCGCGCCGTTGCTCTCATAAACGTTCGGGTATTTCTCACCTCCCTGCAGATGGGCGATGACTCCGTGGCCGTGGTTGTTGCGCTCGAGGACGAAGAGCGCGGCGCTGCCGGGCGTAGAGTACTCGCGCGCGAGCGAGAGCGCCTTTTGCGTCAGCTCCAGCGGGCGCAGATGCTGGCGCAGTTCGGCGCACTGCAGCCCGGTCGCAAGCTCGATCACCTGCACCGCGGCGTAGTCGCCGTCGGAGTTGCCCTCCGCGGGGTCGGCGGCGACGATGTACTCCTTGCCCTCCTGCGGCGGAAAGAAGATATGCAGCCGCTTTCCATTGCGCTGCTCGACAGCCTCGGTGATCTCGGTGAGGCGGCGCTCGACGACGTCGATGTCGAAGCAGCACTCGCCCGAGGTGCGGAAGCAGAGCTCGGCATCCTCGGCGAACTCCTGCGCGCGCAGGTTGCGGTAGTTGGACTCCAGGCCGCGACGGAAGCCGATCTGCGCCGCGGTGAGATCGTGCTCCCGCATCAGCGCCAGCTCGTCCTCGCGCAGGTCTTCGGGATCCACTGGCGTGGAGACATAGGCCGGCTCCTTCCACCATGGAAAGAAGTGGCGCACGGTTCCCTTCTCTGCTGCCTGCTGCCATTCCTCATAAAAGCAGCCGTGCGCGCCGTTGGGCGTTGACTCCATCACCAGTTCGCCGGACGGCACCAGCGCGGCGCGCAGGCCGGCGAGCGTTGCAGCGGCGTCGCCCGGCCAGCGCGAGACCTCGCTGAGATGCATATATTGCACGGTCAGACCGCGGCCCGCGTTCTCGTCGGCGGCGCTCAGCACGCGGAACTCGCTGTCCAGGTGCGGGAAGACCATCTGGCCCACGTTGGAGCGGCTGCGTTTCAGGCAGCCGGTGCGCAGGTGTTCCGGCAGTCCGCTGTAGAAGCGCTGGACCAGGCGAAAGATGGACTGGGCCGCGTCGCGTGTGTGCGCGACCAGCACCGTCATGGCGCCGCGCGAGGTGATGGTGCGCAGAAAGAAGCGGCCCGCGATCCACGTCGTCATGCCCATCTGCCGCGCCTTCACGATGATGTTGCGCGGCCCGCGTTTGCGATCGAACTCGGCCTGTACCGCATTTGCGACCAACGGGCTTTCGCAGCCATCGCGATCGCGGATGCGCAGGTATTCCCGGGCCAGCTTCGCGGCATTTGTCTCTCCGTCTTCGCCTCCAGTCTTGTGGTCAAACGTGCGCCCATACTCCAATAACCCTTCGAGCCCAACCTCTTCCTGCGACATGATGCAAAATCCATTCGGGCTTCTCAAAAGACAAAGCAACCACGGATGACGCGGATTCAACACGGATCGAACAACGAAATCCTGTTTGCATCCGTGACGGTCCGTGAAAATCCGTGGTTGCTTCTGCATTGGCTTACATCGCCCAGTGGCACCCGGAGACAGACTTCGGGTTGGGGACGTCGGTCAGCTTTACGGTGCTGTTCGGCGGGATGGTGATCGCCGAGGTAAGCCCGTTGATGGGTTGCGACGCGCCGCCCTGGATGGTCAGGGTAAAGGCAGACTGCGGATTGGAGATGGTGTAAACCGCCCCGCTGGGTCCCGTGCAATCCGGCATGGTATACGCGGCGTTGGCCGTAGGCGCCGCGGTGACGAAGTCGTCGCCCGAGGCCAGCGTGTAAGTGTTGGCGGTCACAAGATGCGGCTGCGCCGCGGTATAGCCGTAGTAGTAGTTCAGCGAATTGCTTGCGATCTGGCCAAGCCGCACCTGGCCCGCTGTGGTCGGATGCGTCTGGTCATTGAACCATGTGGTGCTGGCGTATGCGCCGTCTGCGCCAAGGTTCGGATCGGCTGCGAAGTCCACCACGCCGTCAGCGCCCATGGCCTTGGCCTGGCCTAGCAGCTGCTCATCGAAGGCGTCCTTATCGGGATCCATATCGAGGCTGCCGTAAAAGCGCGAAAGCATGGTGGCGACGAAGACCTGGCAGCCGCTTCTCTTCAGCGTCTGCACCTCACCCATATCGTTGCTGACAACCTGCTGCGCCGTGATGCCGGAGCTGAGGAAGTCGTTGGTTCCGGAGAAGACGATGGCGACTGCGGGCCCCTCCGCAGTCTGGCACTGCTGCCCGACGCGATTCGGCTCGCTGCCCGTCTCATCCTGGAGCAGAGCGCTGGGCACGCCCCAGTTGTTGATGGTGTAGCTGGGCTGCCGGGTGAGAGTCAGGTTGGCGCACCAGTTGGTGGAAGCGGTCGTTCCATAGGTGATCGAATCGCCGATGCAGTGGAGCTGCGGCGAGTTCAGCAATGCATTGACGGGCGCCGTCGGCACGCCATGCTGCGCCACCTGATTGGCGAACAGGCCGCTCATGGCTTCCACCTGCTGCGCGGTCAACGCGGAGGGGTAGAAGGTTGCGCGATAGATATTGCCGTCGAAGCCATTGCTGGCCCACAGCCCGACGTTACTGGAGCCGAGATACAAATTGCCGGTCGTCTGCTGGCCCGCGCTGGAACCGGTGTGCGAGTACGGGCACTCGGTCCCATCGATGAAGATGCGGTCGGTAGCCGGCGAACTGCCCAGGATGTAGGCGAAGACATGGAAGCCGGAGAGCATCTGATTGCAGGAGCTCGCGAGGCCGCCCACCCAGATCGACGGAGAAAAGGTGCCGGTGACGAAGTTCGCTCCGGCCCCGACGGCGCCAACGATCATCAGGTTCAGGCCGAGGTTGGGCGTCATGGTGGAGGTAACCATGGCGGGATAGGGATAGGTGATGGAGTCCGCCGAGCCGTAGGTGCCGAAGGGATCGACGTATACCGCGAGGAAGATGGTCTGCGAGCCGTTGAGCGCGGCCGGCAGCGCGACGCCGCTGCGGTTGGCGCTGGAGAACTCGAGGCCGGTGCCAAGCCATGTGGGTGCTTGCGCGCCGGAGGCCAGTGTGCCGTCGTTGCCGTTGCCGCTCTGGTCGTGCAATATCGTGCCCGTGCCTTCGGTGAACGTGTAGTCCGCGCTGGCGCCGGCGACGATTGCAGTGTCTGGCTGGGCGCCGATGCTCTGCGGCGTGATGGTGACGGCGCCGGTCTGCCCATTGACCGAGCTGACCGCTCCACCTCCGCCGCCTGGCGCCATCCATACGCCGTCCTCACGCAGGAAGCGCGTGGTGCCGGGCGTTGGGCCGGGGTCCGGCACTGCGCCAGCGGCATGCGAGCCGCCCGACGCTCCGAACAGCGGCAACCGAGCGGCCGCGACCGTGCCTGTGGTGATGTGGCCGGCATCGAGCGCGCCGTTCAGCGTGGTGGCGTTGATGGTGCCGGCGTTGAACGCGGTGGGCGTAAAGCTGTAGCCTGCGCCGCGCAAACCGATCGTGAGATTGCTGGTGGAGGGCGAGTACTGCACTATATCGCCACCGACGCTGGAGTCGAGTTCGAAGAGGTTGTAGGTAGAGTTCCAGTTGTTGCAGCCATGCAGATTGCAGTGGACGGTGATAGCGGCCTGCTCGCCCGCGGTCAGGTTCATGGTGCGCAGCCATACGCCGTTGGCCTCATACGCGGCATCGGGAAAGTAGTGCGTTCCACCGTAACCGAGGTAGTTCGTTGTGGGGGCGGCATTGACGATGGACCATCCGGTGAGTCCCGGTCCGTTGTTCTGCTGATATTGCAGTCCGGCGCGGACCTCCACCGCAGGGCGGGGAACGAATTGCCCGACCGCCTCGACATCAGGCGCGACCGCCTCCTGATAGAAGTGGGGTTCCTCCACGGTGTCGCTGGCTGCCCAGGCGACGTTGTTCGGCGCAAGGGTCATCTGCCCGTCGACCGCTTTTGTAGTGGAGTTGAATACGCTCAGCACCTCGGCCATTGGGTAGATGGCGAAACCGCCGGTAAGCACCGCGACGGTGCCGCCTGTCGTCGAGCTGTTCGCCCCCGTCTGCGAATAGGTGAAGGTATTCGAGCCGGTGGTGGTGACCACAAAGCTGCCGTTGTAGCTGGAATCTGCCGCCCCGGCGATGGCGGCGGTAAGGCCGTTGATATTTGCAGGAAGATTGCCGCTCGTGGTGACGGTGACCAGATTTCCCGAGCGCACGGCAGTGGCGATGGGAGCGGACACATTCAGGTATCCCGAAGTTGAGTTCATCAGGCCAAGCTCGGGAGTCGTGCCGCCTGCGTAATAGAGACTGGTCGCGGAGATAGAGCCGACGATGGGAAAGACCTGCCGGATGCCGCTGGTGGTGTCGACCGTCTGCTCTATGCCGTAGCCGCAGAGACCGCCGAAGGCCACTGTGGCCAGGTTCTGGTGGGGCTTGTTGAGCGTGAGTTGCAGATGGTTTCCATCAACGATGGTGTAGGGCGCCATCTCGTAGTTGTCCGGAGCGAAGCCGTTGGTCTGATCGACCACGCATGCAACACCGGTGGAGGGTCCGATGGCCGCGGTATTGGTGGCATAACCTGCAGGGATGCCGGTAGTCGCGATAGGAACGGTGACCGTGCCGGGCGCGACGTTATTCGACTGGCTGGTAATGGCCTGGCCGATGGAGAGGAAGACGCTGACGGGAAAAGCGGTGCCGCTGAACTGGGCGAATGCGTGCGGTCCGGTGTTGTTGCCGCCGGTGATGGTTCCACCGGTGCTTGCGCTGGTGATTGTCTTCGATGGATTGGTGTCGATGAGGAAGCGGCCGTCGCCCTGCGTACCGTTGGATGCGGTGGGAGCGATGGTGACGGCGGTGGACCCGTTGCTGCACCCAGCGGAGCAGGTGCCTTTGAATACCGCCGAGTCCTCGTGAATCTGCAGGTCGAAGGGATGCGCACCTTCATCGGCGGAGTCGCGGAATCCGCCGGAGGCGAGCATAAATTGAGAGCCCATCAGGCAGTCGCCGACGCCATAGCAGTGAAGCACCTCAGGAGCGAGCACGTGCTGGCCCTGGGTGTTATACGTGCCGTTGATCGACAGCGCGCTGTAACCCATCTTGAAGTAAGGCGGATTTTCCACCTGCTCCGGGAAGAGATTCGAGCCGCCGGCCAGGCCCTCCTGCGTGATGGAAAGCGCCGTAGCGCCGGGGTCCTCCGTTCCGGCCTGTTGTGCCAGGCTGGCTTCGCTCTGGGTTTCGACTTCGTCAATCGCCTGCGCCGTGGCAGCGGAATGAGTCACTTGATCGAGAGGATTGAAGAAGCTGTCCTGCTGGCGGCCGCCGCGCACGTCCGTGATGTGGGTTTGGCTATTCAGGGCCGAGGTGGAAGATATCTCGTTCGCGGGATAATCCTGCTCCACCTTGACCTGGCACCCGGCGGCGCAGTCCGGACTGCCGGTTGCGTTGGCGATGCCGTTGTTGCCGAAGCCGTTGACGTACTGGCTGGCATAGAGAACGTCATTCAGGTTGTTGACATCGAGCTGCGTGCCCGTGGGCTGCGACACCACTTGGGTGCCGGAAGGAAGCTCGGAGACTTTCTGCCCAAGACCGCTTTGCACCGCGGCAACATTCTCGTCAACATAATTTTTGTCGGCGGCCTGGTTGGAGGAGACCGGATCACCGGGAAGAACGAGAGGGCCGGTCATGGTGTCGCCGGCCTTCTCGACATACGGTGACGTGTCGAGGGGCTGGCCGGCAATGGCGGCAGCGATGGCCGTGTCCACATAACTCTTGCTGACCGTCTGCATGGCGACCGACGTGGGCAGGACCGTGCTCTCAATGGCGCTGATCTTTACCGGCGTGGAGCTGGGCGGAACGACCCAGTACTGGCGCGTCGTGGTGCCGTCATCCAGGTGATAGACGACCGTGTAATAACTGCCCATCGGCGTGGAGTTGGAGTTGGGCACGAGACTGATGCTCAGCGCGCCGCCCGAGCCGATGACGGCGGACGTGTTGCCGGCGGGGATTGCCGAGCCGCCAGCCGTAGTAAACGCGGGCCAGCTGATGACGAGCGTACCGGCCGCAGGCGTGCCGTCGGCATGATCGATGGTGTCGGCGATCTGCGTAGTGGGCGCCTGCGCCGATGCGGTTGCGGCGCATACGGCAAACAACAGACTGATGAGAATCGTGTTCTTTGAAAACAGACGCATTGCAATTCCTCCAAACTTGAAAATGACCTCAGGGGCTAAAGCCCCTTTGCGAAAATGAGCGCGTGACGGCATGGCTGAAGCCATGCCCTTAAGCAAGACAAGAGCTGATTTACGGCGCGCTTCAATTGCGCCCGCTGAGAGTGCGTCAGGGCAGGCGCAGAGGCGCCGGCAGATAACTGCGGAAGCAGACGACGGTCTCGCCATCGTTGTTGTCCTTGACCGGCAGCGCGCGAAAGGCCGCGGCGAGCCGCACGCTTTCGAATGGCGCGGCAAAGGCCGTGATTGATTCGGCCGAGCCTTGCATGGCCTGCAGCCGCGGATAGTGATAGAGAATCCGGTCGCCCTGCGCGCCCTCGGCGACGAACAGCGCGGACCACTCCTGAAAGAAGCTCGGCCCTTCGCGATCGCAGAAGCCGACCAGCTTCGAGACCTTCATAGCGGATGTGGGCGCGCCTGCGGGCAGAGGAGTGGCCAATGTGAGAACGCCGGAGTCGATGCCGACGATCACGCCGACATTGAGGGTGACCCGCCGGATGTAGTTGGCATCGTTGTTGACTGCGGCGGCGGATTGTACGTAGGCCGCGCTTACGCCCGCGCCCACATAGCCGGTCTGACCGCTGTAGTCGATGTCGACCGCAACGAGATTGCCGGCGCTGAAGCCAACCGCTGCGGTTGTGCCGATGCTGAGTGTCGCTGCGGTGGATGCGGGGCTTGTCAGCAGAGGGGCTGCAGCGCCCGCAACGCCGCCACTGCCGTTCGCCGCGGCGCCCGATGCCGTTGCGAGCAAATTCGTTTGCTGCGAGCCGGACGCGAGCGTCGCCTGTAGGCGGCCCCATGTTTCGAACTCGAACGCGACGGTTGCATCGATCTCCGCGCGGACCTGGCCGACCGTGACGGCCGGCGAACCGGCGCGCAAGGGGTCAACCTTCGTACCGCACTTGCGCGCGAACTTCGCGATCCAACCGAGATCGATCCACGGATCGGGCGGCGTGCCGAGTGTAAAGCTGCCGCTCTGCGCGGGATCAAAGAGAGTTGGCGCGCCGGCTGCGCGGTTGACGGGCGCGAAGTAGGCACGCAGGCGATCCGTGGCCGGAGCGACCGGCGCGACTGCTGTCAAAGTCGTGCTCACAACTCACCTGCTTCCTGATAGTCGAAGACCTGGACAGTTGCAGTCCGCTCCAGGCGTTCATCGCTGGTCGTAACGGCACCAAAGACCGGATCGGCCCAGAAGATGTTCGTGCCCATCACGGCGGGCGCAACGCCGACGCCTGCGGCGGAGTAGTTGAGCTTGGGCGCGCAGCGCGGGGTTTGAATGAGCGCGGCAGCGAGCTCAGCGTCCATCGCGGAGAGCAGGCGGCCGCGGTCCATCGCCGCGTTGCCGGAGGTGCCATCGGTCGCATAGGTGATGGCGCACGTCATGGCTGCCAGCGGCAGCGGCGACGCTTCTGCGACCTCGAGCTTTGTCCATCGCAGCCGGAAGCAGTCGACTGGTGGAGAGAGCGCAGGCAGCTCGTTCTCGTCCACCAGCACGCCGGGCCGAACGGTGCCACGCACAATAATGGTGCGTCCAGGGTTCAGGGCGGCGATGCGTGCCTGCAGCGTGGTGTAGAAGGTGTCTTTGGCGTTCTGCATGGGTTCCTCGGTGTGGTTCTCAAAAGCAAATGGGGGGATTCTTCGTCCGTTCGACTCGGCTTCGCCTCGCTCAGGACTGGAATGACAAGTTCGAGCGGTGGCGGCTCCATCCGTGCTTCAAGTCTTCTGCTCAAGCGGCGCCAGGAGAACAAGCCGGTACACATAGGGCTGGCCGAAGACCTGTTCTTCCGTCGCGGAGAAGATTTCCAGCAGCTCGTCATCGACGAGTACGCCGGCGGCGTTGGAAAACAGCACACTGGCGGACGCATAGGCGAGCGAGGTGACGATGCTCGTGACCGCGGTTGCGGAGACCATGAGTTCCCAGCGGACGGGGCCACTCGCGGTTGCCTGTGCGCGCGCTTTGCGGAACGCAGCGGGGTAGACCGCGATGTCCTGAAACTGCGGTGTGGCAATGCCGAGCTGCTCCGTCACATCGCCGGCAAGGGCGGGGGCAGGCATGCGCAGCAGGATCGTTCGGGCACCGCAGGCGCGCAGCAGAGTGTCCGCGGCGCGTGCGGCGGCGCTGGCTTGAAGTGAATCACTCATGGCGTCACCCAATCCTCTGCGCCACATAGGGCGCGAGCAGCTTCTGCACGCTGGCGTCGATGAGCGAGCCGGAGAAGTACTGCATCTGCAGCGTGTCCATCCTGGTGGACTTGACGTTGAGCGCCGGCGTGGCCTGCGCGTTCTTCACGATCTGCGCGCAGGCGAACTTCACGGAGGCCGGGATGGTGGCCATGCCCGAGGTATAAGTGACCTCGACCTCGTTGTAGTTCAGCCCGAGGACGTTCATGGGAAAAGTCAGATTACCCGTGTCGGCGTTCAGGTCGATCAGGCTGAGGTCGAGCGAGCTCCAGCTTCCGGGAACGCTGAAGGCCCATGCGACCTGCGCGAGCATCGGGTCGTGCAGTTCGCCACGGCGCGGCGTTGCATAGCGCACGCGCACGCTAACCAGCGGCGAAGTCGCGGGAGCAAGCGGCGCGAGCGGCAGATAGCTGAGCCGCACGGACTGCGTCTGCGCGGTGAGGCGGATGCGCTCGACGTATTGCGCGACGAGCAGCGTCGCCCGGCGGCAATGCGCCTCGATGAGCGCGGAGGCCATCGCTACTTGGTCATCGCCGGTCTCCGCGGAGAGCCCGTAGGCGATGTATTCGGTTGGGTCCAGATACGGCATCGACTGCGCCTCCAATTAAGGGAAAGTTCAATGGCTCGATCCCACTCATCGCGATGAAGCCGCGATGAATGGGGCACGGATTCATGTCGGTTCAGAAAAGGTTGATCCGTGAAAATGAGGGGGCTGGCTGCCCAGCCGGCCCCCTCCTGCCGCGTGCGACGAGGCGCCGCGAGCGCACCGGAGAAGCCCCGTTACGGTGCGCCGCGCGCAATTGCGTAAGCCGCCGCAGTTGTGCGGGGAACGCGAACTCGCCGTGCGGTGTTGCAGCCGGAGCCCACCCAGTCCCCGGCCGCAAACTTGATTGCAAAAGCAAATACAGGGATTCTGGATCGCGAAAGAGCGCGATCCAGAATGACGAGCTATTAGCGGTCGACCAGCACCTGGTAGTGCGCGTAGCTTGCGCCCTTCACCACCACACCGCCGAACTTCACGACGACGTGCTGCGATGCAAGCGAGCCCGGAACGCCGAGACGGAAGACACGCGGATTTGGATCGCCGAGCCAGTGGTACTCGATCAGGTCCTCAGTGACGATGTACGCCGGCAGCACCGCGGAACCGGAGCCGGGCGTGCCCGTGTAACCAAGTGTCCACTCGGGGATCAGCGGCAGCTCGCCGGCCTGCGTGGAGAGCGTCTTCACGGTGAAACCCGCGCCGATGTCCTTGGTGTTGAGGACCACGTTGAACTCGGATTTCATCTCGCGGTCGATCA
Source organism: Acidobacteriaceae bacterium (assembly GCA_035572415.1). Lineage (GTDB taxonomy): Bacteria > Acidobacteriota > Terriglobia > Terriglobales > Acidobacteriaceae > Edaphobacter. Next base: position 15,104 of record DATNAU010000096.1, read on the forward strand.
GATCCAGCAGCACCGGGTTGGCATAGATCGCCGTAGGCCGCACGCCGAAGCTCGAGTTGGCGACCATCTGCGCGACGGTGGACTTGAGGCCATCGACGATGGACGCCGAGGTGCCGATGGTTGTGGTATTGCCGCCCGCGGCAATCTGGCCGGTCGCGCCAAAGTACTGCGCGGTGGTCGGCGCGCTGAGGCTGGTGTCGGTGCCGTTCCACAACGCGACATCGTGCGTGCGCAGCACGCCGTCGACCGTGTCGGCGAGGTCCTTTGCCTGCAGATACGCAAACTGCGACTGCTGCTGCCCCACCTCGGTGTCGAACAGGCTATAGTTGATCTGCGCGACCAGCGCTTTCAGCGGCACGCTCGCTTCCACGCGCGTGGGCGTGACGACCGGCGCGACGATGTTGCGCGGGTCGACAAAGCCTGCTGACGCGGACGGAGCAGGGATTGCCGTCTCCTCGAAATAGCGCGAGGGATGGCCGGTAGCCGGCACCTGCTTGATGCGCTGGCCGAAGATGCCGCGGCGGCGGACGATGTCGAGGATCTCGGTCTGATACAGCGGAACTTCAACGGCGCCGGGGCCGAGGAAGTCGGCAGCCGCATGGATATTGGTGAACATCGGGTTCATTCGTTTCCCCTTAAATGGAAGAGGCGCGGAATGCCGCGCCTTGGTTTGGAATTCGTTACGTCAATCCCACTCATCCCGCAAAGGACGCGGGATGAATGGGGCACGAATCTGTGATGGTTCGATTCACCCGCTAGCCGAGCAGGCCCGCGCGCAGCAGTTGCGACTTCACCGCGATGCGCTGCTCGATCGAGAGGCTCGCGAGCGCGGCGTCGACAGCGCCGGCCTCAACCGAGTCCAGCGTGACGCCCTGCTTGGCCAGCAGCGTGGTCATGGATGCGGGCAGCGTCTTGCGGCCGGAGGTCTCTGGCGTTGCTGCGCGCGCCTGGAGCTCGGCGATCTTCGCTTCTGCCGTAGCGAGCTTCGCCTCGAGCTCCTGCTCGCGCTGCGACTCCACCGTCGCGACAATGCGCCCGATGCGCGTTTCCGTGTCCTGCGTCAGGCGCTCCGCCGCCTGCTCCAGCAGGGTTGCTGCCGCGGCAAGGCGGTCGATCGTCAGGCTCAATTCGTTTTGCGTTTCAAGTTCCATTGCGTTCTCCGTTCTGCGGTGTTCGTTCTTCGTTGGGGAGTGTGCGAAATCTTTATGCAGCGGCCGGCATGGCCTGCACATTCAGGATGGCGACGACTGCATTCACCAGGTTCTGTATGTAAGCTGTGCTGGCAGGGATGCCCGCCTGGCTGAGCAGTTGCGTTACCACCGGCGAGGCCAGCGTGATGACCTCAGCCAGTTTCTGCGCGCCGGTGCCCGACTGCACTCCGGCGGCAGCGTACTTTTGTTCCACCAGCAGCACCGCCTTCTGGATCAGCGCGGTGGCATCGGCGAGCCCCGTGGCCACCGGCGCAGCTGCCGGAAACAGCGTGGCCACCAGCTTCTCTACGGGGATCGCGTAGGTGATGGCCCACTGAAGGCCTTTCGCGAAGCCGTTGCCGATGGCTTCGAGCACACTCGTAAACGTGATACTCATGTGACTCTCCTTTGTGGTGAATGAGATTGGGCGGACCGGTTCACGGTTCGATGTTCGAAGTTCGGGGCCGGATGGAGCGGCGAGGCGCGATCCCACTCATCCCGCAAAGGCGCGGGATGAATGGGGCACGGATCGGTGGCCGACCGAGGACGTGTTGCCGCGCGCCAGGCGGAAGCTGGTGCTGAGATATGCCGCTTTCTCGCGCAGCAGAATCGCCGCGCCGGTAAAGGTCGCGCGCGTCAGCGTCCATACTGAAGCGCGCATGTCCGCGACGTGCGCTTCAGCCAGTTCGTAGCTCATGCCCATCGCGCCTTCGGTGCCGGCATGCAGTTCGATCTCCGGAAAGTCGCGGGAGTAGACATAGCCTGCCACCGTGAGCCGGCGGCCATCGAGTTCAGCGCTTGTGATGATGCCGCATTTTTGCCGCGCGTCGTGACCGTCCCAACCCGCCTTGTAATCGACCGCCATGCCCAGGAGGCTTGGCAATGCAGCTTCGGCCGCCGCGCGCGTGAGCACGACGCGATGGCCGCGCGCGCCCGACGGCGCCTTGTCGCTGGCGACGTCCACCAGCGTCAACACGCCTTCAAACGGCAGGCGGTTGGGATGCCCATGCACGGCGGGAAACTCGACTGCCATGGCATGCATCGCCAGGTCTTGCGGCGCGGATATTGCTGTTTCTCTGCCTTTGCGCGAATGGCCCATACCGGCGCGCGCGCCCATGTTTGACCGGTGCCCTCCCACCGCGTGCTCCATGCCATCTCCTCGGTTGTGTACGTGGCTTGTCTGAATCGTTAAAAGCGAAACGGGAGAAGCAGCCCACCCGGCGCCTCTCCCGTCATCTCTGACTTACATATTCAGGATAGCAATTGGAGCAAAACTAAAATGCCACTTTTTCGAAAAAATTATTTCTCTTCGATTCAACAGCTTGCGGCGTTTTCAGAGATTTTTGCCTCTTGACAGTATTTCATCGGCTCCAGCATTCGCGTCTCGAGAAAGATTCCCGTGAGGCGATCCAGCGCGCGCCAGTAGCGGCGCACAGCGGTGCGAGGAGGAAGGTTCAGCATCGCGGCAGCTTCCAGCAGCGTGTATTCCTCAAGCGAGATTCGTGCGATCAGCCGCTGCTGCTCCCAGTCCAGCTTCTCGAGACAGTGCTCCACGTCATACAAAAAGATGACGACATCCTCGAAGGACTCCACGCGATAACTGGTGACCTTGGCGCGGAACATCTCCTTGCCCAGCAGCGACGGAACCTTGCCTGCCTCCATGGACATCCGCACGTAACGGCGCAGCATGGCCTCCGTGTATTTGCGATAGAAAGCCACCTGCGGTCGAGGCTTTTTGCGGTAGTGCGCGGGACGGGGCTGCGGCACAGGACGCTCCGCCGCGAGCGCCCAGACGAATGGCAAAACGAGAGCGGCGCTCATGCGGCACCTCCATCTGTTGGCAAGGCGCGCAGTATTCGCAGCTTGCTCCCGCCATCGCAGCGTGACGGGCTCGCAGGATCGGCCTGCGCATCCGCTGTACCGCGGCATCGGCGTGGCCGCCCGCCGGCATGCCGTTCCCTTGGCGGCGGAAAGCTCGACAGACGGCGCGAGCAGAAGCTGCAGTAGATACCATCGGTTACTCCACGACGGAGCCAGAGCGCTCCGCATCCTTCACAGACTTTGAGTTCAAGTCGCAAGTCCTTCATCGTTTCTCTCCAAGGCGAAGGTGTTCCGCTTGCAGGCGCAGACGATCTGTCGGCGGCCTGCGCGGTTGTAGTTATGCGGCGCCTCGCACCCGTAGCCGGGAGCTCTCGCGGCCCTTGGCGGGCTCAAGCGCGGACACCTGTGTTTTTGGTTAGTGCAACATTCCTACCCAGGAAATGCTTTCAACCACCGCAACATTGCCGCTTCCTCCGCCACCCAGCGGAAAACCGGAAGCAACAATGCAGACGGTTATAAACGGGGGAAAAACTGCCTGTCAATGGGTTTCTGCTTCGTTTGCCTGGCACAGCTTGCCGCGAAAAGCCGAAGAATCAGGCAAGAAGCGGGAGGATAATCACCACATTATTCGGCTTTTATTCGCCTATGGAAATAGCCAGGGCCGCCGGTTTTTGATCACCTCATTCGACCCATCGCTGTCCCGGTTTGGATTCCGCTCTTTGGCGCGGAAGCGATTTTTGCACCGTCTGCCCGTTGACGCCGCAAAACCGTCCGGAGTATAAAACCGGCCAGAGAGCATTTCAGGAGGTGCAACTTTGCACACTGGAACCGCCGCCCACTCCGCCGCATCCTTCCCACACCTCATCCATGAGCTGCACGCAACGTGCCCACACTGCGGCAAGCTCATCGACATCGCGCAGGCCGCCGTGCACACCGACGGGACCGCGCGCGGCTATTGCTGTACCTGCCGCACTGAGGTGTTTGAAGCGAATCTGGAGAATTAGGCAGCGGCGCAACTGCTCTGTTCCGCGCATTGTGGGCTTGAGTTGCGTCTGGACTCATGCCTTGCAGAGGGCCTTCTTGTCGCGTCGGCGGCGAGGGCAACCGCGTGCGAGCGGTTGGTAAACTGTAGGAGATGCCCTCAGGCCCGTACGCAAAATGGATGTTTGCCTGGGAGACCAAGCTCACCAGTCGGGATACGAATCGCATTGTGCGGCCGGTCGAGTGGGGGTTCGACTGGCTCGGCGATTTCGCCATTGCTGCGTCGTCCGCGACAAGCGATCTGGATCGCATGATTGCGGCCAACCGGGAGATTGTCCGCCGCTCGGACGATTTCTACGGCTACACCACTCCGGCAGACTTTCGCATCGAGCGCCGCCATCCGCAACTCTTCCCTACCAATGTGAGGCCGGAGACCCTGGCGCAGGACGCGGAGATGAAACGCGCGGCGGAAGCAGGCGAGTTGGAAGAGGCGGATTTCCTGCGCTTCACGTCGGCGGTGCGCACGCCGTTCCCGGAGAACGACGAGGTAAACGCGCGCTGGTATCCGGCACCTGCGGAAAAACAGCAGGGTGGCACAGCAAAAAAAGCCATCATTGTGATGCCGCAGTGGAACGCCGATGCCATCAGTCACAACGTGCTCTGCGGGCTGTTCAATCGCTTCGGCATCTCCGCGCTGCGGCTGTCCAAGCCTTACCACGACATTCGCCGTCCCGCGGAGTTGGAGCGCTCAGACTACGCCGTCAGTTCGAACCTTGGCCGCACCATCTCAGCTTGCCGTCAGGCGGTGATCGATGTGCGCAGTTGCATCGACTGGCTCCAGACGCAGGGTTACACGCAGTTCGGTGTGCTGGGAACGAGTCTCGGCTCCTGTTACGCCTTCATCGCCGCGGCGCACGATCCGCGCATTCGCGTCTGCGCCTTCAACCATGCGTCGACATGGTTCGGTGATGTGGTGTGGACCGGCCAAAGCACACGGCACATTCGCGCGGCGTTTGAGCAGGCCGGGCTTTCGCAGGAGGATGTGCGGAAGGCATTCGCGGGCATCAGCCCGATGTCGTACATGGACCGCTTCGCCGCGAATCCGCGCCGCGTGCTCGTTGTGCATGCGAGATACGATCTTACGTTTCTGCGGGAGTTTTCGCTGGATGTGCTCAAGAACTTCGATCGCTGCGGCGTCGACTACGAATCGCGCGTGCTGCCCTGCGGGCACTACACCACGGGCGAGACACCGTACAAATATCTCGATGGCTGGTATCTCGGCTCGTTCGTGTATCGCGCGTTCCGGAATCTTGGGCTAGAAATGGTCTGACGTGATCAGCGCCAGCAAAAAGGGCGCGATCACCATGACGAAATACACTGCCCCGGCAATAAAGCTGTGCAGCATTGCGGCCTCCACGTGCACCGGGGCTCGGGCCCGCACCCGGACTCAGTTCAGCATCGACCTACATGAGCGTCCATCCCTATCCCACCTCGGCGTCAGGCGTCATCACGAAGGCGGGAGCCATTGCCCTAGAATGGAGGTATGCCGATTGATCTGAACGCTCCCCTCGCAGCCGCGGACCCCGAAATTGCCACCCAGATTCAGCAAGAGATCCGGCGCCAGCACGAAGGGCTGGAGATGATCGCCTCGGAAAACTTTGTCAGCCGGGCCGTGCTGGAAGCCGCGGGAACGGTCTTCACCAACAAGTACGCCGAGGGCTACCCGGGCAAGCGCTACTACGGCGGCTGCGAGTTCGCCGATGTGGTGGAGAACCTCGCCCGCGATCGCGCGAAGCAGATCTTCGGCGCCGAACACGCCAACGTGCAGCCGCACTCCGGCTCGCAGGCCAATGCGGCAGCGTACATGTCGCTACTGAATCCCGGCGACACGATTCTCGGCCTGGATCTCGCGCACGGCGGACACCTGACGCACGGTCACAAGCTGAACTTTTCGGGCAAGCTCTATCGCGTGGTCGGCTATCAGGTGCGTCGCGATACCGAAACGATCGACTACGACGAGTTGGAAGCGACGGCCGAACGCGAGAAGCCCAAAGTGATCGTCGGCGGCGGCAGCGCCTACCCGCGCACGTTCGATTTCCCCCGTATGCGCGCCATCGCAGACAAGGTCGGTGCGTATCTGATGATCGACATGGCGCATTTCGCCGGCCTCGTCGCGGGCGGCGTGCATCCCTCGCCTGTTCCGCACGCACACATCGTCACGACCACCACGCACAAGACGCTGCGCGGACCTCGCGCGGGGCTGGTGCTCTCCAAACAGGAGTTCGCCGCGGCTATCGATCGCAGCGTTTTCCCCGGCCAGCAGGGCGGTCCGCTGGTGCATATTGTGGCGGCAAAAGCAGTGGCGTTCAAGGAAGCCCTTCAGCCGGAGTTCGCCGCTTACGCGAAGCAGATCGTCGCCAATGCAAAGGTGCTGGCGGAAGCGCTGGCAGCGGAGGGCTACCGCATCATCTCCGGCGGCACGGACACGCACCTGATGCTGGTCGATGTCTTCCAGAAGGGCATTCTGGGCAGCGAGGCAGAGAGCGCCCTCGGCAAGGCCGGCATCACGGTGAACAAGAATGCCATTCCGTATGACACCAATCCGCCTATGAAGCCCAGCGGCATCCGCATCGGCACGCCGGCGCTGACCACGCGCGGCATGAAGGAGCCGGAGATGCGGACGATCGCCAAGTGGATCGTTGCGGCGCTGGAGCACCGCGCGGACGACGCGAAGCTCGGAAAGATTCGCGGCGAGGTAATGGAGCTAGCCGAGCGGTTCCCGCTCTACGGCTGGCTGCGTGCCTGAGCGGAGACTTCCCCGGCGGATTTTCCGTCCATAGAAACGCCGCCTGTGAAACACTCACAGCCGAACAGAATCTGCGCGCCACGGGCTCTCGACGCGCTTCCGAAGGGACCCGCATGGCCATCGCAATGATGTCCTGGCTGCTCGCGATACCGCTGCTCGGCTTCACCACCGGGCTGCGTTCGCTGACGCCGATGGCCGTGCTCTGCTGGTACGCGTACCTGGAATACCTGCCCGTCAGCGGCACCTGGGCGGAGTGGACCGGACGGCTCGGCGTCGCCATCGCATTCACCGTGCTGGCGGTGGGCGAGCTGATCGGCGATAAGTCGCCTCGCATCCCCGACCGCACCTCGCCGTTGCCACTGCTCGCGCGCGTCTGCCTCGGCGGCCTTGCCGGATCTATCGCAGCTACGGCAATGGATGGTCCGGGAATCGAAGGCGTGCTGCTCGGCATCGTCGGCGCGCTGCTGGGCGCCTTCGTCGGCTTCATGGTGCGCCGCGATCTGGTCGAGAAGATCGGCTGCAAGGACTGGCAAATCGGCGTCGTGGAAGATCTCTGCGCGATCATCTTTGCCGCATTCGCCCTGCACGTGGTCACGGCTTAGGCGCGCCCTTTCCGCCGTGTCAAAGCGAAGGTGGGGTTTTGCCATGCCCCATCTTGACGCTGTTTCCTCGCCAAACCTATAGTTGTTCACCAGTCCAGTTTTCCATTGAAATAAGTTTTCAAATGGAAATAGCTTCAGGCGATACAGCCGAGGCGCTATTGCCGAAATGATTGTTCTTTTGGAGGAACCATGGTGACGTTACGACGCTTCATCGGAATTGTGTTGGTCTTCACACTAGCGGTCTTCGCTGCAGGCACGCTGCGCGCGCAACTCTCGACCCGCGCCACCATTACCGGGACGGTAACCGATTCGAGCGGCGCCGTAGTTCCGGACGCCACAGTGACGTTCGTGGACAACGCCACCAAGGTCGCCATCGAGACCCACTCCAACAGTCAGGGCACTTACGTTTCGCCGGGCCTTACTGTGTCCACCTATTCGGTGACGGTCTCGAAGACCGGTTTCAAGAGTTACACCGTCAACGGCGTGGAACTCCATCCCGCCATTACGGCGCAGGTGAATGCGACGCTTGCCGTAGGCACGACGAGCGATACGGTGACGGTCGAGGCCAATTCCACCGATATCCAGCTCTCAACACCCGAGAACTCTGCGTATATTTCCGGCACCCAGGTCAGTTCGCTGCCCATGAACGGACGCAACTACCAGGCAATGGCCGGCTTACTGCCCGGGGTGAACAACCTGCAGCAGGGCACGGCGATGACAACCGGTGGGCGCTCGACGAATAGTCAGCTCTCCATCAACGGCATGGCTGTATCGCGCAGCTTCTATGCGGTCGATGGCGTGTGGAACGAGAACACCGGCAATATGACGCAGGAATCGGTGATTCCGAACCCGGATTCGCTCGAGGAAGTACGCGTCTTGCAGAACAACTTTTCCGCGCAGTACTCGCTGATGGGCTCTTCCGTCGTCCTGATGCAGACCAAGAGCGGGACCGGGAGCTTTCACGGCACACTCTGGGAGTTTCTGCGCAATGACGACCTCAACACCAAGCCCTACTTCCAAAACACCATCCCGGCGTACAAGCAGAACATCTTCGGGTTCAATCTCGGCGGCCCGGTCTTTATCCCGCATTACTACAACACCGATCGCAAGAAGACCTTCTTCTTTTGGGATGAGTCGTATGTAGTCTTGCATACGCCCAACCCGACGCAGAGTCTGCTTCCTACGCCCAACCAGATTGCAGGCTGCTTCACCACTCCGATCAAGGACCCGACAACGGGGCTGAACTTCCCGACCGTCTCATCCTGCAACGGCGCCACAGGCACCTTCTATCAGATCCCGTCTAATCGGATCAACACCAGTTCCAAGGCCTACCTGCAGACGCTCTATCCCGCCCCCAACGAAACCGGTAGTGGTGTCAACTACATCAACCTTAAAACCGTCACGACCTACCAACGTGACGACCAGATCAAGCTGGACCACTACTTCACGCAGAATTATCACCTGTTGGGCGAGTACTTCAACGAGTATCAGGACTTTGCGCAGAACAGCGTGTCCCAGGGCACGACGCCGGTCAGCTCCGAGACGGACTTTACCAATAACAAGTTGGCGCAGGTGTCGCTGACGCAGACGCTTTCGCCGAACATGATCAACACCACGAACATTGCGATGAACATCTTCCTTCTGAACCTTACGGTGGTGGGGAAGACGGACATCAGCCAGATCCCGAACTTCTCCGAGACGCTCTTCTATCCGAACGCGAATTACTCGACGCGGACCCCGGTGGTCGCGCTGACCGGACTTGCCGGGCAGGGCATCTTCCAGCGGCCGATTCCGCACGCTTCGGACCTGGACAATACGGTCGGCGACAACTGGAGCTGGCTCAAGGGTAAGCACTACCTTACCGCCGGTGTGACCTTCGTCTTCAACACCAAGCGGCAGCTCTCAATCAATGCCAGCGGCAATAATTCCAACGGCAGCTTTACCTTCAACGGCAACTCGACAAAGACAACCGGTACCGCTCAGACGGACGCGTCGGTCGCGGACATGCTGCTGGGATATATCGCCAGTTTCAACCAATCCAGCTTTGTGCCCCACGGCGTGATCCACGACTTCTCGTGGTCTCCGTATGTGGAGGATCGCTATCAGTTGAACAAGAACCTGACGTTCACCCTCGGGTTGCGCATTTACCACCTGCCGTTGCCCTACGGGACGCCGAACTCCGAGACAAACTTCGTGCCGTCGGCATTCAATCCGGCACTCGCGCCTACGGTGAACGAGACCAGCGGCGTTACCAATATCCCAACCGGTACGACCTACAGCAACGGCCTGCTGTTCAACAGCGGCAAGTCAGGTGGATTGCCGGTAAATTTCTCGAACAACCACATCTGGTATTTCGCTCCAGATGGCGGCTTCGCCTGGGACGTCTTTGGCGATGGCAAGACCAGTTTGCGCGGCGGCTATGGTGAGAGCTATACGCGCATCTTCACCAACCAGGATTGCTCCTTCAGTTGCGATGCCAACCCGCCGGACTTCACGAATGAGGCGCTTACGAATCTGGTGTTGCCGACCACGTCAAGCTGGAATGTCGCGGGCGCAGGCGGAGTTGCGGCAACGACGACGAGCGCAGCCAATATCGCGGCGGCAGACCAGGACATCCAGGCCTCTCCCGTCGCCAGCTGGTCGCTGGGCATCCAGCATCAGTTTCCAGGAAACATCGTCGCGTCCGTCGTAGGCGCAGGCAGCCGGATTCAGCATTTGGTCGGCACATGGAACCAGAATCAACCCAAGCCGACGACCATCGGCGGGGTGACGTACGACTTCAACCCGCTGCTGAACTCTAACCCGGCGAACAAGGGACAGCTTGGCGACAGCACGGCCTATTGGTCTCCCTATCAGGGGTACGCCACGATCAGCACCTTGTACACGCGGCTGTGGCAGGAGTGGAACGGGCTGGAAGCGCAGGTGCGGCACTCGATGAGCCACGGGCTGGATGTATCGGTGGCGTATACCTACTCGCACAACACCACCAATCTGGCAGGTGGCGGTGTAATTGATCCTTATGACCTCAACCGCTACCACGGCAACACGGAAAGCTTGAACTATCCCCACAACTTTGGCATCACTGTCATCTATAAGCTGCCGTTCTTCAACGCCACCGGCAACAGAACGGAAAAACTTTTGCTGGGTGGGTGGAGTCTGGACAATGTTATTACCTTCCGCAGCGGCACATCTCTCTCCCCGGCGCTGACAGAGAGTTTCCAGGGCCTCGCAGTACGGCCCGATCAGGCACCTGGCACCACGACCAAAGGACCGAAAACGTGGAAAAGAGGATCGACGCAGCAGTGGTTCAATGCCTCCGCGTTTGTGAATCCGGCACCCGGCTACTACGGCAATGCGCAGACCGGCATCATCCGCGGACCGGGCCAGGAACTTTTGAATACCTCTTTGTTCAAGCAGTTCCTCATTACGGAAAAAGATTTCATCGAATTCCGCGCTGAAGCATTCAACACCTTCAACCACACCAATCCATCCAACCCCAACACCAACCTCGGAAATAGCAGCTATGACAAGATCAATAACGCTGCCGACCCGCGCATTCTGGAATTGGCCCTGCGTCTGAAGTTCTAACCGATACAAACCTGCTGCGAAAAAATGGTGGCCCCGGAGCTCTGTGCAAGCTCCGGGGCCACAGCTTTTGCAGACGGCCTGTAAGCCGGATTCTGTCTGGAGTTTCCTCCAGCGACGATCATTCCTCTAGGCGACGCGTTACCGCGCCGCTCCAGCAACCTACCCGCAAGTTTCGGCCTCCGGCTGCCCGGATTGCTCCGCCTTGGCGCATCGGGCCGATGCGCCCGCGCCGCTGGAGTGGCGGCTGCGGTCCCTGCCTATTTGGTCTTGCTCCGTGTGGGGTTTACCATGCGGCGTCCATTGCTGGCCGCCCGGTGCGCTCTTACCGCACCTTTTCACCCTTACCTGCCTGCTTGCGCGGGCGGGCGGTATGTTTTCTGTTGCACTGGCCGTCTTTATGCCTTGAAGCACAAATCCCGGACGTTATCCGGCACACTGCCCTGCGGAGTCCGGACTTTCCTCCCCCTCCGCGGCAAAGCCGCAGAGGCAGCGATCGCCCAGCCGCCTGCATGGTCAATTGTACGGGAACGGCACGTCCGATTCGATTCAGTGCCGGAAGCGCACGGTGATCGTCGTCGAAACGGGAACCGACTTTCCATCGACCTGATACGGGCGATAGCGCCAGTGTTTCACCGCTGCCTCCGCCGCGCGCCGCAGCAGAAAATGACCGCTGATGACCTGGGTATCGGAGACTTCCCCTTTGCGATTGATCTCCGCGTGGAGGACGACCGGGCCATCCACATGCGCGATCTTCGCCAGAGCCGGATAGTCGGGCTTCGGGGCGGAAACCAGATTTTCCGCCATCAATCCGGCGGAGATATGCGGATGCGGTGGTGGCTCGGCCAGCGCTACGGTCGATGTGCGGCCGCCTCCATCGCCCACAATGCTCGCGTCGGGATCGCGCGGGCGGGCAAGCTCAAAATGCGGTTCGCTGTCTTGCCTTGCCGACACCTGCTCGACCTTGGATGGCGGCGCGCCAGACGTTTCGCTGATGGGCCGGGCAGGAACGGAAGCCGCCGCCGCACCCGGCTGCGCCACTGTTGTGGTGTACGGCGGCGCAACGTAGTCGTCGTCAAAATGGGAGGAGTGCGCGGGTTGCGGAGCGAGGCTGTCCGCGGCCGCGGTTGGCTTGGAAGTCGCAGCGTTCGGCATCGGAACGGAGAGCGAAGCCGGTATCTCAGTACTTATTCGTGGAGGGACGGGCGCTGGCGTATTTATGCTTCGTCTCGAGGACGCATCTGCAACAGCCTCAGCAGCGGATCCGTTCCGCAACGCAAATCCAAGCACCGCGCCAAGTAGAACTACGGCTGCGATCCCATACGCGCAAGCGACGCGGCTGACGCGTGGGGCCGCGGGTAGAGGAGGTTCTTCATCGAACTCGGGCAATCGCGCGGTGGGCAGATCTGGCCGATGCAGAAAAACTGGAGTAGATGGAACGCGTCGCGGCACATGGATTGGAGAACCTAATGCCGGGGCGCGTCCGGCCTTCGGATTTTCGGCCACTGCTGCCGCGCCGCCTTTGCGCTCTGTGGGCAACGGTTGCATCTCGGGCGCGGGCTCTGCCGGAGCCTGTGCCACACTTGTGGCCACGGTGGGCACAGGAGCTTCACCCAGCGCAGCGGGCATTGCAGATCTCTCCTCCTCTGCAACTGGCATTGAGGTCGCAACCTCAACATGCTCTGGCGGCGGTTCGCGTACCGCAATCTCGGCTGCTTCCTTGATTGGCAAAGGGCGCGGGGCCAAATCCGTGATCTCAGCGGCGGGTGCGGCGGATAACTGCGGGATTTGATTCTCAGTTGCAGCGACAACAGCAGCAGAGGCAATGCCGTCGGTGCCCTTTTCCATTTCGTCATCATCCATCGGTTCAGCTGCTTCTGCGCGAGCCAACCGGCTGAAAACCGCCCTGGCGCGGCCGAACGGAATAACGTTCGCGCGCACTGCACGCGCCGCCGCCTCGTCGTGGATCTCCACTTCGGGGGGCCGATCACGTGTCGCGCCCTGCACCTCCGCTTCGATCTTTGCAGCGGCCTCGCGCAGCTCGCGGGCGGCCTCAGCGCGAGGATCCTCGTCCGGATGCAATCTCTCTTCGCCGGGCGGTTCATTCCACGGCCGCCGCAGCGCCGCATGGAGGAATGAAAGAAGTTGTTTTACTGCCGGCTGCAACTCCTCGCCCGCAGGGTCCATGCGTGGCCCGGCAATGGCGATGGCTACAATCTCCAGCAGATCGGTGCGAGGCATCGATCCACCCTCACGCAGCACCATGGAGCGCACCAATGCCGCCAATTCCTCGCTCAATGGGTCAGACTTCTGCAGCCGCTCGGTCAAACTGCAGATATCGTTCGGCGAGCCGTAGTGCAGCCCATGCATCACGAACACGTCGTGAAGCTCCTCGATGTAGGCAGCAAAGCGAACCGCGAGATCGTTCGGGCTCCACAGAGCAGGCATGGTGCCGGTTTAGATGCCCGTGAGCGGGTGGAAGGCTGTTTGGGGTTGTTCCGCCGATGCTTGCCCTAAAGTCGCGCAGGATTTTCCTAGCTTCGCCAGTGCAGCGTCACCGCTTCGGAGATCGGATGCGCACCTGTACCGTTGAGCCGGGCCTGCTTCAGCGCAAAATACCACTTTGCCGGCTTGTCCGCATCGTCGATCAGCATCAGCGCCGGTCCATAGCGCAGGCCCTGCGCCTGCTCCACCATCGTCTCCTGATCTTGCCGGACGAACCTGTTTCCGAAAAACCTGAGAATCGGCGTAAAGAAAGGAAACCAGCCCAGCACATTCCAAGCCCCGCATACGTCAATGCGGCAAGTCGAGGGCGTTACGGGCGTCACGGTCGTGAGGGTCGCAAACCACTTGTCTCCGCTGCGAATGATCTCGTAACGCCGGTTGGGCAGCACAAAATCGATGGTTGTAGTCACTGGCCCATGCGCGCCCAGCAGCTTATAAGGCAGGCTGTTGCGCGAAGGCGCATGTGCGGCCATGCGAAAACCTGCATTGCGGCCGTGGTGGGCCTCATCTTTGATCGGCTCAAAACGCTTTTGCTTCTCGTGAATACTTCCCCGGCTGCGCCACCACCACGCCTGATGCACAAACGGCCCGTGCGCGGGATCCATCAGCCCAATGATGCCGTGGTCGACGTTGCACGGCAGATCGGCGGTGAGATGCGCGGTGCGAAATCTGGAAGAGAACTTTGGCACCTCCGGAACAGCCGGCAGTTCAGCGTTGATACGGCCCGCACCCGGCTCCGGGATAAAGACCCAGGCATACCCGTCGCGCTCCTCGCAGGCATACGCCCCGGCGAAGATCTTCGTCGCATCCAGCGTATCCTCGCCGGTCAGCGAGGGAATCTTCATGCACTGGCCGCTGCAGGGCTCAAACTCCCAGCCATGATACTTGCAGGTCACGCGCTCGCCGTCGAACCATCCGGCCGAGAGCGGAATGCCGCGATGCGGGCACAGATCGCGCATGGCGAAGACTTTTCCGTCTTTGCGGCGGCCCAGCAGCAGCGGTATTCCCAGCAGCAGCGCCGTGCGCCGCTCGCCGCGGCGCAGATCGTCGACGCGCGCTGCCGGGTACCAGTCGCCGTAGACCAGCTCCGCAGCCGGGCCGGCTGTCGAATCCGGTGCAGGGTTCGTGCCTCGTATGGGATCGTTCACTCTGATCCAATATATTCGCCAGAGAAGGCAAGTCCCTCCCAATGGCTCGTTTCATCCAAATTCCCAGGCGTCCCGCATCCACGACGCTGCTGATCGTCGCGCTCTGGTTCGCGTTTTACGCGAGCTTTACGCTGTTCCGGCCTGCGCTGCTGGACGACGCCGACTCCGTCCACGCCGAGGTCGCCCGCGAGATGCTGCTGCGGCATGACTACGTCACCCTCTATGCCAATGGCATCCGCTACCTGGAAAAAGCTCCGCTGCTCTACTGGTCAATGGCGGCATCGATGCGCACAATGCAGACGCTGAGACACCCCTCCGCACGAGCACTGGCCGTCGCCGCGCGCATTCCAATGGCGCTCTTCGTGCTCGCGCTCGCGTTCGCGGTTGAGATATTCGCTCGCCGCATATTCGGTTCCGTCCGCGCCGGACTGTATGCAGGGCTGATCCTGCTCTCCTGCCCCGGCATCTTCCTCTTCTCGCGCATCCTGCTGCCGGACGTCATGCTCTGCCTCTGGATCACGATGGCGCTGCTCTGCTTCTGGCAGACCGAAGAGGCGGGTGCCCCACCCAGGCTCAGCTTGGGTGGGATGGAGCAGCAATCGATGGCACCATCCTCGGTCCGTGCCCCATTCATCGCGCAGCCCCATCGCGCGATGAATGGGATCGAGCCACAAGGTTCACGCCTGCTCTGTTACGGCTTCGCTGCCTGCTGCGCGCTCGGCGTATTGACGAAGGGGCTGATTGGCATCGTCTTTCCAATTGCGATCGCCGCGATTTATCTTTTGCTGACGCGCGGGCTGCGTGGCGCGATCCATCGGACGGTCCGCTTACATCCGTTCACATCATTTGCGGTCTTCCTTGCGATCGCCGCCCCATGGCACATCCTCGCGGCATGGGCAAACCCAACCCGCGGCCGTCCCGGTGACCTCAAATGGATGCACGGCCACTGGTTTGTCCCAATGCCAACACCGGGCAACGTCCATGGCTGGGCATGGTTCTACTTCGTCAACGAGCAGGTGCTGCGCTACCTGAACCTGCGCGTCCCGCGCGACTACGACACCGTCCCGCTCTGGCTCTTCTGGGGCCTCTGCCTCGTATGGCTGATGCCGTGGTCGGCATTCATCTTCAAGGCGCTCGGGTACGTGAAGAAGATTCTCAAAACGATCTATCTGGTCGTCCGGAGACCGCAAAGCCGCGATCTTCGCAGCCGTTATTTCCGTGATTTTCTTTCCGGGCCGAACGCGTTGCTTTTGCTCACGATTGCAGCTGCGGTCCCGCTACTCTTCTTCTCTCTCTCGACGCGCCAGGAATATTACGTTCTGCCGTCGCTGCCTCCCTTTGCGATCCTGATAGCTGGTTGGCTCACACAGGATGCGCGTGTGGCATGGACCCCGGTTACCGAAGGAGCGAAGCGCATCCGTCGCGCCAACCTTCGCTGCACCGCCGTCCTCGTTGCCTTTGGCGCAATCTTCGCCGCTGCATCCATCTACTTCCTGCTACACACCCGCGCACCCGCGCCGGACACCGACCTCGCTGCTCTCCTTCAGCAGAACCCCGGCGACTACGCGCTCTCCATGGGCCATTTTCTCGATCTCGACGCACTGGCGCTCGGACTCTTTCGCCCGCCGCTCGTGATCGCCGCAGCGAGCCTCTTCCTCGGCCCGCTCGCTTCGTATCTCCTGCGCCGCCGGCTGCGGCCTCATGCCGCAACACTCGCCCTATCCGCCGGCGCATTTGGTTTTCTTCTCGCCGCACACCTCGCCCTCCAGACCTTTGCGCCGGTGCTAAGTTCCCGGCAGCTTGCGGCGGCCATCGCCGCACAACTTGCTGCCAGCCCCGGAGAATCTCCAGCCCTCATCGTCGTCCATCAGGAGTACGAGTACGGCAGCACGCTCGGCTTCTACCTCCAGCGGCCGGGTTACCAGTTCTCGGATGGAAAACCCCGCGCCATCAATCCCATTCACATCCTCACCGAGCCGCAATACAACGGCGTCCGCAACTACGGCCGCAGCTCCAACCTCTGGTATGGCAGCTTCTTTCCCGATGCGCCGGACATCTTCGAGACGCAGCAATCGCTCGCCGCGAAATGGCGCGGTCCGCAGCGCATCTTCCTCTGGCAAGACCTCGCGAATCAGCCCGCGCCCTTGCCCGCGGCGCTGTCACCCCTCTACGTGATCGCAACATCCGGCGGCAAAGAGATCGTCTCCAACCAGCCGAACCGGTGAACGCTGCCCTGCGTATCCGCTATCATCGCTGCGTTGCGGAGTCGTCCTGTGAATCGTCGCCTGTATTCTTCTCTTCTCGCTGCCATTCCCTTCATCGCCCTGCCGGTCTACGGCCAGACCAAGCCTCCTGCCTCGCCGGCGGTCACGATGGCGCGCGACGCACACCCGTCGCTGTTGGTCGCGACCGTCAAGCCGCACGATCCAGAGTCGAACCGGGGAGGATTTGACGCCGTGGGTGATCGCTTTACCGTATACGGGCGGTCGGTCTTCGCGCTGATGTCATTTGCCTACTCCCTGCATCCGAAGGAGATCGTGGGTGCGCCGGACTGGGCGAAGAATGATCGCTGGGACATCGAAGGCAAGATCGACACGCCCGGCCAGCCGGACCTGCACCAGATGCAGGAGATGCTGCAGAAGCTGCTCGCGGACCGGTTCCAACTGCACTTCACGCGCGAGAAACGTGAGCTGCCTGTGTATGCCATCCGCATCGCGAAAGGTGGCCCGAAACTGACGCCGGCTGCGCATCCTGACGCGCTTGCGAACCAGGGCGCGAGCGGCAGCGGTCCGGACCTGACCCAGTGGTACACAAACGTATCCATCGGCGACTTCATTCTCGGCATGCAGTTTTTCATTCCCGACCGGCCGATCGTGGATCAGACGGGGTTGACGGGGAAATACGATATCCGGTTGCACTACACGCCGGACGAAGCGCGTTCGACCGACGCCAACGCGCAGCCCGGCATCTTTACCGCGATCCAGGATCAACTCGGCCTGAAGCTGGAGCCGGTGAAGGCTCCGGTGGATGTCTTCGTGATCGATCGCGTCGAGCGGCCGGGAGAGAACTGAAGCGATGCGTTCCGCGGCAACCGCCCCTGCGTATCGTTTTATAGAGAGAGTCAGGCAGCCAACCCCCGGAGGCCACCCCTTGCGTTTGAGTCTTCTCCCGCTGCTCCTTACCGCATTGGCTTCCTGCCCACTGTTCGCTCAGGCCGGGCCACAGCCTGCCGCACCCATTCACTCGATGGCTGCCGACGCCCATCCATCCTTCGCCGTCGCGACCATCAAGCCGCACGACCCCAATGAGCGTGACCGCGGAATCTGGGTGCAGGGCGATCATTTCGACTTTTCCGCGGTATCGGTGGAGAAGCTGATGAAGTGGGCCTATTCCATTCAGTCGGAGCAGATTGTCGGCGGCCCGGAGTGGGTGCGACAGGAGCGGTACGACCTCAACGGCACACCGGATACGGAGGGTGAGCCGAATCTGGCGCAGCAGCAGGAGATGATTGCAAAACTGCTTGCCGACCGCTTCCACCTCAAATTCCATCGCGAGACTCGCGAGCTGCCGGTATATGCCGTCCGCATTGCGAAGGGTGGGCCGAAGCTGGCGGCGGCAGCTGACCCCGACAAAAAGCCGCTGGAGCAGGGCCTGGGCGGTCGCGGTTATGAGACGACGCGGGCCTACACCAGCGCACCGATCTCCTATTTCATTCTGGTGGAGCAGCTCTTCCGCGACCGGCCTCTGGTGGACCAGACGGGCCTCACCGGCAAATATGACTTCAAGCTGCACTACACAACCGACGAACTCCGCAATACTGACCCCAGCGCACCGCCAGGCTTGTTCACCGCGGTGCAGCAGGAACTGGGGCTGAAATTTGAGCCGGTCAAGGCCCCGGTGGATGTCTATGTGATCGACCATGTCGAACGGCCATCGGCGAACTGATCGCGCCGGTTCTGCAGGACGGTTTACCATGGTCGCCATGCGACGGACCGTGTTGCTCATGGCAGTCTTACTTGCATGCGGGCTTGCCGCCTATGCGCAAGACAATGCAATCCAGGCTGCAAAGCCCATGGCAAAGGATGCGGACCCCTCGTTTGAGGTGGCTGTGATTAAGGTTTCGGCTCCGAATGACCAAAGCGACGGATTTCATATCAATGGGCGACATATCTCGATCGAAAACCAGACCGTAGTCAGCATGATCTGCTTCGCGTATGCGATCAACGACAGCCAGATCGTGAGCGCGCCCAAGTGGTTTGCAGAGCAGCACTGGGACATCGATGGCGTTCCCGATGTAGAAGGCGAGCCGAACGTAAATCAATATCAACGCATGGTGGAAAAGCTGCTCGCGACGCGCTTCGGCGTGAAGATGCACCATGACAAGCGAGAGCTCTCCGGCTATACGTTGATGATTGCGAAAGCTGGCCCAAAATTGGCAAAGAGCAAGAGCGACCCCGACGCCGGCATGGACGAAAATGGCTGGGGCCAGGGCTCGCAGCGCTATATGGCGTTTACCAACAGCAATATGTCCGACCTTACGCTGTGCTTGCAGGTGGCCGCCGGCAAGCCGATTATCAACGCGACGAACATCGAAGGCCGCTACGATTTCACCTTGCACTGGACGCCGAACGAGGCACGCGCTACAGAGCCGAATGCCGCGCCGGGACTCTTTACTGCGATCCAGGAAGAACTAGGACTGAAGCTGGAGGCCACACGCGGACCGACGGACGTTCTGGTCATCGACGCCGCAACACAGCCGACGCAGAACTAAATCGTCGCAACTCCTCGCATCTGCAAGGGAACCATCGTGCGTATCTTCCAAAGTGCAGCGTAGACTTTGGGGAGCTGGGGATGATCGCCATGCAACGAACCGTATTGTTTTCCGCTGTGCTGCTCTGCGGCGTATGCGGCACGTTTGCGGCGTGCGGCCAGGACACGCAGGCGGTCAAGCCCATGGCGAAAGACGCCGACCCCTCATTTGAAGTCGCGGTCATCAAGCCTTCCGACCCGAACGACAAGAACCAGGCGTTCGGCCTCGAAGGCCACCGCATTCACATCGAAAACAATTCGATGATCGGCATTCTGTGTTTTGCCTACTCGATTCAGAAGAGCCAGATTGTGAATGCGCCGGAGTGGTTCACTGAGCAGCGCTGGGACATTGATGGCGTGCCCGATGTGGAAGGGACGCCCAGCTGGGACCAGTATCGGGGCATGCTGCAGAAGCTGCTTGCTACGCGCTTCGGCCTCAAAATGCATCATGACAAACGCGAGCTTTCGGTTTACACGCTGACGGTGACAAAAGGAGGCGCGAAACTGGAAAAGAGCAAGAGCGCCCCCGATGCACTCAGCGATGCCTCCGGCCATGGGATGGGTTCGGGGCAATACATGAAGTTTACGAATGAAACCATGCCTGGGTTCGCGCACGTGGTGCAGATGATGGGGCTGGACAGGCCGGTGATTGACCAGACGAACCTCGCGGGCCGCTACGACTTCAGCCTAACGTGGACTCCGGACGCGATTCGCGCCGCGGAACCGAATGCTCCGCCCGCGCTCTTTACCGCGGTGCAGGAGCAACTGGGACTGAAGCTGGAGGCAACGCGCGCACCCGCGGATGTGTTCGTGATCGACGCGGCAACCAAGCCGACGCAGAATTAGGTGCGCGTGATGCGGCCGCGGTTGAGGTAAAAGTGTTCACCTCGCCAAACGATGTGGTTCGAGGCGAAGCTCCATACCCAGAAGCCGAGGCCGAAGAAATCGCGCAGCGGCAGCAGCCACAGATCGCGCAGGACTTGTCCATCCCGAAGGATACCCACCCCAACTGAAAGCGCGACGGTGACGCGCGCGAGCAGCACGAGGCTGAGCAGCGTGAAACTCCACAGCGCGAAGCCGCTGGCGATGCAGTTGAGCACTGCCCACGGGACGCAGTAGGTGATGCCGAGACCGGCGTAGCCCCAGCGGCGCGAGTCGCGCGTGGAGCGGGCCCAGCGCATCTGGTGGTCCCAGAAGCCGCGGAAGCGATACGCAGGTACGGTGGTTTCCACGGGCTCGCCGCACAGCTCCACGCGATAGCCGGCAGCGGCGATGCGCGCCCCGAGTTCGTAGTCGTCGGCGAGATAGTCCACCAGAGATTCCAAGCCGCCCGCGCGGGTGAGCGCTTCGCGCGAGACGGCGAGCGTCGATCCCAGCCCGAAGCGGATGCCGTCTTCGATGAACCGAGCGGTCAGCACGCCGGGAAGAAAATCCGTGGAGATGCCCAGGGCTTCCAGCCGCGCCCACAACGTGAGGCCTTCGCCTTCCGCTGCCGTGCGGCCGAGATACGGTGCCGTCACCATGCCGACGGGATGCGCGTGCTTGCCGCCGCGCGCATCGACGTTTCCCGCCGGGCCGAAGCACGCCATCACGCGCGAGAGATAGTCCGGCGAGACGCGGATATCGCTGTCGTTGATCAGGATGTAGTCATAGCGTGCCTGGCGCAGCATCTGGACCAGGTTGCTGACCTTGCCTGAGGTGCCGAGCCGTTCCGGACAGACAATCAGGTGGATATCGCGATCGGGGAACTCGGCGCGCAGGCGCTCCACTTCGGCGACGGCAGGATCATCCATGCTGCTGACGCCTAAGAGAATCTCGAACTTGCCGCCATACTGCTGCATGCAGTGGCTCACGAAGCCGGCGTGCATGCGCGCGTCCAGCCCTTTGACGGGCTTCAGGATGCTGACGTCCGGCGCGAACTCGTTCTTTGCAGCAGCAGCGCCTACGCGACGGCAATGGTGGTTAAAGCTGCGTGCGCCCCACAGCGCCAGCAGCATGTAGATCAAGCCGCCTATGGAGAGAAACGTCGTGATGATCTCTACTGCCATGGCGAAGGCCATGATTTGAGTCTATCGAAGCTGGTCGAATGGATTTGCAGTGGTTTAGGCGAAAGAACATGGCCTTAGTGGCACGGTCCCACTCATCCCGCAAAAGCGCGGGATGAATGGGGCACGGTTTTGTGGCGGTTCAACCCATTTCGATGCGCTCACGGACGAATCGCGCAACACGAGCGGCGGCTTCCTGCGGATGACGCTCCAGCAGCAGGTGCGAGCCGGGGAAAATCTCGACCTCGGCCTGTGGCTGGAGGGCGCGCATTTCATCCAACCGATCCATGTCGATCAGCTGATCGTCTTTGGCGTGCAGGAAGAGGATCGGCACGCGGACCTGCGCGAGTTCGCGACGCACATCGCACGTAAGCACGGCGCGTATCCGTTTGGCGAAAGTATCGGCGGGAATGGCGTTCCTGATCCTTTTCAGCTTCAGCAGCAGCTCCTTCGGTGCGTCATGTCCGGCGGTCCAGTGCTTTGCGACGAACGTTGGCCGCGGCAACGCGAAGAGCACGTGCGTCAGCAGTGAGCTGATGGGCCGCAGCAGCTTCCTCACGGGCGGCGTCGCGAAGCCGACACAGAGGACCAGACCCTTCAGGTTCGGCGGATTCGCTGCGGCCCAGGCAATGGCCGCGACGGAGGAGTAGGACTCGGCCAGCAGCACAAACGGCTCATCGTCGATGCCGGCCGAGCGCAGGAACGTGTCAACCTCCGCGTACGAAGTGCAGCCGGTCGGCGGATAGCGCACGATCTGCGGTCGCATGGACGCCGGAAGCGCGGCTGCAAAGTTTTCCAGCAGCCAGCCGGTGCCGTCCATGCCGGGCAGCAGAACGAGTTTTGGGTCGCTCGGACTTGCTTCAACCATCTGCGTGCACTATTCGTAGCGCAGCGCCTCAATGGGATCGAGGTTCGCCGCCTTCCACGCTGGATAGATGCCAAAGACGAGACCGATGGCGCAGGAGCAGAGAAACGCGATGAGAATCCAGAGCGGCGAGACCATCGTGGGCACGATCAGGTTGACGATCGCCGCCACGCCGCTGCCGAGCAGCACGCCGATCAGGCCGCCGACGGCGCATAGCGTCATCGCCTCCAGCGTGAACTGCGTGAGGATGGTCCTTTTGGTCGCGCCGATGGCTTTGCGCACGCCGATCTCGCGCGTACGCTCGGTGACCGAGACCAGCATGATGTTCATCACGCCGACGCCGCCGACGATGAGGCCGACGGAGGAGAGCGACATCATCAGCGCGAACAGGCCGAAGGTGATCTGGTCCCAAAGACGCGTAATAGTGTCGGTGCCGAAGATGGCAAAGTTGTCCGGCTTGTCGTTGGTGAGCTTGCGGCGGCGGCGCAGCAGCTCCGTCAGTCCGTCCACCACGGCATCCTTGTTCTTGGGGTCGTCGTACTTCACGCTGATCCAGTAGTCGAGCTGCTCGGGATGCATGTAGTGAAAGGTCGTGATGGGAAAGAAGGCCTGGTTGTCCTGCGGGTTCTGGCCGCCGCCAAAGGCCTGCTTCTGCTTGTCCGCCACGCCGATCACGGTGAAGACCATGCCGGCCGCGTCGATCTCTTTGCCAACGGCGTTCTGGTCGCCAAAGAGCTGCGCCGCGGTGTCGTGGCCCAGCACGGTGACGCGGGCGGCGCGCTGCTCATCGTTGTCGTTGAAGAAGCGTCCCTCGGTGAGCTGAATGTCGTTGATCTTTTCCTGATCGGTCGTGACGCCGGTGAGGATGGTGCCCTGCATCTCATGGCCATTGCCGCGGATCGCGGTGACGCCGGAGCGTCCCGGTGCATTGTTGTCCGTGTACTGCAGTGCGGGCGAGACGGCGACGACGTGCGGGATCGCATGCATTGCCATCGCGTCGTCGTAGGTGAGCTGCTTGCGTGTCAGCATCTCCGTAGTGGGCCGGGAGCCGACAACCTGGAAGCGGAAGACGTACAGCACGTTGGAGCCGAGCGATTCGACCAGGCCGGTGACGCGCTCGTTGAGGCCGTTGACTACCGACGAGATGATGATGACCGTCAGCACGCCGATGACGATGCCGAGGATGGTGAGGCCGCTGCGCAGCTTGTTGGCGCGCAGGGTCTCCATGGCCATGGTGACGGTTTCTTTCAGGTCTCCGGATCGCATGGCTATGTCAGAGCTCCGATCTCAGGGCGACGATCGGGTCCAGCCGCGCGGCCTTGCGCGCAGGATAGACGCCGAAGAAGATGCCGGTCGATGTCGCCACGAAGAGGCCCAGTAGCACGCTCCACAGCGCGACAGTGGACGGGAAGCCCAGCGCGAGGGTGACGCCTTCCGCGACGACGAATCCGCCCATCACGCCCAGGAATCCGCCAACGAGCGCCATCGCGCCGGACTCGACCAGGAACTGCAACTCGATGTCGCGGCCGCGCGCCCCTAGCGCTTTGCGGATGCCGATCTCGCGCGTGCGCTCCGTCACGCTGACGAGCATGATGTTCATGATGACGATGCCGCCGACGATGAGCGATATGAAGGCAATCGCTCCGGCCACCGCACCGAACCACTGCGTAACCTCGGTGAAGAAGCTGACCAGCGTGTTATTGATGTCCAGCTCGAACGAGTCGTCCGCGCCGGGCGGGTCGTGGCGGCGCGCGCGCATCAGCACTCGGACCTCATCGCCGGCGGCATTGAGCGTTGCGCCCGCCGCGCCGGCCTTGGCGTAGATGGTCAGCGTCTTCATGGTGCCGTAGGTCTTCTGGTAGGCAGTCAGCGGGATGCCGACCCAGTTGTCCTGGCTCTGGCCGAAGGTGGAACCCTGCTTTTCGCCGACGCCGATGACGGTGTAGGGCTGGCCGTCGACGCGCAGCTCCTGGCCCAAAGGATCGATGCCGGGGAAGAGGTGCTCGCGCACGTCCGAGCCGATGATGGCGACCGCCGCGGCGTGCTCCTCGTCGGTGGCGGTGAAGCCGCGGCCCTCGGCGATGTCGAGGTTCTGCAGCGAGGGCATCTGCCAGGTGTAGCCGCGGATTTGGGTGTCGGTGATGGAGTTGGTCTCGCGCGTCACCTTGGCGACGGTGGACTGCATGGCGCCGATGCCGACGCAGCGCTTGCAGTTGTCGCGCACGTAGAGGTAATCGTCATAGGTGACGTTCTTGCGCTTCTGCAGCTTCTGGTACTGGGCGGATGAGGTGACGATGGCCGGCGTCTTCGACACGGTGAAGACATCCGCGCCGTAGCGCGAGAACTTGGTGGTGACGTAGGTGTTTGCGCCGTTCACCAGAGTCACGACGGCGATCACCGAGGCCACGCCGATCATCACGCCCAGCAGGGTGAGAAAGGTGCGCAGCTTGTTCTGCCACAGAGACTGCAGCGCCAGCATGATGGCTTCGCGGAGTTCCATCCAGTGTGATTGTACGCAGCGAAGGCACGCGGCGTTCGCCGGTGCACTCCAGTGGCGGAAGTGAGCCAAGGGTTGACACGGATTGGCACAGACAAGGCATGGATCTTGAACTACAGAATGCAGCTACGACAGCTATCAAGCCGGCATTGGTGTACCCCCTCCCCCCCCTAAAAAATCCATATTATAGAAAACAAATGACTTGGCGAGTAAGTTCTAGAAAGCAAAGCGCTTATTTGGTGTTGCTGAAAACAAATGGGTTAATGAAGAACGGCCCGACCGATGGCCGGGCCTTCGTTCTTTCTTGCTTACATCTATTATATCAGCTCAAGACAGAAAAACTGCCAAGGCTATATTGCTGGTGCAGTGAGGGTTAGGTGAAGGAGGGGCTTGACAGCGATCTGAGCGGTGGTTCGATACCGCCGCTACTTAGGCTCATTGGAGCGTTGGAGAGCCGGCGGGCGAACGGGAACGGGCGCACGATTGGCGCTTGGTGGCGCGGTTTCAGGCATGAAGACAAGCTCACAAGTGTTCATGTAGCAGTTGACGACACCGTGCCGGAGGAGCCGGGCGGAGCTGGATGGAGGGAAAAGCGCGTGCAGATTCACACCCGTGAGCAGGTCATCGACTTTGTCGAGCTGCGGGGTTGACGAGGGCGTGTGCGGGGTGGTCTGAACCTTTTTATCAACGATCTTTCCCCCGGCCATGACGAGTGTGACAAAAGCGACGCCGCGATTGCCTGTGGGAGCGTCAAGGCGAACGGTACGCAGTTCCTGGTCCGACTTGCCGGCAGCAGCGAGGGCCGACGGCTTGTTCATGGCCCTGGCGATGGCGGAGAGGTGGTCATGGGCGGAACGGCTGTCGAGCAAAGAGGCGCTGGCAAGGCAGTAGGCGAAGGCATCGTCTCGCTTGCCCTGCTTGAAGAGAATCCAGCCGAAGGTATCCCATGCGGCGGCGAGCGAGGCTTCCTTGCGCATGACGTCCGGGGTGATAGGGGTATCCAGCGTCCAAGCAGCAGTTTGCGTCTCTTCAGAATTGAGGATGGATTGCTGGGCGGCGCGAACCTGGTCCAGATCGGGTGAGGTTTCAACGAGGATGGCTGTAATGTTGCTGAGTTGCGCGGGATCGGTAACCGTCTTGAGCAGCGGTTCGACGGCGGCGGAGGCCTCTTTGGCCTGGCCTGACTTGGCCTGGGCGGCTGCGATGGCGATGCGCAGGTCGACGAGATTGAGCTTCGAGGGCTCCAAACGGTCCATCGCCGCCTGTCCTTCACGAATGGCCTCGGAATATTGTTTGGCCGCAGAGAGTTCCAGGACCAGGCGCAGCGGCGGCGTGGGATCGACCGGCGCTGCCTTCTCCCAGGATCGGAGGGTCTGGAGAGCGCCTGGGCCATCTTTCAACTGAATCTGGTACTGATAGAGCGTGGCGTAAAGACGAATCTCGTCGGGGTGGTAAGTGATCTCGTGCTGAAGATCGGTTACGACTTCGGTCTGCTTTCCGAGGAGTTGGGCAACAGTGGCGTAGCCTGCCCAGAGGTAGGGTTGGGTGGGGTTGAGCTTGGCGGCGGCATCGAGGTCCTTGCGGCCAGTGTCGAGGTCCATTGAGTGCAGGCTGGTCATGGCCTCGTGGACGAGGCCGGCGGCGCTGGAGTCGGAGGGGTGAGCCGCATCGGAGGCCGCCGGCGCAACCGGCATGGGCATATTGAGGACGCTCTCAGTGGCGGTCGGCTTAACCGGCGGAGTGAGCTGAATATAGGGAACGCCGCTCGCGCCCGCGTCGTCATACCAGGACTGGTACTGCTTCGCATCCTTGAGCGGAACTTCTTTTTGCAGCACGGTGTAGCGGCGCTCCGCGATCAGAACACCCTTGGAGAGGGTGTAGGTCACATCGCAGTTTGCAAACGGGGTGTGCGTATGAACGGCTTCCGGGAGCTCCGCGGTCCAGCCTTTGGGCAGTTCCATCCGGACAGAACTGGTCTCCACGCGCGGCGCGCCAAGCTGGATCGCCTCCACGGGCGGATGGTCCGGAGTGAAGCCCGGCGCGTCGAGGAACTGGAAGGCTGCGGTGATGCGATTATCACCCCAGTCCTTTTCCTTGACGCGGTGGTAGTGGAAGGTGATCTCAAGAGGCTTGGAGAGATCGTCGAGATTATTGATTGCGGCTTCGCTGGTGGTGCCTCCGAAGCCCATGCCCGCCATGAAGCGCTGCACGAACTCACTGTAGCTGGAGGGGGAAACGCTGCGGAGCACGGAGCGCAAGTAAATCTCGCTGTCATCGTGCATGGTGATGGTGATGGTGGAATCGGCGGTGAGGTCTTTATCGAGAGAGCCGACCACGGTCATCGATGAGACCTGCGGATAGGGAAGGTCCCTGGGTGTCTGGCGGATGGCAGGGGCGCCGGAGACAGGAACGACGAGTGCTTCCTTATCGCGCAGCACATTCAGCAGCGACTCCCACGGGGCGACTTCCGACGTTGCGTCGAGCCAGACATCCTTGCCGCCGAGTGTGACGTGCGTGATGAGATGGTTGAAGGCTGCGGGAGAGGCAACGGCAGAGTTGAAGCGAATGCCGGCGCCGATGAGCACCGGATCGGCCTGGATGTTGAGGACCGAGAGCATGGAAGCAAGCAAAGTGTGCTTGTCCTTGCAGTCGCCGTACTGGTTGGCGAAGACCTCGGCTGCGGCGTGGGGCTGATACCGCCCGATGCCGAAGTCGACCCCGATGTAATGGACCTGACTGGAGACGTAGTTATAGATGGCCTGAGCTTTTTCGAGGTCGTTGGTTTTGCCGGCCGTGAGCTCAGCGACCTTGGCTTTGATGGCGGCGTCCGGAGCGATGCGGTCCGCAGTAAGGCTGCGATACCACTGGCCCACAGCGGCATAGTCGGGGAAGGTGGACCATGCGAAGCCCGGGAGCGCGCCTTTGGTGTCGTCCACCTCTTCCTCCGGCGTGCGGGGACGGATTTGTTCAGCCTTCTTTGCGGCCTCGGCTGCAGCGCCTACGGTCGGCTTGAGATCGGTGCGATGCCAGCGATAGATATGTTCCCCATTCGCGTCGGATTCGGTGGGCGTGACGCCGGAGCGCGGGTTGGTCCAGACCGTGAGATGGAGGCCGGACGGTATGTGCAGTTCGTAGGTTTCGTCCAGGACGACTACGTTGCGCAGGAAGGTGTCCTGACCCCAGAACTGGTTTGGGACTTCGGGGTGATCAGTGACGAAACGCACCTGCCACTCCACCGTGTCGCCAATCCTGAGACTGCGGATGGGAAGCTGCTTGCTCTTGAGGTCGCTGTATTCGGGCGCCTGCTGGGTGACGGCGACCGGCTGCTCGAACGCGGAAGAAAGAGGCGTCTCCTGCACGGAACCGTCGGGATGCACGACACGCGCGTAAACGAATTCGGCATGTTGCGATTGCGTGGAATATACGAGCGATGCGACGCCAAAGTCCCGCAGAGCAGCTTCGGATTGCACCACCACGGAAAAGGTCTGGGTGAGAGTTCCAGTGCCATCGGCGTGCATGGAGGCGATGCTCGACCAAGTCTTGAAGTAGTAGGGCTCGGCGGCGAGGGAGGGACTTGCCGGAGTGGTCACTGCGGCCGGTGAGTTTGTCTGGGCATGAAGGAGCGCAGACAAGGAGGCGCCGAAGAATGCGGCAGACACGAGTGTCCGTAGGGCTCGATGGGGTCGCATGAGTGGCCCCAGCTTACACCGCAAAAGCACGCTGTCCAGTAGAACTTTCGTTACCGTGACACATTGTCCCTGGAGACGAAACGGGCCGCCGGCCTCCTCTCCAGGGACAGGTCGCTTAAATGGAAGGCTTCCTTCCGGAACACGCTATTGCAGGACAGGAAGACGCAGCGTTTTGCCGGCGGGAAGTTTGTTTGGATCGATGCCGTTGGCTTCTGCGACCCTGGGGTATTTGTTGGCGTTGCCGTAGAAGAGCTGGCAGATGGCGCTGAGGGTGTCGCCGTGTTTGACGGTGTACTCCTGCTCCGCGCCGCCGGTGGTGGCGATTTCGTGATGCAGGTCGGAGTAGGTGGGGTCGGCCTTCTTGATCTCGTCCCAGACGCGGTTCGCGACGACGGTGCTGGGGACTTCGCCCTTGAGGTGCAGCTTATCGCCTTCGAGCTCCACGGTGTCGAGCTTTGCGCCGTACGGAGCAAACTTCTCAAACAAGCTGAGGACACCGGCGTACTTCTGCTTCAACTGATCCAGATTTGCCACGAGGTTTTCTCCTGTTGCGGATGAGTGCGTACGTTGATAGAGATCCAATGATTGAGGGCTACAGAAGCCGGCCGAGGACGGAGCGGAGCAGGCCGCCGGGTTCGGGCGGCGATCCTGTTGGCGAGCCTGTGGGAGTTACATGATTGTTCGAGATCAGGTGGTGCACGAAGACCGGGACAATGACGGCCAGGCCTGCTTTGACGATGCCCGGTGAGAGTCCTGTGCGCTGGGCGATTCTGTCGATGATGCCTGTGCCGCCCAGCCCGTTCTCAATCTCCGACTGAGTGGCGGGCTGCGTCTGGCCGCTGGACCACTGCTGGACCTGTCCGCCCATGCCGTTCTGCAGGAACGCCTGAACCAGTCCAGCGAAGCCGCCGGGGCGCGCCTGCAACTCCTGCACCAGACCGCCGGCAACCCGGGCGTGATCTGCATTGCCCCCGCCGGTGACCATCTGTTCGGCTAAATCGAGAAGTCCCATCCGAAACCACCTTGCAGTGCTCGGATGTAGGGATTCAATGTGAGGCTGCCCGTGCGCGCAAAGAGAAAATAATCGAGTAGGAATTTGCAGTTAGAAGGTGGGCACGGAGGGTTCAGTGACGAGGGAGTCGACGGAGATGTAGAGGGCTTCGCCGAGCTTTTTGAAGTCCGCGCGCCAGTCTTCGGGCCAGGCGGAGAGATGGTTGCGGCGGAGGAGATCGTTCCAGATGTTCTGCGCCTGCCAGAGGTTGACGCCGAAGGGAACGGTGCGCAGGAAGGTGGCGATCGAGAGCGCGGTGCGCAGGGCGGCAGCGACGTTGCGCGCGGGGGTAGACGCGGTGGGTGGAATGGCTGAACCAGGTTCGAGGCGCGAGGCTCGGGCTTCGACGGTCTCTGTGGCTGAAGGTTCAACAGGCGCGGAGAGGGCCGAGGATTCTGTTGGCGCCGGCGGGATGGGCGAAGCGAAGGGCAGCGAAGGCGGAATTCTTGAAAGCGCGTCGTTGTAAAGGTCGAGCTGCATCTCGAGGGCGACCATGGCGCGCTTGATGCGGTCGGCGGCTGCGAAGGCGAGCGACTGCGCGTCGAGCGTGACCTGTTCCGCGGTTGCGCGGGTGAAGAGCGCGGCGAGGGAGTCCGGATCGAAGTTTTCCGCTTCGATGCCGCTGCGGATGGCGGCATTGAGCGCATAGTTGGCGGCGACAGCGAGCGCGGGCGGCGCGGACATTCCGGATTCGGTAAGGAAGCGCAGCAGCGAGGCGTGGTCCTCGTAGATGGATCGGAGCGAGTCTTCCATCTCTGAGAGCGTGCGGTCGAGGATGGTGCGCAGAATGCGATGCTGCTCATCGGCGAAGAGCGAGGTGAGCGAGTAAGGGATGCCGCCGAAGAACTGGTCGATGAGGCGGATGGCTTCGGGGATGTTCGCGCGATGGACGGCATCGCCGACAGCGGCGGAGAGCGCGGTGAAGGCGGCTGCGTCAGGTTCGAGGTCCGAGGCTCGAGGTCCGAGCGGTTGTTGATTCCCACCCGTCCCGCTCCGCGGTACGGATGGGGCACCCGGAGAGTTTTCAGATACAGAGTTGAAGCGGCGGACCGCGGCCGAAAGGTTCTGGTCGCCGAGGTGGAGCACGGCGAAGCAAATCTCTTCGGTCTCCTCGGTAATGCGGGAGCGGATGCGCGCGCGGCCAAGCGCGACCCGGCTGCGGCCGGAGGCGAAGGAGTCCCATGCATCGCGATAGACGGTGTAGCAGAAGAGGTCGCCGTCTTCGGGATAGGTGCGGAAGATGGAGCTGATGGCGTAGTGGGCGCCCACCTGTTCGAGCCCGACGCGAAGGCCGAGGACGTAGCGGCGGTAAAGCTCGGCGGCATCGCCGAACTCAGGGATATTGGATTTGGCGCGGGAGAGGATTTCGAGGAACTTGTCTTCGAGCGCAGCGCCGGCGGGCCCGAAGAGTTTGGCGGCGAGCTGGATAACGCGGCCTGCGTATGCGATGACCTGAATGGTCTCAATGCCTGAGACCTCGTCAAAGAACCAGCCGCAGGAGGTGTACATCAGCTGCGTGTGGCGCTCCAGCTCCATCAGCTCGAGTGCAGTGACGCGCTCCGCGGGCGTGAGCGTATGGGTGGCGTGACGCGCGAAAAAGCTGCTGGTGTTGGCGGCGCGGTCGAGCACGACGGAGATGTAGGCATCGCGCGCGGCCCAGAGGTCGCGGAGGAGAGGCCTGGCGAGAGCTTCCGCGAGCGGCGCGGTCGCGTCGCGGAGATAGTCGAGGGCCTCGCGAAGCGGAGCGCGCCACTGCTGGTTCCATCCGGGGCGGCCGCCATTGCAGCCGCAGTCGGAGCGCCAGCGTTCGATGCCATGCGAGCAGGACCAGGAGGTGTCGTCGACGACTTCGGCTTCAAAAGCGGGCGGGAAGTTTGCGAGAAATTCGGCGTAGTTGGTGAGGCGGACTTCTGACCCGGAGTAGCTGGGCACTCCGCCGGTTTCGATCAGGTGCATGGCGTAGGAGAGCGCCATCTCGCCGTAACGATGGTGATGGCCGTAACTCTCGCCGTCGGTGGCGACGTGGGAAAGCTGCGGCGCGGCGGGATCGGACTTGGGCGGGTGCGCGTCGAAGCCTGCGAGCAGCCGCTTTGCGAAGGCTTCGCCAGAGTTGAGCAGGCCTTCGAAGGCGATGGCGCGCGAGGTGGCGCCGTCATAGAAAAAGACCGCGATGGAGCGGCCTTCATTGAGGTGAACGAGGTAGGGGTGCGTGGTGTCGACGGAGGCGTCGGGAGTTTCCGTCCAGTTGCTGGGCGCTGGGGGCTGGACATCTTCATTCCCACCCGTCCCGTTGGGCGGTACGGATGGGGCACCTGGACTTTGTGACGCGGGAAGCTTGCGGATGCGGGCGCACTGATGCGGCGCGAGGATGGTGAACTTGATGCCCTCGGCGGCCATCCAATCGAGGACGGAACGGCTGACGGCGGTCTCGGCGAGCCACATGCCTTCAGGGCGGCGGCCGAAGCGGTATTCGAAGTCGGCGATGCCCCAGCGGATTTGGGTGCGCGCGTCGCGCTCGCTCGCCAAGGGCATGATGATGTGGTTGTAGACCTGCGCAATGGCGGAGCCGTGGCCGGAATAGCGCTCGGCGGAGGCGCGGTCGGCATCGACAACCATGCGATAGGTGCGGCGCGCGTTGTCCTCCATCCACTTCAGCAGCGTGGGGCCGAAGTTGTAGCTCATGCGGGCGTAATTGTTGACGATGCGGACGATTTCGTTCCTGGTGTTGGTGATGCGAGAAGCGCCGTTGGGGGCGTAGCACTCGGCGGTGATGCGATCGTTCCAGTCGTGCCAGGGCGCGGCGGAGTCCTGCACCTCGACGACTTCGAGCCAGGGGTTCTCACGCGGCGGCTGATAGAAGTGGCCGTGGACGCAGACGAAGCGCGTGGCATCCAGCGCGTGAGGCGGAGGCGCGAGCGGGGTGGTCGATGCGGAGTTCGTGCGCGGGGAGGACTGCTTCGGCATCAGGAGACTAGGGTATCGCGGCAGGAAGGATGATGCAGGGAAACGGCTGGCTAGCGAACGCTATGATTTCTCAGGAGGAGCCATCAGCCGTGTTGGAACGGCGAGAATTTTTGCGATTGGCAGTTGGGACAGCGGTTGCGGTAGGGAATGATGGCGTGGCAAGCGCCGGCGATCCAGAACCACGAAGGATCAAGGCGGTTGCGTTCGATGCTTTCCCGATCTTCGATCCGCGCCCCATCTCCAATCTGGCAGAAGAGATGTTTCCGGGCAAAGGAGCAGAGTTTAGCAGTGAGTGGAAGACGCGCCAGTTTGAGTACACATGGCTGCGAACTCTTACCGGGCAGTATGAGGATTTCTGGCACGTGACGCAGGATGCGCTCGGATACGCTGCAGCGAAGCTTAGCGTTGGGATGGATCAAGCAAAAGCCGAGCGCCTGATGGCTGCGTATCTGAAGCTGAAGGCATGGCCGGATGTCGTTCCAGTCCTGCGCTCATTGAAAGATGCAGGTATACGTCTCGGTTTCCTCTCGAATTTCACAGAGCCGATGCTGCGCTCGTGCATCGAGAGCGCAGGATTGAATGGATTCTTTGAGCAGATACTGAGCACCGACCGGGTAAAGGCCTTCAAACCAGACCGGCGATCTTATGAAATCGGCGTAGAAGCTTTCAGACTCAGGAAAGAAGAGATTGCCTTCGCGGCGTTTGCGGGATGGGACGCGGTAGGTGCGGCCGCGTTCGGTTATCCGACGTTCTGGGTGAATCGCACGAGAGCAACTCCGGAGCAATTCGGCCCACAACCGAACGCGACACGCACGGATCTGGTGGATCTGCCGGCTTTCATTCGAGGTGGAAGTAAGGCGAGAGATTAGTCTCCGTCTGGAGGCGTGAGTGTTCCGTTGGCGAGGTCACGGGCGCGCCGCATCGCTCGCGACGGAATCTAACGCACCCACCCGAGCTAAATTTCTAAACGAGATTTTCGCGAACGGAAGGAACGAATCAGAAAGAAAGCCAAGCCGGACGCGCAGGTAATCAGCAGCGCGAGCAGGCAGACCATCGCGCGATAGGAGACGATGAAGTAGCTCTGTGTCAGGTGAATCTCGGTCCCGTGCATGCGATGCATCATAGGCTCGCTGACGTCCTCTACGGTATTTATTCTCCGGGCCTCGGCGTCAGCATCCCATTCGCCAGGTCGCACGCGCGCCACAGGTACCAACTCGCCACTGACCGCCATGGCGCCCATCGCGCGCCGCGCTTCAGCATCTCGTCCGGCTTCGGGAGATCGGCGGGCGTGACCTTGTCGGCTGGCTTGAGTTTGCCAAACGTGAGCGCGAAGCCTTTGCGCACGCCGTAGTCATTGACGGGAAGAACATCCGGGCGGCCGAGGCGGAAGATGAGCAGCATCTCGACAGTCCATTGGCCGATGCCCCGCACCTGCGTGAGGTGCTCGATGATGTCGTCGTCGGACATGCGGCGGATGCGCTGGAGCGTGGGGACGGTGCCGTCGATGGTTTTCGCGGCGAGGTCGCGCAGCGCGAGCGTCTTGTTGGCGGAGAGGCCCGCGGCGCGAAGCTGCGGCGTAGGGCAATCGAGAATCTGCTGCGGCGTGGGGTGCGCGCCGGTGCCGGACGCGGTAAGAGTGGGCGTGAGGGAAAACGATTCGATCAGCCGGCGATGGATGGTAGCGGCGGCTTTGCCATGCAATTGCTGATACACGATGGCCTCGACCAGCGCCTCAAACGGCGATTGCGAACCCGCAACTTTCAACGTGAACGGCCCGGCGCGCTGGATGAGGCGTGCGAGTTTTGGGTCCGCGACGACGAGGTGCTTCAAGGCGGCGGCGGAATCGTAGGCAGGCTTGCGCGTGCGGCTGGGATGCATGCAAGAAAGGTACGAGGTTCAAGGTTCGAGGTTCAAGAGAGTCGCCGGTTGCCGGTTGCGTAGCTGCAGGAAAGGGACGAAGACCGAGATTCTGGCTGCGCGAGTCGGAATGACGATTCTTGAAATCTTCGCACACGTCGATCGAAGCCCACCGCGGAGTGAGCCTGACTCGCAAACGCGCATGTGAATGGATGCATGTTGGCGCGGTGCACGAGATGTTGTGCATTGCGAAATGCGCAACTTCGATAATCGGATATTCCTAATAAAAAAACGGTTGCGCGATGGAGCGCGGCTTTGAATTTCATGTTTTTCCACTGCTATACTCGGAGTCTCGGAACGATAACGAATGATTTGCATAGCACGAAGAAGCTGAGTTTTCGAGAGGTGATCGAGGTTGTTATACTCGGCGCCGCTTTCGGGACCCGCCTGAACAGTACCTAACTTCACGCTGCTGGCCGTCGAAACGCATTTTCGTCGGACAGGTGGCACGCCACCAGCAACGAGCGCAGATGATGTGACCGAAGTCTGCGCCTGGTTAAACAGGAACAGGAACACCAATGGCGCAAGTTTTTGACCGCAGTTCGAACGCGCTGGCCCGGGCGAGTCTGGTATTGACGGGCCTGATCGTTATCGCACTCGGCGTCACACTGGACCAGTTGCAGCGCTCGCCGTGGGTGACGCGTCAAGGGCAGCGGCCAGACCAGCCGATCCCGTTCAGCCACATGCACCATGTTCAGGGACTGGGCCTGCAGTGCCAGTACTGCCACACCTCGGTGGAGACATCGAGCTATGCGGGAATTCCCCCCACCAAGACCTGCATCAATTGCCATTCCCAGATTTGGACCAATGCGGCGCTGCTGGAACCGGTGCGTGAGAGCTGGGCAACGGGCAAGTCGATCCCCTGGATTCGCGTGCATGATCTGCCAGACTTTGTGTTCTTCAACCACTCGGTCCACGTAAATAAGGGCATCGGCTGTGCAAGCTGTCATGGGCGTGTGGACGAGATGCCGCTGATGTACATGCAGAATTCGCTGCAAATGGAGTGGTGCCTGAACTGCCATCGCAATCCGGCAGGCGAGCTGCGACCCACCTCAGAGATCTACAACATGGCCTGGGCGGGCGCGTCAGGCGCGCATCCGGTGTGGTGTACGGAGACCGGCCAGAGTGGTCCGACGGCTGAGAGCGTGAGCTGCACCACGAAAGATCCGGCCAACAATAATCCTCAGGTTGCGATGCTGCAGGTTGGGCCAGGTTCGAACCGCGGCCAGCCTTCGCCGGCACACGGCTCCGGCACTCAGTTGCAGCCGATACCGCGGACTGCGGCGGGCGTGACGATAAGCAATGGCTCGCCGATGGCGGGAATCCCGATGCCCGCGAATTATCAGGAGTTTACGAGCCAAACAGACCTTGGGCGTTATCTGACGGCGCACTATCATGTGCGTCCGCCGAATGAGCTGACGAGCTGCGAGACGTGCCACCGATGATAAAGACAGGGAACAGGGAACAGGGAACACCGGCTGAGATGGGCACAACACTTGCCGGCAATGCGCAGGTAGTTACGCAGATCGCGGCGGCCCCGGGTACGAAGATGACGCTCGCCGAGGTGCGCACAAAGCTTGAGGGCAAGAGCGGGCGCCGATTCTGGAAGAATCTGGACGAGATTTCATCGAAGCCCGGCTTCCGCGAGATGCTGGAATCGGAGTTTCCGCGCCAGGCGGGCGAGTGGGTGGACGCAGTCAGCCGCCGGGGATTCCTGAAGGTGATGGGCGCCTCGCTGGCGCTGGCCGGAATGGCTGGTTGCACCAAGCAGCCCGACGAGCCGATCTTCCCCTATGTAAAACAACCTGAAGATCTTATCCTCGGCAAACCGATGTATTTTGCTTCGGCGCATCCGTTCCCGACTGGCGCGATTCCGGTACTGGTGAAGTCGGACGCCTTCCGGCCAATCAAGGTGGACGGCAACCCGGACCACCCGATGTCGAACGGCCGCTCGGATGCGCTGACACAGGCGACGCTGCTTGATCTGTACGATCCGGACCGCTCGCCGAAGGTGCTGCTGCGCGGACAGGCCAGCAGCTGGGGCGAGTTCCAGCAGGCTCTGGTTGCGGCGGCGAATGGAATGAAGGGTGGCCAGGGGCTTTATTTCCTGGGCGAGACCATCACGTCGCCCACTCTTGCGGCGCAGTGGAAGCAGGTTCAACAGAAGTATCCGCAGGCGAAGCTGATCCAGTGGGAGCCGGTGAACCGCGACTCCGCCATGGCGGCGTCGAAGGCCGCATTCGGCGACTACACCGACGCGCAGTACAAGCTGGAAAATGCAGACATTATTCTGTCGCTCGATGCGGACTTCCTGGGGGGTATCGCGCATCCGGGCTTCCTGCCGATGGCAGCGGCGTTCGCGGAGCGGCGGCGGTTCGATCCCGCGAAGCCGATGAACCGCATGTACGTGGTCGAGACCATGCCGACCGTGACCGGACTGAAGGCCGACCACCGGCTGGCCGTAAAGCCGAGCGATCTGATCGCCTTTGCACAGGCGCTGGCAGGCGGCAGCATGCCGACCTTCCAGAACCCAGATGCCATGAAGTTCTTCATGACGCTCCAGCAGGACCTGAAAGGTGCGGCTGGCCGCGCTGTTGTGATCCCGGGTGAGCAGGCGCCGCCCCAGGTGCATCTCGCTGCGTATGCGATCAATGCGGCGATCGGAGCGGTTGGCAAGACAGTCGTTTACTCCGACACGGTCAATCCGCTGCCCAGCGAGCAGGTCAACGACCTGAAGTCGCTGGTTGGCGACATGCTTGCCGGCAAGGTGCAGTGGCTGGTGATGCTGGGCGTGAACCCGCTCTACTCCGCGCCGCGCGATCTGGAGTTTGAGGCTGCGTTCAACAAGGTTCCAAACACGGTTCATCTGGGCTCGCATGTGGACGAGACGGGCGCCGTTTCGGTGTGGCACGTCAACAAGGCGCACTACCTTGAGAGCTGGTCGGATGCGCGCGTGTATGACGGCACGATTTCGATTATTCAGCCGATGATTGCGCCGCTGTACGGCGGTCATAGCGCGCATGAGGTGCTGCAGGCCCTGCTGGACAATCCGGAGATGTCCGCGTACGACGCAGTGCGGGCCAACGCGAAGACCTACATCAAGGGCGACTTTGAGACTGCCTGGCGCACCGCGGTGCATGCCGGCTGGGTGGATGGAACAGCATTCACATCGACCCGGACGCCGAAGGCCGGCTCCCAGGGAGCAGCTAACAATGCAGCTGCGGCAATTGCAACGCCAGTGGCCAACGAAGCGGTGACCTCCGCGCAAAACCTTACGGTCGAAGTTTCGTTCAAGGCGGACCCGTCGCTGTACGACGGGCGCTATGCGAACAACGGCTGGCTGCAGGAGCTGCCCAAGCAGGTCACGAATCTGAGCTGGGACAATGCCGCGCTGATGAGCCTGCAGACGGCGGAGGACCTGGGCGTCAACCAGAACGACGCCATCGAGATCGACGCCGGCGGGCGCAAGGTGATCGCTCCCGTGCTGATCGCTCCGGGACATGCGGACGGTTCTGTCACCGTCCATCTGGGCTTTGGCCGACGCGAGGGCGGCCGCGTGGGCGCGGCCGTCGGCTTTGACTCATATCTGCTGCGCACCACCAGCGGCGTCTACAGTACAACCGCGAAGCTGCGGAAGACCGGGGAAACCTACGATATCTGCGTCACCAAGGTCGACTCCATTGAACATCGCGGCGGCTTTGCGCAACAGGACCTGAACAAGCAGGAGTACGACACGCAGGGCACCTTCTCGCTTCCGGGGCACGAGGCCATGGAGCGCGCGATCATCCGCTACGCCACCTACGACGAGGCGAAGAAGAACCCGGGCTACGCGAAAGAAGAAGGTCCGGGCGTGCTGGTCGAAAAAGTAGGTTACGCGCCGGAGGGCGAGGCGCCCGGGCACGACGAAAGCTTCTTCCCGGATGCGTGGCGTTACGACCATACCGAGAAGGTCGGCAACAATAATCGGACCGTGCTCCAGAATAAGTGGGGGCTGGCGGTCGACCTGAACTCCTGCATCGGCTGCAACGCCTGCATTGTGAGCTGCTACGCGGAAAACAACATTCCGGTGGTGGGTCGCGAGCAGGTGAAGATCGGCCGTAACATGCAGTGGATCCGGATCGATACGTATTTCGAAGGCGATCTGCATACGCCACGCGCGCACTTCCAGCCCATGATGTGCCAGCAGTGCGAGAACGCGGGTTGCGAACAGGTTTGCCCGGTAGGCGCGACAGTGCATTCGCCGGAAGGCCTGAACGTGATGGTTTACAACCGCTGCGTCGGCACTCGCTACTGCCAGAACAACTGCATGTACAAGGTGCGCCGGTTCAACTTCCTGCTGTACTCCGATTACGACACGGAGAGCCTCAAGCTCATGCGCAATCCAGACGTCTCCGTTCGTTCGCGCGGCGTGATGGAAAAGTGCAATTACTGCCTGCAGCGGATTCAGGAAGCGAAGATCACCGCGGACAAGGAAAACCGCGAGATCAAGGACGGCGAAATCGTGACCGCCTGCCAGCAGGCCTGCCCGACGGACGCGATCGTCTTCGGAAACATGAACGACCCGAACAGCAAGGTGTCCAAGCGCAAGGCAACGGAGCGCGACTACCAGGTGCTGGCGGACCTGAACTACCGTCCGCGCACGACCTACACGGCCGGCGTCATCAACCCCAACCCGGAGCTGGCATAAGATGGCGACCAAGTCTCCCATGCAGGACCCGGTAGTCGATCCCATGATCGACCCGCGAACGGGCGAGTATGCCGTCATTGCTCCGGGGCACAACTTCAACAGCGTGACGCGGAAGATCGCGGGCATCGTGCTGACATCGAACACGCCGATGGGCTGGTTCGGCGGCCTCGCGGTTGCGGGTGGCGTCGCGACATTCCTGGTGGTCGCACTGACCTGGCTGTTCCTGCAGGGCGTCGGCATCTGGGGCGTAACGATCCCGGGGGCGTGGGGATTCGCGATCATCAACTTCGTCTGGTGGATCGGTATCGGCCACGCCGGCACGCTGATCTCTGCCATTCTGCTGCTCTTCAAGCAGAGCTGGCGCAACTCGATCAACCGCTTCGCCGAAGCGATGACGATCTTCGCGGTGTGCTGCGCGGGCATCTTCCCGCTGATCCATGTGGGCCGTCCGTGGCTGGCATACTGGCTCTTCCCGTATCCCAGCACGATGAATGTCTGGCCGCAGTTCCGCAGCCCGCTGGCATGGGACGTGTTCGCGGTTTCGACTTACGCAACCATCTCCGTGGTCTTCTGGTATATCGGCATGGTGCCGGATTTCGGCACGCTGCGCGACCGCGCGACGCTGCCCGCGGCCAAATACTTCTACGGCATCCTCTCGATGGGATGGCGCGGATCGACGCGCCACTGGATGCGGTATGAGACGGCCTCGCTATTGCTGGCCGGACTCTCCACTCCTCTTGTGCTTTCCGTACACACGGTCATCAGCTTCGACTTCGCCGTGGCGGCGATGGCGGGCTGGCACACCACGATCTTCCCGCCATACTTCGTTGCCGGCGCGATCTACTCGGGCTTTGCAATGGTGATCACGCTGGCGGTGCCGATCCGCAAGTTCTATCACCTGGAAGATTTCGTGACTCTGCGCCATCTGGACAACATGGCGAAGGTGATGCTGGCCACCGGCATGATCGTGGGCTACGGCTACGGCATGGAGGTCTTCATGAGCTGGTATGCGGCCAGCCACTGGGAGTTCTTCATGATGTGGAACCGCATGTTCGGGCCGATGGGCTGGGCGTACTGGATGCTCATCCTGACGAACCTCGCGATCCCGCTGACCACGCTCTGGTCGCGCAAGCTGCGCGTCAATGCGCTGTTCCTCTTCCTGCTGTCGTTCGTCATCAATACGGGCATGTGGTTTGAGCGCTTCGTGATCGTCGTGACCAGCCTGTACCGCGACTACCTGCCCTCGAGCTGGGGCACGTACCGCGCCACCAAGTGGGATTACATGACGTTTATCGGGACGTGGGGAATGTTCACGTTCCTGTTCCTGCTGTTCGTGCGGTTCCTCCCGATGATTCCGATGTCGGAGATCCGCATGATGCTGCCGCAGACCAAGATCCGGCCGGGCGGCGAGGACGCGGAAAAAGTGATTCAGGAGACGTGCTAAATGCCGGTGCGCGAGGGAATCTACGGACTGCTGGCGGAGTTCAATACTCCCGGCGAACTTGTTGCTGCCACCGAAGCGGCGCACGAGGCCGGCTTTCGGCGGATGGAATGCTACACGCCGTACCCGGTGGAAGAAGCCGCCGTTGCGCTGCGTTTTCACAAGAACCGCGTGCCGCTGATTACCCTGATCGGCGGGTTGCTGGGCGTAACGACCGCCTTTTTGATGGAGACATGGATCTGCGTATGGTCGTATCCGCTGAACATCGGCGACCGTCCTCTCTTTAGCTGGCCGGCGTTCATTATCCCGGCGTATGAGTGGACCATTCTCTTCTCCGGACTGACGGCGGGCTTCGGCATGCTCGCGCTGTGCGGCCTGCCGCAGCTCTACCATCCGCTCTTCAATGCGCCCAACTTCCGCAATGGCGCGACCACGGACAAATTCTTCCTCTGCCTGGAGGCAACGGACCCCAAGTTTTCCATTATGGAGACGCGGGCATTCCTGGAGCAGTTCTCTCCGGCGTCGCTGGTGGAGGTGGAGCTGTGACAGGTTCGAGGTTCGGGGTTCGGGGTTCGAGGCTGGCCACTGCCGGCCGGCTGGGCTGTGCGCTGGCGGCGATGGCGGCCGCGTTCACCATGGCCGGCTGCCGCCAGGACATGCAGGACCAGCCGAGGATGTTCCCCCAGCGGGGTTCGGATTTCTTCGCCGATGGGCGCAGCGTGCGGCCGCAGCTGGCGAACACGATTGCGCGCGGACAGTTGCACGAAGATTCGTACTTCTACACCGGATTGCAGGATGGCAAGGAAGGCAACGCAATGCCCTTCCCGGTGACGATGGAGGTTCTCGAACGCGGGCAGGAGCGATACAACGTGTACTGCACCCCGTGCCATTCGCGGGTGGGCAACGGCGAAGGCATGATTGTGCAGCGCGGGTACCGGCCGGCGGGCAACTTCCACACGGACCGGCTGATGAATGCGCCGCTGGGCCACTTCTTCAACGTGATGACCCACGGCTACGGCGCGATGCCGGAGTATGCCTCGCAGGTGGCCCCGGCGGACCGTTGGGCGATCGTTGCCTACATCAAAGCCCTTCAGTTGAGCCAGGCCGCAAAGCCCTCCGACGCGCCGGACGGCACGCAGGCCGAGCCTTTGAGCAAGATCGCGAGCGACGAGGGCCTGGAGCCTAACGCGCTGAACTGGCAGATGCCGTCGACCGCGATCGTGGGCACGCCGAACAATCAGGACAACGGCATTCCCGAGGCGGGAACTCCGAACGGCAAAGCACAGGCGCCGGCCACATCGCCGCAGGCGAAGCAGGGCGGCAAGTAGCAGAACAGGATTTACGAAGGCTGAAACGAATGGCATCTGGACACGAACAACACGGAGCACACGGACACCACGGACCGCGCGAGCTGCCGGCCACGCTGACCGCGCCGCCGCAACTGGCGGCGTGGAGAATGCGCGCCTTGATCGTCGCGGCGGTGTTTGCGGTCCTGACGATCTGCTTTGTCTTCACGCATGAAGGCCGCAACCACATCATGCGCGCGTACCTGATGGGCTACATGACCTGCTTCAACCTGGCCGGCGGCGGCCTGATCATGCTGATGCTGCAGCATGTGACGGGAGGCAAGTGGGGCCTGCTGCTGCGCCGGCCGCTGGAAGCCATGACGCGCACCCTGCCACTGGTGGCCTTTTTCTCCATCTTCCTGATGATTCCCGCGCTCGGCAAGCACCTGTGGCAGTGGGTGATGTACCCCACCGCAGCCGCGGAGCGCAATGCCTTCGCGCAGGGCGCCATCAACAAAGAGCAGGAACTGACTGCGATCTTCAAGCTGCGCATGCTGAACCCATACGCGCTGATCTGGGAGACCTGCATCATCTTCGCCGTTTTGATCCTCTTCATGCATCTGCTGAACAAGTGGTCGCTTCAGCAGGACGCCGACCCGCAGCGCGGCACCGATGCCAGCTTCGAGCGGTGGCGCATCAAGTTTGAGAACCTCAGCGGACCGGGCATTCTGACCTATGTGATCCTGCTGACGCTGGGCGCAATCGTATGGATCAAGTCGCTGGACGTGACCTGGTATTCGTCGATCTGGGGCCTGCAGTTCCTGGTCGCCGAAGGCTACGCCGTCCTCGCGCTGGGCATCCTCACCGTAATCCTGCTGTCGCGTTATGAGCCGATGAAGACGCTGCTGCGCGCCACCGAGCAACACGACCTGGGCAAGCTGGCGTTCGCGTTCGTGATGCTGAACATCTATCTCTGCTTCGCGGAATTCCTGATCATCTGGTCGGGCAACATTCCGGACGAGCTGCCCTGGTATCTGAACCGCATTCACGGTGGATGGTGGGTCGTCTGCTCGGCAGACTTCATCTGCCACTGGCTGATTCCGTTTACGCTGCTGCTCTCGCGCGACCTGAAGCGCAACAAGAGCAAGATGATCTGGCTTTGCTCGTGGATGCTGTTCGCGCGGCTGGTGGACATGTTCTGGCTGATCGAGCCTAACTTCAAAGGCGCCGCCGGCAACCTGGTAGGCGAGCCGCTAAGCATTCTGGCTTACGTCACCGTGCCCCTCTGCATGCTGGGGCTGTGGTCCGCGTATTACCTGACGCAACTGATGAATCGGCCGCTGATTGTGGTCAACGATCCGCACCTCGAAGAAATGCTGGAGCCGGAACATGCACACTGAGGGTCATGACATGGGCAAGGATGTCGCCGGCAACACGCCGCCGGCGGCGCAGGCGCCGAAGTACGACGCAGAACATCCCGGCTACGAAACTACTGACGTGCGGGTCTCGGGGATCGCGTGGTTCCTGGCATGCCTTTTCGGGACTGTGCTGGTCTTCTTCCTGCTTTGCTGGGGTGTCGGCAAAGGCATCAACGCATTGCTGGTGAAGCACGACGGGCCGCCCAACAAGTGGACCCTCGCATCCGGCAATGCGCCCGAAGGCAAGACGGGCGACCTGACCAGCAACGCGGCCATCGAGCAGAAACAACTTGCGCAGGTGACCTCGAACTTCCCCGCGCCGCGGCTCGATATCGACGACGGCAACCAGTCCACCGCTGACCTGCATGCGCGCGAGGACCTGCTGCTGGAGCACTACAGCACAGTCGACGGACAGCCCGGCACGATCCGCATCCCCATTGAGCGCGCCATGCAACTGATCGCACAGCGCGGGCTTCCGGTCGCCACGCCGTCGCAGAATGCCGGCGAGACACTGGCGCACGCCGCTCCACCACAGGTACACGAGCCGCTGACGACCGGCTTTGCACGGACAGGGTATGAGCTCCAGACGATCGAAGCGCGCGAGCAAAAGTTGGAATCGGAGAAAGCGGAGCAGGCAGAGAAATAAGTATTGAGCGCTGCGCGGGTTTGACCGGTTGGATGCAGCGCGGCAGTTGGAGCAGTAGCAATGAGGCAGCAGCGAACAATTCGGCAGCGAGCACGGACGATCACGCATGGCATAGCCGGCGCGGCGCTGCTGTGCGGGTTGCTGAGTAC
This sequence comes from Acidobacteriaceae bacterium, assembly GCA_035572415.1. Taxonomy (GTDB): domain Bacteria; phylum Acidobacteriota; class Terriglobia; order Terriglobales; family Acidobacteriaceae; genus Edaphobacter. Next base: position 59,206 of record DATNAU010000096.1, read on the forward strand.
TGCCGCCTTGGCGCAGGTCTCCAGCTACGGGGACAAGGAAGAGGGCCAGAACGTCGGTGACCAGGTTCCCACGGTTCTGCAGAAAGTCGGTGTGGACCAGCACCTGAATCAGAGTCTGCCGCTGGACGCGCAGTTCGTCGATGAGACGGGCAAGACCGTCCGCCTCGGCGATTACTTTGGCAAGCGGCCCGCAATTCTCTCGCTCGTCTATTACAACTGCCCGATGCTCTGCTCCGAAGAGATGGACGGGATCACCAGCGCGCTGGAGATGGTGCGGCTGACCCCGGGCAAGGACTTCGACGTCATCGTGATCAGCATCGACCCCACCGAGACGCCGGCGCTGGCCGCACGCAAGAAGAACTACTACATGCGCCGTTACGGACGGCCGGGGACAGAGAACGGCTTCCACTTCCTGACCGGGCAGCAGCCGGCGATCGATGCCGTCAGCAAGGCCACCGGCTTCGACTATGTGCGCGTGCCGGGACCGGACGGCAAGCTGGACCAGTTTGCGCACGCCAGCGCGATTGAGGTGGTCACGACCAGCGGACGGGTCGCACAGTATTACATGGGCGTCGAGTACTCGCCGAAGGACGTGATGCTGGGCCTGGTAGAGGCCTCAGGAAACAAGATCGGCTCGCCGGTACAGAACATTCTGACCTACTGCTATCACTACGATCCTTCGACGAACAAGCACTCTCTGATCGTCGCGCGGGTGGTGCAGCTGGGCGGAATGGTCACCGTCGCGGGCCTGGGCGGATTTATGTTTGTGATGTTTCGGCGGGACCTGCGGCTGGGCCGCAACCACGACTTGACCGCCAAGAGAATGGATGACGAAGGATAACGATGGGAATCAGTCAGGTCATATGGCAGTTTCTGATTAAGTGGTTGACGAACTCCGCGCTGTTTCCGCGCGAGGCGTCCACCATTGCGCCCTACATGGACGCGCTGTACTTCTTCCTGCTCGGCATGACGGTCACCGGCCTGGTGCTGGTGCTGGCCATCATCGTCACCTTCTCGCTGCGCTATCGCAGACAAGTGCATCCGGTGGCCACTCAGATTGAAGGGTCGACGCTGCTCGAGGCCACGTGGACCATCATCCCGCTCGGCATCTTCCTGATCTGCTTTGTGTGGGGCGCGCTGCTCTACTTCCGCATCTACAACCCGCCGGCCAATGCCATGAACATCTACGTCGTCGGCAAGCAGTGGATGTGGAAGGCGGAGCATCCCGGCGGACAGCATGAAATCAATGCGCTGCATGTACCGACCGGCGTGCCCATCCAGCTGACCATGATCTCCCAGGACGTGTTCCACAGCTTCTCGGTGCCGGACTTCCGCATCAAGCGCGAGGTGATCCCAGGCCGCTACTCGACCGTATGGTTTGAGGCGACGACGCCAGGCACCTATCACATCTTCTGCACGCAGTATTGCGGCACGAACCATTCCCAGATGATCGGCGAAGTCACAGCGATGCTGCCTGAGGACTACAAGCGGTGGACACAGGAATCCACCAGCGGGATGAGCCTGGCGCAAAACGGAGAACGGCTGTTCGCCAGCATGGGCTGCAACGCATGCCACTCCGGCAACGCCGCCGCGCGCGGACCGAATCTCGCCGGCGTCTACGGCTCGACCCTGCAGTTGGCGAACGGCCAGAGCGCGCAGGTGAATGAGGCCTACCTCCGCGATGCCATCCTCAATCCGTCGCAGCACATCACTGCGGGATATTCGCCGATCATGCCGACCTACCAGGGGCAGATCAGCGAGGACGGCCTGATCGACATCGTCGAATACCTGAAGACCTTGAAAACGAACTACCGCGTGCAACAGACGCAGGTGACCTCCGAGTCGGACTCGGCGGCTCCGCCGGCGCCAGAGGGGGGCAACCAATGAGCGCGACCGCGACCACAATCGTGAACCTGCCGGACCAGTCCACCGCGACAATTCCGAAGAAGAACTACATCTCCGCCGAGCATGGCCTGTTAAGCTGGCTGCTGACGGGCGACCACAAGCGGATCGCGATGCTCTACCTGATCTCGATCACCGTCTTCTTCTTTATCGGCGGCGCGTTCGCCGGCCTCATCCGGCTGGAACTGCTGACGCCGCAGCCGGATCTGGTGGCCTCCGACACCTACAACAAGCTCTTCACCATGCACGGCGTCATCATGGTGTTCCTGTTCCTGGTGCCTTCAGTGCCCGCGACCATCGGGAACTTCGTGATTCCCATCATGGTGGGCGCGCGCGACCTCGCCTTTCCGAAGATCAACCTGCTGAGCTGGTATCTGTACCTGGTCGGCGGCGTGATGATGATCGCCACCATGGTGCTCGGCGGCGTCGATACCGGCTGGACCTTCACCACGCCGCTCTCAACGCATTACCTCAACACGCACGTCATCACCACGGCGCTGGCGATCTTCGTCGCGGGCTTCAGTTCCATCTTTACCGGGCTGAACTTCATCGTGACCGTGCACCGCATGCGCTGCCCGGGCATGACGTGGTTCCGGCTGCCGCTGTTCATCTGGTCGCACTACGCAGCGTCGATCCTGATGGTCCTCGGCACCCCGGTGCTCGCCATCTCCCTGGTGCTGGTGCTGCTCGAGCGCGTCTTCGGCATCGGCGTCTTCGACCCGACCAAGGGCGGTGATCCGCTGCTGTTCCAGCATCTGTTCTGGTTCTACTCGCACCCGGCCGTCTACATCATGATCCTGCCCGGCATGGGCGTAATCTCCGAAGTCGTCAGCACCTTCAGCCGCAAGCGCGTCTTCGGCTATACCGCCGTCGCGTTCTCTTCGGTCGCCATCGCGCTGTTCGGGTTCTTCGTGTGGGCGCACCACATGTTCATCATGGGCATCTCCAACTACTCCGCCCTGGTGTTCAGCCTGCTCACGATGCTCGTGGCCGTGCCCTCGGCCATCAAGATCTTCAACTGGGCGTTCACGCTGCAGAAGGGCTCCATCACCTTCGAGACCCCGATGCTGTATGCCTTCGGCTTCATGGGGCTGTTCACCATCGGTGGGCTCACAGGCGTCTTTCTCGGCTCGCTGGGCATGGACATCCAGCTGACGGAAACCTACTTCATCGTCGCGCACTTCCACTTCGTAATGGTTGGCGGCATGCTGATGGCATTCCTCTCCGGCGTCCACTTCTGGTGGCCCAAGATGACCGGCCGCATGTATCCGGAGGCGCTCTCCAAGCTTGCCGCGGTCGTCACATTCATCGGCTTCAACCTGACCTTCATGCCGCAGTTCGTAGTTGGCTACCTGGGCATGCCGCGCCGCTACCACGCCTATCCGCCGGAGTTCCAGGTGCTCAACGTGCTCTCCACCGCCGGCGCCACCGTCCTGGGCGTAGGCTATCTGCTGCCCCTGATCTACCTGGCATGGTCGCTGAAGTACGGGCCGATCGCCGGCAACAATCCCTGGCAGGCAACAGGCCTCGAGTGGCAGATTCAGTCGCCGCCCTTGACCGAGAATTTTACCGAGATCCCGATCATGGACCACGAGGCCTACGACTACGAGTGGCTGGAGCACAAGACCCAGCATGAGGTGACCGCAGTTGGATAACGCAATCGCACAGACCGAGCCGTTGATGCCGCGAGAGACCTCCGTGCATGAGGCGGGGCACGACGTGGAGCACGAGCACGTCTTTATCCCGCAGCACCGGCACCATTTCGAGACCGAAGAGCAGCAGCGCGAGGCCGGCAGCTTCGGCATGTGGCTGTTCCTGCTGACGGAAATCATGTTCTTCGGCGGGCTGTTCTTCGCCTACCTGCTGTACCGCAACTGGTACTACGACGCATTTGTGCCCGCCTCGAACTTCCTGAGCATTCCGCTCGGGGGCGCCAACACTGCGATCCTGATTACATCGGGCTTCTTTATGGCGATCGCGGTCTGGGCCGCGGAGGTGCGCAAGAAGAACGTACTGGTCTGGTCTCTCGTCTTCACCATGCTCTTTGGCTGGGCCTTCATCTGCATCAAGGGAATTGAATGGCACGATGAGTGGGTGCATGGACACATTCCGGGTGCAACCTACAATATCGGCGAGTTTGTGAACCCAAAGGCGCACGGCATCAATGACGAGAAGCCGCTGCCTGTGGACATGGCGCAGCGGACGCAGATCTTCTACTTCCTCTACTTCGGCATGACCGGCATGCACGCGCTGCATATGCTCATCGGCCTGGGGATTCTGCTGTGGCTGCTATGGCGGGCCATACGCGGCGAGTTCACGCAAGGATATGTCGCTCCGATAGAAAACTTCGGGTTATATTGGCATTTCGTCGATATTGTGTGGCTGTACCTTTTCCCGCTGCTCTACCTGATCAACCGCCATCCGCTGGCGCACTAAAGGAAACGACCGATGGCCCACGACACGACCCACGAGCACCACTACCACGATCCGTCGAACATCACCAACCCGGAGCATGCAGAGCATCACATTGTGACGCCGCTGCAGTACGGGTACGTGTATGGCACGCTGCTGTTCTTCACCATCCTTACGATCCTGGCGGCGGACTGGGACATGGGTATCTTCAATCCCATCGTTGCGCTGGCGATCGCCAGCACGAAGGCTATCGTGGTGATCCTGTTCTTCATGCATGTGAAGTATCAGTCGGGCCTGATCAAGATGACGGTCGCCTCCGGCTTCTTCACCTTCCTTATCCTCATTACGATGACGCTGTCTGACTACATCAGTCGCGCCTGGGGACTCTGGTAGACCCGCGAATAAGTCAGTAAAAGCGATGGCCCGGAGCATTGAGCATCCGGGTCATTTTCTTCTCGGCGGAGAATAAAGAGCTCCAGTCCTGGGAAACGTCCAATCAAGTCCCACCTTCCTGCGGGTGAAGCCTTTTTCTTTGTCATTCCCGAAGGGAATCTGCGTTTCTGTTCAAGCGGTCGCCGCTCACCCGATACTCAATCTGAGCTTCCTTAGCTTCCCGGCCCATGCGCCGGCTTGCCTTCCTGCACGTAGTTGCGGTTCCACTTGGGAATCTCCACCACATACGCACCCGGCTTCTCGATCACCGCCTGGCACCCCAGCCGCGAATTCAGTTCGATGCCGGCGGCCGTCTCCAGCCGGTCCAGTTCCTTGTCCGACGCCTCGCTGAGTCCTGCCATGTTCTCCTTCACATGAAGATGGCAGGTGGTGCAGGCGCAGACGCCGCCGCACGCGTGATCGAGGAAGATGCCGAAGTTCTCCGCCACATCGAGGACCGACATCGGCTCGCCATGCCCCTCATAGGGAAGCGAGTCGAAGGCAAACTCCACCGTGCGGCCCTCGGGCAAAAACGTCACCCGCACCATGCCCTCGGCGGGCGGCTTCGACAGATCGACTTCGGGAGATGCAACGGCGTGCTCGGACATAGCTGTATCTATTCTAATTGCTGAAAAGCGACCACGGATTTCACGGACTATCACGGATCAAAAACGAACAAATAGCGTTCAATCTGTGCTTTTCCGTGTCAATCCGTGGTTTCGTCCTTGTCTTTGCCTTCATCGAACTCCGCCTTGGCGAAGGGATGCGGCGCGCTGGGACCTTCGCTGGCACCGAGCTGCTCACCAGCGGACTCCATCGTCTGGCCCTTCATCGCGGCCATCACGTCGGTGTCCATCATCACCTCGGCAAACCGGCGCGTCGCCTTGTCCAGCTTCTCGATTCCTGCGCGGATGGCGCGGTAGTCCTCGCCTGATGTCAGCGTCCGCAGCTCCAGCTCCGCCGCTTCGATCGCCACAATCTCATCCGGCGTCAGCTTCGCCCACGCGGCGTGGCTCTTGCCCTTTTCAACCGCAGTCAGAATCGTCTCCGCCTCGTTCTTTGCCTCGATCAACTGGCGCGCGGCGATGTCTGCCTCGGCATTGTCAAAGGAGCTGAGGATCATCGTCTCCACCTGCTCATCCGTCAGCCCATAGGTCGGCTTCACCTCGATCTCGGCCTCTTTGCCGCTGCGCTGCTCACGCGCGCTCACATGCAGGATGCCATTGGCGTCGATCAGGAACTTCACCTCGATGCGCGGCAGTCCTGCGACCATCGGAGGAATGCCTTTCAGGTCGAAGCGCGCCAGCGAACGGCAGTCCTTCGCCAGCTCGCGCTCACCCTGCAGCACGTGAATCGCAACGTTGGTCTGGCCATCCACGCCGGTAGTGAAGTGCTCGGTCGCGCTGGCCGGGATCGTCGAATTGCGCTGGATGATCTTCGCCACGACGCCACCCAAAGCCTCAATGCCCAGCGAGAGCGGCGTTACATCGAGCAGCAGCAGATCTTCGGTGGCCGTCGATCCGCCGGCGAGAATTTGCGCCTGCACCGCCGCACCCAGCGCGACGACTTCGTCCGGGTTCAACTCCGTGTGCGGCTTTTTGCCGCGCGCCGCCAGGTTGAAAAGCTGCGCCACCAGCGTGCGCACAGCCGGAATTCGCGTCGATCCGCCGACGAGGACAACTTCGTCGATCTGCTCCGGCGCGACTCCTGCGTCTTTCAGTGCCTGCTTCACCGGCCCCGCCGTGCGCGCAATCACCGGCGCGATCAGTTGCTCGAACTGCGCGCGCGTGATCTCGCGCGTGTATCTCTTCCCGCTGGGCAGCGCCACATCCAGCCGCGCCGACTCCTTCTCCGACAGCACAATCTTCGCATCGATCACTGCTTTTCGGATCGCCTGCACCAACTCGCGATTCTCATGCGAAGCGCCCCCGGACCCAAGCTCTGCATCACCGCTAATATCGTCCAGTGCGATCGCGATCAGCAGATTGTCGATGTCGTCGCCGCCGAGGTGTGTATCGCCGCCGGTCGCGACCACCTCAAAAATCCCCTCATGCAGCTTGAGGATCGAAATGTCGAACGTCCCGCCGCCCAGGTCGTACACAGCGATGAGGCCGTCCCGATTTTTATCCAGACCATACGCCAGCGCCGCCGCAGTCGGCTCATTCACCAGGCGCAGCACATCGAATCCCGCAATACGCCCGGCGTCCTTCGTCGCCTGGCGCTGCGCATCGTTGAAGTACGCCGGCACCGTGACCACGGCCTTCGTCACCGGCGCGCCGAAGAAGCGCTCCGCGTTCTTCTTGAGCTGCAGCAGCACATACGCGGAGATCTCGGGCGGCGTAAGCGTCAATCCGCCCACCTTCAGCTTCAGCACCTCTCCGGGCTTCAGACCCTCGACCAACTGGAATGGAAAGAGCTTCAGCTCGTCCTGCACATCGTCCACGCCGCGGCCCATCAACCGCTTGGCGGAGTAAACCGCACTCGTCGGATCAGTCAGCAGCGTGGCGCGCGCGGCATTGCCGACGACAAATCCATGCTGCTCATCGAACGCAACCACGGAAGGGACAAGGCGGTCACCATCCTCGCCGGGAATGATCGCCGGCCGATCGCCCTGCATGAACGCGACGAGTGAGTTCGTGGTTCCCAGGTCGATGCCGACTACGCGTGTTGTACTCTCGTCCGCCATGCGTTATGAAATCCTTGCCGTCTGAGCGATTCTCCGCGATCTATTCCTCTACAGGTCGCCCGCTCTCAGTCGAATACTGGCGCCTGCTCGTCTTACTTAAGGGCATGACTTCAGAGCCTGCCCTGAGCGGAGTCGAATGGGTGCCGTAAACTGCCCAAGTTTAGTGTTGGGCTTTGGCCCCTGAGGGCAGTATTGCTGCCTCATCCGCCCAAACCTCTATTGTCCTACATTGGCCGCAATGGCATTCTGATGACATGGAACTGAATCCGTACGCGAAATTCCTCGGCAACCGCGAGCCGACTGAAATTCTCAGCGAAACATCTGCACGGCTGAAGGACCTTGCCGCGCGCCTGCCGCAGGAGCAGCTCGCCATGCGCGCCCCGCAGGGCAAGTGGAACGCGCGAGAGATCGTCGCCCACCTGGCCGACTGCGAGCTGGTCTTCGGCTTTCGCCTGCGGCAGACGCTGGCGGAAGAAGGCCCGACCCTGCAGCCCTTCGACCAGGACCGCTGGGCCGAGCGCTATGCCACCTTCGATTTCAAAAGCGCGCTCGCGCTCTTCCTCGCCGTCCGGCACGCGAATCTGCTGCTGATCCAGGGGACCGCGCCCGACGAGCGCCACCGCCTTGTCACGCATCCCGAGCGCGGCACCATGACCTTCTGGACCATCGTGGAAACGATGGCCGGACATGATGTGAACCATCTGGGGCAGTTGGAAACGCTGGCCGCCTCCTGACAGCTGTTACCCTCCACTCGCCGTCATCCCGCGCGGAGCCGCGCAGCGGCGTAGTCGAGGGACCCCCGCATTTATCTTGTTCGGACCTCCACCAATCCGTGCCCCATTCATCGCGAAGCGATGAGTGGGATCGTGTCACTACAGATCGACCTGTCATTCTGAGGCGTAGCCGAAGA
>DATNAU010000097.1:0-18625 GCA_035572415.1 Acidobacteriaceae bacterium
ATCCGATATAGGGCCATGCAGCGGTGAGAATGTCATCGATCTTCTGCTGCGCGACGTAATGCGTGTCGATCTGCGCGTCGGTGAGTACGGCCTCAAACTGGCTGACGAGGTCGGCGGAGCTGACGATCTCCTTGCCGAAGGAGCGGACCAGCTCGACCGTTCCGGCGTCGACCATCGAAACGTAGAGGATCGCATTACGCGGCGAATACTGCATGGCGATGTGCGTCGCGCCGGAGAGCATCGCCTGCAGCTCCGATTCCAGCTCCTGCCAGGAGGAGTATTCGGCCTTGGCGCCGGGCAGCGAATCGAGACTCGCCGGCTCGATGCGGTGGACGAGCTTCCGCGGCTCGCCCGACGCAGGCACGAAGTAGTACCAGCGGCGCGTGACGTGAGCGGATGGCGAAAGGCCAAGGATGCGCGCGGCGAGCGGGTCGCGATGATGATGGTCGTAAAAGAGCCAGCCGTCGAGGGAAACTTCGCGGAGGGCGGCCTGAATGGCTGCGAGGTCCATGAAGGCGATTCTACTGCGATCGGTTGTTGCCTATGGCGTACCGAAGTCGCTTACCAAAGTGGCATGTCATGCCTCAAGCGCCTGGGATATTCTTGACCGGAATGCCGCACCGCATTCTCGGGGAGAAGAGACATGCCGGCAATTTCCGCTGTTCAGCCAGAAACGCAACCTCTCACCGAGGCGCAGATGTCGCCACGGAAGGTCGCTGTCGTTTCCGTGGCGGTCGCAATTCTAGGGCTGTCCATCATCGCACCCAGCGCGATTACCTTGTGGGGGCTGTGGACCACGGATGCTCTGAAATCTGTAGGAATGGTGGTTCCGGTGGTAAGCCTGGCGCTGATCCTGCGAGCGTGGAAGGGAATTGGCTGGCGGGCAGAGGGCACGTGGTGGGGTTTGCTGCTGCTGCTGGCGGCACTGCTTGGCACATGGGTGGAGGGCGGAGCCAACCTTGTGCTGATGCTGTCGCCGGAGGATTCGCGTACCTTCCCGCCGTCGTGGCTTGTACTTCTTGTGTATGGAGCAGGCGTCGTGCTCCTGTCAGGTGGCGTGCGGCTGCTGCGCGCCGCTCTCTTCCCGGTGCTGATGCTGGTCCTCGCGAATCCAATTCCGCATGCATTCAGCCTTTGGGTCGATCTGCCGCTGCAGCGTGTCTCGGCGGAGGTAGCGCGCAGCCTGGCGATCCATCTCGGCCATCCGCTGACGCCGGACCATCTGCGGCTGATGTTCACTCCGGACTTCGGTATGTTCATCGCGCCGGGATGCAACGGTCTTCGCGGCTCGATGACGATGGGCCTGATCGCGCTGGTTGCGGGCTATTTCTACCGCTTCCGCTGGGCGGCAACCGGACTGGTGACGATCGGCGCCATATTGCTGGGATATGTGTTCAACCTGCTGCGTCTTTGTTTTTTGTTGCTCTATTACATCGTGGCGCTGCACTTTCCGAGCCTGCAGAACAAGGCAGAGCAGGCGGACTACGTCATTGGTGCGGGATTGTTTTTGTTCGCGGCGATGCTCCTGTTCTCGGTGATTCATTGGCTGCGCGACCGGCGCTCCAGTCAGCCGTCGGCCATTGCGACGCCTCCGGCAGATGAGGCAAAAATATCGCGCGCACAGTGGATGCGCTTTGCTGCGATGTCTGCGATGGCGATTGCTGCCTGGTTCACCGTGCCGCAGGCACTGGCGATCGGGCATGCCCCTTCTCTGCCGCAAGGGCTGAACCCGTTTCCGCGGAAGATCGGACAGTATGCGTTACAGCGCACCTGGAATGAGACCGGAGGCGGCGGCATGGTCGTCTATCTGTGGGCTCAATACTCTCCAATTGGGGGAGGAACTCCGATTGCGATCGGTATGTCGCCGGTATCGGACTGGCACAACCCCCTCATCTGTCACTCGCTGCGGGCGGAGACCCCTGTATGGGAGGGACAGGTGACAGCACAAACCGCGGCTGCACCGGTGGAATTCAGTTCCGCGCTCTACAACGACGGCGTGAACCAGATGCTGGAATCGACGACACTGTGCGGCGATGGGCGCTGCGGCGAATTTGTAACGCGACGGACTCACTTCGGCTTCATCTACAACGTGCCCCGATTCTCCTGGGCGAAGGCCCGGCCTGGACACTCGACGCGGGTCCTGCTGAAGGCGGAGAACGCCAATCCAAACCAGCCGACGGATGTGGCAAGGGCGGAGCTGGCGGCTCAGACGAAGCGCTTTCTTGCCGCCACGGACCTGAATGGGCTGACGCGACCTCTCGGGAAGTAGATTGCCGCGCGCACGGCGCGTTTTGAGCCGAGGCATCGCAGTTAGAATGCAAGCAGGATGAATACCCTGTACAGACGATCAAGTTGTTGCATGTTGAGTAGCGCGCAGCATAACCGTTCGTCTGGGAGGCGAGGATTCTTCTCGGCCGGTTTGTGTATTGCGGCCGGCCTCTTGTTGACGGGCATCGCTTTGCCGGTGCGGGCAGCGGTCGGATCCTCAGCCTGTAGGACCGGGCCCGGAACAGCACGGCCGGCCGATGTCTATGTGCCAATGGACAGTTGGATCTACCCCGCGCTGGCCAGGCTGCATGCTCTGGGATATCTGGATACTGCCTTTCTCGGGGTGCGGCCGTGGACGCGGCGCAGCATCATGCGCATGCTGGACGACGTGGACCAACAGGAACAGGTCGAGACTGGCTCGCAGGCGGCTGAGATTGTCGCGTCGGTTCGCCGTGAGGTCGGCAGCGAAGACGATGAGCAGCCGGGCGGTGCGAGGCAGGATTTTTCCTACGGCTGCGAACAGATGTATACGCGGTTGCAGGGAATCGGCGGTCTGGCGCTGCGTGACAGCTTTCACCTTGGGCAGACGATCGCGAACGACTATGGGCGGCCTTATCAGCCGGGGTTCAACACCGTGGATGGCGCGGCCGGCAGTGCGGAGTTTGGGCGCTTCAGCCTCTTTGCGCGCGGCGAGTACCAGCACGCGCCGAGTGCCGCAGGATATTCGCCGGGGCTGGTGGCGCAGCTGGCTGCGATCGATGCAGCGTCCACCCCTTATCCGCTGCCGGGCAATCTGGCAGCGTTGATAACACCTGCCGGCCCGGTCATGCAGACGAATACCTTCCGGTTGTTGGAGGTGAACCTTTCCTATCGCATCCTGAACCATGAGATTTCGTTCGGCAAAAGCGATCACTGGCTGGCGCCGACGGTGGGCGGCGCGTTCATGTATTCGAACAATGCGGAGAATATTTACGCCTTCCAGATCGACCGCACAGAGCCCCTGTTTATTCCTTTTTTGTCGCGGCTGGTGGGGCCGTTCCGGTACGACTTTTTCGTGGGCAGTTTGAAGGGGCATTCTGCGCCCCGCGATCCATGGCTGCATGTGGAGAAGCTTAACTTCAATCCGACGCCCAATGTCGAGTTTGGCTTTGAACGAAGCGTCATCTGGGGCGGGAAGGGACGGGGGTGCCAACTGACGCCTCCGCCGAATGCCACGTATGCACCCTGCGACGAACCGATCACGCTGCATAGCTTTCTAAAGAGCTTTTTCAGCACAGCGAACACGACAGACGCGGTAAAATTTTCGCGCAATGATCCCGGCGCACGGTTCGCATCCTTTGATTTCAGCTGGCGCCTTCCCTGGCTGAACCACTGGATGACGCTGTATACCGATTCGATGGTGCATGACGACATCAGCCCGATCGATGCGCCGCGTCATGCTGCCGTACGGCCCGGACTGTACCTGGCGCGCATACCGGGAACCGAGCGCTTCGATGCGCGGTTCGAGGGCGCGCTTACGAACGTAGACGCGGGCCGCAGCGGGCTAGGTCAATACATGTACTTCGAGCGGGTACAGCCGCAGGGCTATACGAACAAAGGCAATCTGATGGGCGATGCAATTGGCCGCGAAGGACAGGGCGGACAGGCATGGTTGACCTATCACCTGTCTCCCATGGAAATGGTGCAGACTTCGTTCAAGCACAACAAAGTTGCTGACGACTTTATTCCCGGCGGTACGACGCAGAACAGTTTTGATGTGCACGTGGTGAAGCGTGTGGGCGAAGCGCTCGAAATCTCGGCAGATGTGCAGCACGAGTGGTGGAAGGCGCCGATTTATAAGACCGGCCAGCAGAGCGACACGGTGGCAACATTTCAGTTCACGCTGTATCCGGAACGCAAGGGTAAGACCGCAGTGAGCGCGGGAGCGAGCCCCGTATACTGAGGTGGTTTGCGTGTGTGTCGGCGGAGGAAGCCAGAGGGCATGAGGGCGTTGGTGATCGAGCGGCCAGGGGATGCGCGCGTGACCGAGGTGGAGGAGCCGGCTGCCCCTCCGAACCATGCGACCATGCGGGTGCGTCGCATTGGCATGTGCGGCACCGACCTGGCGACCTATCTCGGGACCAACCCGCTGGTGAGTTATCCGCGCATTCCCGGGCACGAGGTCGCCGCGACACTGGAGCATGTGCCGGCGAATGACTTCGGCCTGGCCGGCGGCATGGATGTGACGATGTCGCCCTATACCAGTTGCGGGGTGTGCTCGTCCTGCAGACAGGGCCGCGTAAATACCTGCAAACGCAATCAGACTCTTGGGGTGCAGCGCGATGGCGCGCTGCGCGAGCGGATGGCGATGCCTGTGGAGAAGCTGTATGCGGCGCCGCTGTCGATCGAAGAGTTGTGCCTGGTCGAACCATTGACGGTTGGCTGCCATGCAGTGTCGCGGGGACGCGTGACCGCTGACGATGTCGTCGCGATCTTCGGGTGTGGCGGCGTGGGGTTGGGCGCCGTGGCGGCGGCGGCGTTCCGCGGCGCGAAGGTGATCGGCATCGATATTGACGATCACAAGCTGGAGGTGGCGGCCAAGGCAGGCGCGCGCGAGGTGGTGCATTCCGGGCGCGAAAATGTGCATGCGCGGTTGGAGGAATTGACGAGCGGCCACGGGCCGGATGTGATCATCGAGGCGATCGGACGTCCGGACACGTTTCGCGCGGCGGTGGATGAGGTCGCGTTTGCGGGCCGCGTGGTATACATCGGCTACGCGAAGGAGGCCGTGACTTATGAGACCCGGCTATTCGTGTTGAAGGAGCTGGACATCATGGGGTCGCGCAATGCCTTGCCGCGCGACTTTGAAGAGGTAATCCGGATGCTTGAGGGCCGTCGCTTTCCGGTCGCCGACGCGATTGGCGCGACCGTCTCTTTGGACGAGGCTCCAGGCATGCTGCGCAAGTGGAGCGAGAACCCGTCGGCTTTCGGGAAAATTATGATCACGCTCGATTGAGCGGATCGACCAGAGCGAGGAATTGCTTGCAGAAGACGGAGACGTCATTGAAGGGCGTGGTGGTGTTGGAGCCGAAGACGTTCGGCGACGCGCGCGGCTTTTTTTTTGAGGCCTACAACGAGGCGAGGTTTCGCGAGCTGGGGCTGCCGACGCGATTCGTGCAGGACAACCAGTCAGGCTCCGGCAAAGGCGTGCTGCGCGGTTTGCACTACCAGCTCAAGCATCCACAGGGAAAGCTGGTGCGCGCGTTGCGCGGCGAGATATTCGACGTGGCGGTCGACCTGAGACGCGACTCGCCGCAGTTCGGGCAGTGGTTCGGGCTGGTGCTGAGTGCGGAGAACCGCAAGATGCTGTGGGTGCCGCCGGGGTTCGCCCACGGGTTCCTGGTGATGAGCGACTTCGCTGAGGTGGCGTATAAAGCCAGCGACTTCTATGCTCCCGAGTACGAACGGTCGCTGCTGTGGAACGATCCGGCGATAGGGATCGAATGGCCGCTCGAAGGGGAGCCGACGCTCTCGACGAAAGACGCGGCCGGCGTGCCGCTGGCCCAGGCGGAGACCTACGCGAGTTCCGCTCTTGGGTGATTCGCATTGGGCATCAAGGTTGGCATGACCCGAATAAAATGAAGATGGTGAGAGGTGACATGTCGGGTTCGAAGCTGTTGTTGGTGACGGGAGGCGCAGGCTTCATCGGCAGCAACTTTGTTCTGGAAGCGGTGCGCCGCGGACACACAGTTGTTAACCTCGACGCGCTGACCTATGCGGGAAATCTTGAGAACCTGACATCGCTCCAGGACAATGCCGCGCACACATTCGTCCATGGGTCGATCCTCGATAGAGAGCTGGTGGCGAAGTTGCTCGCCGAGCACAGACCCGACGCCATCGTTCACTTTGCGGCGGAGAGCCACGTGGATCGGTCAATCCTCGGTCCTGCTGCATTTATTGAGACCAATGTGAATGGGACATTCACGCTGCTCGATGCGGCGCTGAAGCACTGGAAGGCGTTGAGCGGCGCGTCGCGGGAAAGTTTCCGCTTCCTGCATGTCTCGACGGATGAGGTCTATGGATCGCTGGGGCCGGATGAGGCGGGTTTCCACGAAGAGACGCCATACCGCCCGAACAGCCCGTATTCGGCGTCGAAAGCGGCGTCAGACCATCTGGTGCGGGCGTATTTTCACACCTTCGGCCTGCCAGTGCTGACTACGAACTGCTCAAACAATTACGGCCCATACCAGTTTCCCGAGAAACTGATTCCCCTGATGATCCACAACGCGACCAGCGGGAAGCCACTGCCGGTGTATGGCGATGGCCAGAATGTGCGCGACTGGCTTTATGTCGCGGACCACTGCGATGCGATCCTTAGGGTGCTGGAGAAGGGGCGCACAGGAGAAACGTATAACGTCGGCGGTCTGAACGAGCAGAAAAACATCGATGTGGTGAAGACCTTATGCGCGGCGCTGGATGAGCTGCATCCGGCAGGCGCGCCGCATGACAAGCTGATCACCTACGTGAAGGACCGGCCGGGACACGATCGGCGGTACGCGATCGATTGCCGCAAGCTGCAGGGCGAGCTGGCATGGCACCCTCGCGAGTCCTTCGCGACCGGCCTGCGCAAGACGGTGGAGTGGTATCTCAGCAACCCATCGTGGGTGGAGAAAATTGTGACCGGCGAGTATCGCAAATGGACTGAAGCCAACTATGCGGAACGCGGAGCGGCCCGATGAGGGTTGCAATGACGATGCGCATCAGGAGAATGCGATGAAGGGAATTGTGCTGGCCGGTGGATCGGGAACAAGGCTGCATCCGGTGACGGAGGTAGTTTCGAAACAGCTCCTTCCGGTGTACGACAAGCCGATGATCTACTACCCGTTGTCGGCGCTGCTGCTGGCGGGCATTCGCGACATTCTCATCATCTCCACGCCGCAGGACACCCCTCGCTTCGAACAGCTGCTGGGCGATGGTGAACGGTGGGGGGTCCGGCTGAGGTATGCGGTGCAGCCGTCGCCCGACGGGCTGGCGCAGGCGTTCCTGATCGGCAAACATTTTCTCGCGGGCGAGGGATGCTGCCTGGTGCTGGGAGACAACATCTTCTTCGGGCACGATTTCGCCAAGCTGCTGCGCACCGCGGCCGAGCGCAAAGAAGGCGCGACGGTATTCGCCTATCCGGTTCAGGATCCCGAACGATATGGCGTAGTGGAGTTTGATGCGCAGGGCAAGGCAATTTCGCTCGAAGAGAAGCCGAAGCAACCGAAGTCGCGCTATGCGGTTACGGGCATTTATTTTTATGACGGCCAGATTACAGGCATCGCGGAGACGATCAAGCCCTCGGCGCGAGGCGAGCTGGAAATCACCGACGTAAACCGGCGCTATCTCGAGCGGGGCCAGCTGACCACCGAGGTGCTGGGCCGTGGCATGGCCTGGCTGGATACGGGCACGCACGACTCGCTGCTGGAAGCTTCCTCGTTCATCCATACCATTGAACAGCGGCAGGGATTGAAAGTGGCATGTCTTGAAGAGATCGCCTACCGCAATGGATATATTGACGCAGCGCAGATGGAAGCCCAGGCGGCGAAGCTGGGCAAGAGCAGTTATGGCGCCTATCTGCGGCGCGTGCTGGAAGAGAAGGTTTTCTGATGCGTGCAGTGGATGGGCGCCCGCGATTGCTCGTGACCGGCGCGAGCGGGCAGGTAGGCGGCGCACTGCTGCGGACGCTGGCTCCGCTGGGCGAGGTAATTGCGCCGGACCGCAGCCAGTTGGACCTGGCCCATGCGGATTCGATTCGGCGGACAATGCGCGAAGTGCAACCACACTGGGTTGTGAGTGCCGGCGCGTATACCGCCGTAGACAAGGCCGAAAGCGAGCCAGAGCTTGCGCGGGCGATCAATACCGTTGCGCCCGGCGTTTTTGGCGAGGAAGCCAGGAAGATTGGCGCAGCGGTCGTCCACTTTTCCACCGACTATGTATTCGACGGCGAGAAGGACGCGCCCTATGTGGAGACGGACGCGACCGGCCCGCTGAATGTCTATGGCCGTACGAAACTCGAAGGGGAGCGCGCGCTTGCGGCCACTGGCACGGCGTATCTCGTCTTCCGCACCAGCTGGGTATATGGGGCGACAGGAAAGAATTTTCTGCTGTCAATCCAGCGCATGGCGCGCGAACGCGATGTGCTGCGCATTGTCAACGACCAGCACGGCGCACCTACATGGAGCCAGGAACTGGCTCGCATGACAGCGCATGTCATGGCGCGACTGGAGCCGGTTGCCGGATCTCTGGAGGATGCGGTAGGGGCGCTTAGCGGCGTGTATCACGCGACCGGCGGAGGCGAGACGACATGGTTTGGGTTCGCGCAGGCCATCGTGGCGGAGGGCCAGAAGAATCGGCCGGACGGCAGGACGGCGCGGATTGAGCCTATCCCGACATCGGAATATCCAACTCCGGCGCGACGGCCGAAGAACTCGCGGCTCGACTGCAGGAAACTGGAGCGGGTGTTCGGCTGCCGTATGCCGGAGTGGCAGGAGTCTCTGCGTCGCATGATGGCGGAGACATGCCCCGATCGGTAGCGGCGGGATGAGATCGTCAGCTCTATTAATCGGCTCGCTTACCTGTGCCGTGCGCCGGTTGGATTTGCGGTTGTCCGTTTGGCGGTCAAGGTAAACTGATTCCGGACCCCGAGCCGCGTTTGCGTCCGTCGTAGCCATGTTCGGGGCATGAAAACGCTTCACTCCGACAGGATCGAGATTTCGTGGATCTATCCAGCAACTGCTTCTTCCGCGTGGCCTACCCGTCAAGCCGCAACTCGTCTTTTCTTTCGACCGTTCGGGTGGGTGCCGGCGTGGCCCGGCTGGCGATTTGTGTGGCGTGCATTGCTCTGTGTGGTCTTCCCTCGCAGGCGCAGCTTTCTCCCGCCGGGACCACGGATCAAAGCACGATGGACTCTGTGCAGCCGCAGGGTGCGGGCGATCTCTCGCAACCCCAGACCGCACCGCAATACTGCACTGCGCAGGATCCCTGCCCAGCGCCTGGCGCCCTGATGCGCGACACGGACATTACTCCTCAACCGGAGCGCGGCACCAGATCCGACACGCAGGGCCGCGGACAATATTCGCCGCAGGAGCGCAATGCCTATCCACCCAATTCCGCCAACCGGCAAGGAGAACTGAGGCTCCCGCCGCCTCGGCCGACCGAGTTTCAGCAGGTTGTTGCCACCAGCGTGGGCCGCATGCTGCCTATCTTCGGTGCGTCGCTATTCTCCAACCCGCCCTCCACCTTCGCGCCCGTAGACGATATCCCGGTCACTCCGGACTACGTCATTGGGCCTGGCGACGAACTGCGCATTCAAATCTGGGGCCAGGTGAACCAGCACGGCAATTTTGTCGTCGACCGCACCGGTTCCATCGCGCTGCCCGAGGTTGGCACAGTCCATGTGGCCGGGTTGCAGTTCTCGCAGATCGAGCAGTTTCTGCGCTCGCAGCTTACACGGGTGTATCGCAACTTCGATCTGAACGTGAACCTCGGCCAGCTTCGATCGATCCAGGTGTTCGTTGTGGGGCAGGCGCGCAAACCTGGCAGTTTCACCATCAGTTCGCTGAGCACACTGCTCAACGCGCTTTTCGCCTCCGGCGGTCCGCTGCCGCAGGGCAGCCTGCGCGACATCCAGCTGAAGCGCAACGGCACGACCGTGACGCACTTCGATCTTTACGACCTGCTGCTGCGGGGCGACAAATCGAAAGACGTGCCGCTGCAGCCGGGCGACGTAATTTTTATTCCCAATGTGGGGCCGCAGGTGGCAATTTCCGGAAGCGTGAATACCCCTGCGATTTATGAGCTGCGCGGCGACACGACGATCGCGCAGGCGCTGGAGCTGGCGGGCGGCCTCACCAACACCGCGGCCAATTCGCGGCTGCGCATCGAGCGCATCGCGAATCACACTGAGCGCAGCATGACCGAAGTAGCTCTGAACGCCGCCAATACAGCTGTGGCGCAGGACGGCGACATCATCACGGCTGACTCCATCGTGAGCCGCTTCAAGGATGCGGTGACGCTGCGCGGCAATGTGGCCAACCCTGGCAGATATCAATGGCACGAGGGCATGCGCATCTCCGACCTGATTCCCAACCGCGACATGCTGGTGACACGTGATTACTACCGGAGGCTGGTGGAGTTGGGGCGGACGGAGCCTCAGTCCTCCGCGCTCCAGATGCGCCCGGTTACCCCTTACCCGGCGATTGCGGCCGGTTCGACGACGCCTTCCGAGTATGGCTCCGCGACCGGCGCTGGCATCGGCATCCAGACGGCACAATCTCCAACCCTGGTGCCGACTGGCGCGTCCGAGCAGTCCGGCACGTTGGCACAGCAGCCGATCCAGCAGCGTAACGGCGGAGGTGGCAGCAGCGGCGGGGGCACCTCCGTCGGCACTGCAGTTACGTTCGGAAATACTGACTTTGCGCCCAGGAACGAGGTGGTGCTCGCCGCGCCGGAGCTTGACTGGCAATACGCGGTGATTGAGCGGCAGAGCGCTGAGGACCTGACCACCTCGCTGCTCCCATTCAATCTTTCGAAGGCCGTGCTCGACCGCGATCCCGCGCAGGACCTGGCGCTGCTGCCGGGCGATGTGGTCACGATCTTTTCCAAGGCGGACATCCGCGTGCCAAGCGACCAGCAGACGAAGTTGGTCAAGTTGGAGGGCGAGTTCGTTGCCGCGGGTACTTATAGCGTTCACCCCGGCGAGACGCTGCGCGAACTGGTAGCGCGCGCCGGTGGGCTGACGCCGAATGCGGATCTGTTCGCCTCGGAGTTCACGCGCGATGCCGTGAGGCGTCTGCAAAAGGAGCGGCTGAATGAGTTTGCCGATGAGTTGGAGTCGCAGATTTCGGCGAATAATACGGCGAACGCCGCCGCGGCTTTGACCGCGCAGGATGTGGCTGCGGCGGCCGCCTCAGCCAACGAGGCACGCGGCGTGGTTGCGCGCCTGCGCGCCGCCCAGCCCAATGGCCGCATCGTGCTGCCGCTGAAGCCGGATGCCGCCGGCCTTGATGCGCTGCCGGACATTCCGCTGCAGGACAGCGATCGTTTTGTAGTGCCGCGCGTGCCTTCCACCGTTGCGGTAGAAGGTCAGGTCTACAACGCGAATGCATTCCTTTATGTGAAGGGCGGGCGGGTGAAGGACTATCTGCGGCAGGCCGGCGGTCCGGATCGCGTCGGCGACCGCAAGCGGGAGTTCGTGCTGCGCGCCGATGGCTCGGTGGTGAGCAAACAAAACGGCACGTTCGCCGAGCGCGCGATTTTTGCGGGCCGCGACTTCGACAATGTAGTGATCTATCCGGGCGATACGATCGTGGTCCCGCCCATCATCCAGAAGTCTGCGGTGCTGCGCAACCTCTCGAATATCTCGACGATCATTGGAGGATTCGGGCTTGGCGCAGCTGCCATTCAGGTGCTGAGATAGCTCAGCGGAGCATGAACCCGGGCTTCCGGTCGATGCTTCGCTGCTACTTCGCTGTGACCGTCAGTTTGTACGTGGCCGTGTGCACCAGGAACCCGTCCGTCGCGCTGACGGTGATCGTATAGCTGCCAGGGCCGGTGTACGCGGCGTTCTTCGCGGGCAACTTGCCGGAGCAGCCTGAGAGCGACGCACTCGTCGCCGCGACCATAAGCAGCATGAGTGAGCAGCGCACGACAACGCCTGCGCGCCTTCGCGAAAACCAGAGCATGCCGCCGCTCAGGAGAGCAACCAGCCATAGCCATCCCGGTCCGCCCAGCCCGTAACCGATGATGACGTACTGCGACGTTGTGGCCATGGTGACGGTGAAGGTGGAGGCAGGGGCGGCGGGCGTGATGGTGCCTGAGCCCGCGCCACAATTCGCCGCGGTCGCTCCGCCAACATTGCAGGTGACCGTCAGCGGCGCGGCAAAGCCGGCGATTGGCGTGAGCGTTCCGGTGGTGGTGACACTGTCACCGGCCACGACGGAACCGGAGGTAGGATTCAGCGCGATCGTGAAGTCGATGCCATTGCCGGTCAATGTTGCCGAAAGCCCGTTGTACAGCAGGCTGGTTGAGTTGACGCCGAGTGTGCCGTTCTGCGCGCCGGTGGTGGTCGGCAGGAAGGTGACGGTGATCGGGCAGCTTGCGCCGGCGGCCATCGTCGTGCCGCAAGCCGATGTGCTGACGGTGTACTGTCCAGTAGTCGCAAAGGCCGGCACCGGCAGGGGTCCGCCGGCAAGGCTGGTGAGCGTCAGGGTCTGCTTCGCGGAGGCGCCCACGTCAAGGTTGCCAAAAGTCAATGAGCTGCCGGAGAGCGAATAGCCTGGAGTCCCGATGCCGGTAAGCGCCGCGGTAACCGTGCTGGGGCCCGAGATGACACTGAGCGTGCCGGTGCGCGAGCCGAGCGCGGTCGGGCTGAAGTTGACGACGATCTGGCAGCTTGCCCCGCCGGCCACGGAGCTGCAGTTGTTGGAAACGACGTTGAAGTCGCCCGTCGCCGTAACGGATTTGATCGACGTGGCGAAGCTGGAGTTATTGGTCCAGGTGAAGGTCACAGGGCTGCTGGTGAAGCCGACGGCCTGCGACCCGAAATCCTGCGTCAGCGGTGCAAGCGACGGCTGACCGCCTTCATCGGTCAGTTCAAAGAGCATGTACTCCAGCAGCTTCTCCTGCGGATTCATCGTGGAACCGCTGGTGCACTCCTGCGGGAACGTCTGCGACGGGCTACTGCTGCCCGCTTCGACGTGATACTCGTTGTAGAGCACGCGCCCGCATTGGTTCACGGTCTGACCGGCAGTTGCGATGGGCGTATCGAATACAAATTGCATCACCGGGTTGCCGCTCGTATCCAGCGTGAGCCAGGACTGGGTGGGAGGATTTACGCCGTTGAAGTCGTGCCGCAGCGTATTGATTGCGATCTGCCCGGGAGTTGTGGAAGCACCCACCTCCTGAAGCCAATTAGAGAGCGTCAAGCCCGCAGTGAATCCGGTATTGACTGCTGCTTCCCCGTCGGGTGGGGTCGCCTGGCCCACAGCCCAGCTCACGACGCCGTTGAACGGCGGATTCTGATACATCCATGTGTAGCTGAAGTGGCTGGAGTAAACGCGTCCGCCGGCATTTGCGAAGTTGATGAGATTGGCGAGCTCCTGGGCGGGCTTTGTGTACTGTGCGCCCTCGCACGGAAGCATCAGCACGTCGTACTGATTCAGGATGGACCCATTGCCGCCCATGAGCGAAGCCTGGGTAGGTGACTGCGGCGAAATGACAGAGCCGCTCCCGGGAGCATTGCCGCCGAAAAGATTGATGCGACCGCTTCCGGTGGGGTCGGTAAACTCCGTGTCCTTGATGCCCATCTTGCGCAGAATGCATTCGACTTGATCGACCGAGCCGGTAGCGACGGCGATCTTGGGAATATCCCCTTCAGTATGGTCGGAAGGCATCACTGCGGCTGTGGCATCCAGTTGGGTGTTGGCGCAGGATGTAGTCGTGGGAACGACGAGCTGGCGGCGCCAGCGTCCGGACACGATCACCAGGGGAATGTTGGCGCCGACCGGAACATCGTCCAGTTCGAAGTTGCCGTGGTCGTCCGTAACCGTACCGACCAGAGGCGAGCCGGAGGGCGGCGCGCCTACAACCTCGCACTGCACGCCGGGTTGAAAGGCCGCGACAGGTGCATTGGGGATGTAAACCGTGACGTTGGGCAGCGGGTCGGTGCCATTGGGCGCAAAGACGGTGCCTGTGATGGAAGTGGTGCCGTTATTGGCGCAGCTGATCTGCTGCAGGCACAGGCCCGTGCAAGAGGACTGGGCGGCCGCAGCCGCTCCCATTCCGGCGAAAAATCCTGCGCAGAGCAGAGAGAGTGCGGACGGTACAGCAGGGAAGCGACGCATAGTTGGCCAGCCCGGTACTTCGTGAGACCCCAGAGTATGCGCAACAGTGTACAGAGGCGCGGCGTCTCCGGTCGCTAAATATTTGTGTCTCAGGAGCATTTCTCGCGCGATTACCTCCAATGACCTAAGTCACGGAGGCAATTCCGGCGCATTTACGGCTGACGCAGGCGGTTCCCGGTGATACTCTGGCGCAACCCCGCCAATCGGTCAGGGAAGCAGTCCGTGCAAAGGGAGCGTGTATGCCGGCGAGCAGTAGTGGGAGCAGAGGATGAGCAAAGCTTCGACGCGGCAGACAGCCGCGCTCTGCAAACTGCTGCGTGCGGCGAGAATTCCGGCGGCAATCGGGATCGCGGCCTTGTCGCTCGCCGCGCCTTCCCTCAGTCAGTCCAAGCCGACGGCCAGCCGCATGGCAGATCTGCAGGTCGGCGGCGGCCTGGTCTTCGCGCACTCCGGATACAACTTCACACCGATTTCGCTAATCGGAGGAGCCGGTTATTTCACGCTCGACTGGCGAACGCATTGGGGCATCGAGGGGGATTTCCGCCATGCCCGCGCTACTGCGGACACCACCGTATATGAGCGCACCTACGAGATTGGGCCGCGCTTGTATATGACGCGCGGAAGGATGACGCCTTACGCGAAGATTATGTTCGGCCGAGGCGTGTACAACTTCCATAACACCATCGCCAATGTGGCTTATAACATCTACAGCTACGGCGGCGGCGCGGACTTCCGCGTGGCGCGATCTCTGAATGTGCGCGCGGACTACGAGCTCCAGAACTGGATCGGTTTTCCACTCGGCACACTGCATCCGTCGGTGATTACGATGGGAGTGGCCTACCACTTCAACAGTCACGGCGCGCCGGACTTCCCGCGATAGGGCTCTGTCGATTCGAGTTCCGGTTTATTCCAGCAGCGCCATGCGTGCGCTGTCCATCACGCGCAGCCGCTGCAGAATTTTGCGCGTCAGGCCGGTCATGGGAATTCCCGGCAGGCGCGCCGTGCGTACCCAGTGCAGCTCGCGTTCGGAATCCTCTACCGCCTTGCGCAGCGGATGGATCGCAGACTGTGCGCGCTTGGTCTTTGCGCCGGGGTCGAAGCGCTGCGGAGCGTACACCTGCACGTAGTAATTCGTGTTGGTGATGGAATGCCGCAACCGCAGCACCGGCTCGCGGCCGTTCACCGCGTCTTCCGGCAGCGGAGGCAGCTCAAACATTGCAGGCATCAGGGACGCGTCCCCTCCGCGCAGTTCCAGCAGCACCTCGGTTGCCGTCCCGTGTTTGCGCAGGTCCAGCAGATAGGCCGCAGGCCGGCTCCGCTGCGGCGCGCGCGGTGGCGTGGCATGCTCCCCGCGCGTGCAGCACATTCCGAATACTGGACAGGCGTCGCAGAGCGGGCCGCGGGGCAGGCAGATCGTCGCACCGAGCTCCATCATTGCCTGGTTGTGGTCGCCGGCCGCGTTGGTCGCGAGCTTCGCAGCTTCGTCATCTCCTCCCGCGCGTTCCGTGGGATGCGCGCTGGCTGCGAGCGCGATCCGTTCCTCGGCGGCCCAGGGCTTGCGATTGCGCGGACGAGCAGCGCCTGGGCGCGGCGCGTCTGCAATGATTGCAGCCGGATTGGACAGATTTTGCGATGGCGCGTCCGCCGCCGGCATCAGCACCTGAGCCTGATCGCGCACTTCCGCGCGTGCTGTCGCGGTTGCGTCCTCAGCATTCCCCTTCAGCCGCAGGATCACGCGCTCGACGTTGCCATCGACGACGGCCACGGGCTCGCCGAACGCGATACTCGCAATTGCCGCGGCGGTGTAGTCGCCGATCCCCGGCAGCGTGCGCAACTCCGCTGCCGTTGCAGGCAGGCGGCCATCGCGTTCCAGCACGATGAATCTCGCCGCCTTGTGCAGCATGCGCGCACGCCGGTAGTAGCCCAGTCCCGACCACGCGGCGAGCACGTCCGCCTCTTCTGCCAGCGCCAGCGCGAGCAGTGTAGGAAAGCGCCGCAGGAATTCGTTGTAGTGCTCGATGACCGCGGCGACGCGCGTCTGCTGCAGCATGATCTCCGAAACCCAGATCTGGTACGGATCGGTCGCTCCGCGCCAGGGCAGTTTGCGCGCTGCTGTGCCGTACCAGTGCATCAACCGCGAACGGAATTCTGCGGGGTCCAATGGTTCAATGGACGCGCCTGCGCCTCCGGCCCTTTTTGCTGGCATGCAGACCAGTCTAGCGGATCGCATTGTGAGGACTGCATGCGCGCACGGCGCGTCCTAGCGTTCCGTAAAGGTCCAGTGCAGCTCGCAACAATTACACTGGTTGGCGCAATGACAACCACCCGCCGCAGATTTCTGAAGCAGACTGCTCTCGCCACCGCCTCGGCCGCTGCATCCCGATTCACTTATGCCCAGACCGCATCCAGTCCTGCGCCGCGTCCGCACTTCCCGACCAGCGATCCCGCCTGGGCGAAGACCTGGGACGCCGCGCTGGCTGTGCTTGCCGGCAATGTGCGCTCGATGCCGCGCTATGAGCATCCCGTGCTGGTTGAGGGCAGCACCTACGCGGGCATCTGGCTGGAATGCGCGCCGCAGGAGGGCCAGGTCTACGGCACGCTGGAGAAATTCATCGCGCGGCAGGAAGGCCAACCCACGGCAATGGAAACTGCACGCGCGAATCACATGGCCTTCTTCAAGCAGCAGAAGGAGGACGGCCAGCTTCCCGCGTCCATCAAGCTTGCGGACAAAGTCGGCACCGGCGCGGGATATGCCCAGATCCAGATGGTGGTGCCGATCGCCGCCACCGCATGGGACATTTTCGAGGTCACGCATGACCAGGAACTGCTGGAGACGGCATACAACTCCTGCTCGCGCTGGGATGCATGGTTGCGCCAGTATCGCGACACGCGCAAAACCGGCCTCTGCGAAGGCTTTTGCACCTACGACACCGGCATGGACAATTCGCCGCGCTGGAAGGGCCTCTCCAACAACTGTCCTGGCGGCAGCGCGAAGAATTGTCCGCCCGGCGCCGGCCTGCCCCGGCTGTGTCCTGATCTTTCCGCGACCGTCTACGGCGGCCGCATTGCGCTGGCGAAGATGGCAAAGGCGCTGGGGAAACATGACGATGAATCGCGCTGGCTGGCCGACGCTGAACACATTCGCCAACTGATCCTCACCAGGCTGTACGTGCCGGAAGATGGCGCCTTCTACGATCTTGATGCCGACAACAAATTCGTGAAGGTGCGGTCAGTGGTCACGCTGCGTGTCCTGGGCGAACACGTCATCGACCCGCACAAGGACCGCCACATCTTCGAAGCCGTCTGGAACAAGGAGGTGCATAACCCCAAGGCCTTCTGGGCTCCGTATCCGTTCCCATCGTCCGCGCTGGATGAACCCACCTTCGTGCGCCCTATCCCGCGCAACTCCTGGGGGGGCGCCAGCCAGGCGCTGACGGCGCTGCGTGCTCCGCGCTGGATGTCCTATTACGGCAAACACGCCGAGCTGGACCACGTCATGCAGCAGTGGTGCTCCGCCATCATGCGGCACACAGAGTTCCGCCAGCAGATGGATCCGCTCACGGGCGATTTTACGCAGAACGATCCGGGCGGCTACTCGCCCGCCGCGCTTACGTTCCTCGACTACGCGCGGCGGCTTAGCAGGGCATGAGCCGATGGGTGTGGCGGCGGGAATTCCGCTCGTCCGCCACTGGCCCGTTCGCGCCCGAAGCACATCGGCGCGCAATTCGAATTGCGGCAGTATTCGCAACCGGATACGCGGCGCGCAGAGGCCGACCTCTGGTAAACTCAAACAAGCCGGTCTTGCGGTTCCTGCGCGCTCCCGCCGCGCAACCAATGGGATCGTACCCACCATGCCGGCATTCACTCACGGTGAATTCGGGGCGTAGCGCAGTCTGGTAGCGCACCTGCTTCGGGAGCAGGGGGTCGTTGGTTCGAATCCAATCGCCCCGACCATTTCAACTCAATGCATAGCGCCGGCTCCGGCAGTGCATGTTTTGGTCATGCGTATACTATTTTGTATTCGTTGATCTTCCTCCTCGAGGCGTGGCATGCGAAAGCTCCATATTCAGGCAACCGTTCTTTGCGTTTTTCTACAGGCGTTTTCAGGGGCGTATGCCGCGAGCGCTCCGGCCAAAGCGAGTTCCTCCGCAAAAGTTCAGCTCAAGGCTGTTCCTTTGCCGCTCAGCAGCGTCCGGCTCACCGGCGGCCCATTGAAGAAGGCGGAAGACCTCGACGCCGCATACCTGCTTGAGCTCCAGCCCCAACGCATGCTCGCCTTCCTTCGCCAGAGCGCCGGCCTCAATCCGGAAGCTCAAGGCTACGGCGGCTGGGACGGTCCCGGCCGGCAGTTGACCGGCCATATCGCCGGCCACTATCTCTCCGCCGTCAGCATGATGTACGCGAGCACCGGCGACATCCGTTTCAAGCAGCGTGCTGACGACATGGTAACCGAGCTGCAGAACATCCAGAATGCGCAGGGCGACGGCTACATC
>DATNAU010000098.1:0-2481 GCA_035572415.1 Acidobacteriaceae bacterium
GACCGCCCTCGATCAATCCATCCGCGCCGAACTCCAACCCTCCGGCCCCATCGAAGAAGCCCTCACCGCCGAAATCCGGAGCGCTCTCTGGCGCCTCCGCCGCTGCGGCGAAGTCGAATCCGAATCCGAATGCGCGCCCGATCCCGCCGCCCAGCAATCCATCGACCGCGCCCGCGCGCAATTCAACCGCCTCCTCCACCGCTCCCTCGCCGAGCTCCTCACCCTCCAGACCCAACGTCAGCTCCGCCTCGAATACTTCGACGGCACGCCAACCAAAACCGCCCCCGGCCTCTGCGACTGGCGCACCGTCTACAAAGGCCTGGTCGACAAATCCAACGCCATCCTCCGCGAGTCCAAAGTGCTGCGTCACCAGGAAGATAACGTCCTCGATCACTACTTCTCCCCGAGCGCACCACCGCAATTTACAAAACAAACCCAAACTCTCCGGAACTCATCCCCTGCCTGAGCCTTATCTGGGTGCATCTGCGCGCATCTGTGGCCCAATCGCATTTGATCTTGCATTCGCTCGCAGAGAAGTGCTACTCTCCTCTCAGTAACTGAGAGGAGTCAGCCGCGCACATATGAGCAAACCCACAGACCTCGTCCAGGGAACTCTCGATCTCCTCATCCTCAAAGTTATCGGCATGGAGCCCATGCACGGATGGGCCATCGCCCAGCGCATCCGCCAGATGTCCGGCGACGTCCTCCAGGTCGGGCAGGGAGCCCTCTACCCAAGCCTCCACAAGCTCGAACAAAATGGCTGGATCGCCGCCGAATGGGCCGTCAGCGAAAACAACCGCCGCGCCAAATACTACTCGCTGACCAAAGCCGGACGTAAAGCCCTCGAAGCCGAAGCCGGCAACTGGGAGCGTCTTTCCGCAGCCATAACGCAGGTGGTGCGCGCGAACTAAAGGGCAATCGTCATGCGCCAGTGGACCATGTTTCAGCTTCGCCTGCGCACCGCCTTTTCCCGCGGCGCAGTCGAAAGCGACCTCGATGAAGAGCTCCGCTACCACATCGAGCGCCAGATCGATGAAGACGTCGCCCGTGGCATGAACCCCCGCGAAGCCCGCGCCGCCGCCCTGCGCGAATTCGGCGGCTATCAGCAGAAGAAGGAGGAATGCCGCGATATGCGCGGCTTCAACTTAATGGACAACCTGATCCGCGATATCGCTTTCGCCATCCGCCAGCTACGGAAAAATCTTCTCTTCAGCGGCACCGCCATCTTCATGCTCGCCCTCGGCATCTGCGCCAGCGTCGCCATCTTCGTCTTCGTTGACGCCGCGCTTCTCAAGCCGCTCCCCTACAAGGACCCGTCCCGCCTGCTCGGCGTCTATGAAGTTGCGGCGGGTTGCCCGCAATGCAACCTTTCGTGGCAGGACTACGAGGACTGGAAGAAGGACAACAAAACCTTCAGTTCACTCGACGTCTATCGCCACAACGGTTTCACCGTCACCACGCCGGAGGGCGCCCTGCCAGCCCGCGGTTCTCTTGTGAGCGCGGGTTTTTTCCACACGCTCGGCGTTACGCCCATTCTCGGCCGCGACTTTCAAACGGGCGAGGATCAGCCCGCCGCCCCGCGAACCGTGATCCTCACGTATTCCACCTGGCAGCACCGCTACGGCGGCCGCAAAGACATTCTCAACCAGTCCGTCGTTCTGGATGGGGACCCGTACATCGTCATCGGCGTGCTTCCGTCGAATTTCCAGTTTGTTCCCGCCGAGCCTTCCGAATATTGGGTGGCTGTGCACGCCATTGACGGATGTCTGAGCCGCCGCAGTTGTCATTCTTTCAATGGCGTCGGCCGCCTGAAAGATGGCGTCTCCGCATCTGCCGCCATTGCCGATCTCAAACTCGTCGCCAAACACCTCGAACAGGCATATCCGGGTTCGAACCGCGATCAGGGAGCAACTGCGACGCCGCTCACCGATGTGATCGTCGGCGATATCCGCCCCATTCTGCTGGTGCTGCTCGGCGGAGCGACGCTGCTGCTGTGCATCGCGACCATCAACGTCGCCAGTCTTCTTCTCGTCCGCTCCGAAGCCCGCCGCCGCGAGATCTCGGTTCGCGCCGCGCTCGGCGCCGGCCGTTCCCGTCTGATGCGGCAGTTTCTGGCGGAAGGGCTGGTACTCGTCGGCATCGGCGGCGCGCTGGGCCTGCTCGGCGCATCGCAGATCATCCGCCTGCTGACGGCGCTCATACCCGCCGACCTCCTCGCTCACATGCCGATGTTCGCCGACATCCATCTGAGCGCCCTGTCCATCTTCTTCGCCGTCGGCGTCTCACTGATCGCCGCGCTGCTGTTCTCGCTCGCGCCCTCAGTACGTATCCCCCTTACACCGGAGAGCGTACGAGCCAGCACAGGCCTGACCTGGCGAAACATGGGCTCCAAACTCATCGTTCTGGAACTCGCCACGGCCGTCGTGCTCCTCGTGGGGGCCGGATTGCTCGGCAGAAGCCTCGCCCTTCTGCTGCGCGTCA
>DATNAU010000099.1:0-38992 GCA_035572415.1 Acidobacteriaceae bacterium
CTTACGAGGACGTAGCGGAGATCGCAGCAGCAGCCGAGCCGGATCACGGACACCATCCGCACGAAAGCCCGGCGGTGATGACGGTGCCGCTGGTCATCCTCGCGGCGTTCGCCGTACTGCTCGGCTTCCTCGGCACACCCGTCTGGCCGTGGTTCCGGACCTTCATTGATCGAGATGTCACCACACCTTACTTCGGCCTGCATGCGCTGATCGAGCCTATAGAACTCAGCGTGATGCTCACCTCCACGACTGTTGTGCTTATCGGCCTCTTCCTCGGCTGGTGGCTTTACATGCGCGCGCGCATCGCGTCGGCCGACGCCCCGGACATCCTCGACCGCAAATCGCCAGCTGCCTTCACCTTCCTCGGTCACGCCTGGTATGTCAATGAACTCTACGCCGCCACTGTCGTTCGCCTAAACAATGCCTTCGCCACGCTCGCAAACTTCTTCGACCGCTGGATCTTCGGCGGCATCGTGCAGCTGGTTTCGTGGAGTGCACTTGGCGTCGCCTATCTCGACCGCCTCTTCGACACAGCCGTCATCAACGGCGGCTTCGATGCCGGAACTCACACGGCCCGCTTCGGCGGATGGCTCACCACCCGCTTCCAGACCGGCCGCCCGCAGACCTACCTGCGCTTCATTGCACTCGCCCTCGTCGCCCTCGTCCTCTATCTTCTCTGGGGAGCGCACGCATGAACTCGTTCCCCGCTCTCTCTCTGCTTACCGCCCTGCCCGCTGCCGGCGCCGTGCTGATCCTGCTCATTGCGCGGCGGCAACGTGCGGCACGCATGATGGCGCTCATCGTCTCGTTGCTCGCGCTCTTCTTTGTCCACATTCTTTGGCATCATTTTGATTCGAGTTCGGCGGCCTACCAATTCCAGGAACTCCACCCCTGGATTCCCACCCTCAACGTCGACTACCACCTGGGCATCGACGGCATCGGTCTCATCATGCTTCTCGCCGCCGCCATCGTCACCCCGATCGGCATCGCGGCATCATGGCGCGATGAGCGTGTTGCCCGCCGCACGCCGCTCTACTTCGCGCTCGTGCTGCTGCTCGAGTCCTGCATCTTCGGCTCTTTCACCGCGCTCAACTTCTTCCACTTTTTTCTCTACTGGGAACTATCCCTCATCCCCGCCTTCTTCCTCATCCGCCTCTGGGGAGGCCCCCGCCGCGCATCAGCCTCCACGCAGTTCTTCGTCTACACCATGGTCGGCAGTGTGGCGATGCTGCTCAGCTTCCTCGCCATCTTCCTTGCCACGCACACCTGGGACTTCGCGCAACTTTCAACTCTGGCCCAGTCTGGCCAACTGATGCCTGCGGTCACCGCCGAGCTCGCCTGGGCGCGCTTCACGCCGCATCACCTCGCGCTGCTGCTCTTCCTCGGCGCATTCCTCGGCTTCGCCGTCAAGACGCCAGTCATCCCCTTTCACACCTGGCTGCCGGACGCCTACGCGGAAGCTCCCACAGGCACCACCATCCTGCTCACCGGCGCCATGTCCAAGATGGGCATCTATGGTTTCCTCCGTATTCTCGTTCCCATGTTCGGCACCGAGATGCATGCACTGCTGAAGCCTCTGCTCGTTCTCGCCGTCGCTTCAATCGTCCTTTCCGCCTACTCAGCCCTCGCTCAGAAAGACCTCAAACGCATCTTCGCCTACTCCTCCATCAACCACCTCGGCTACTGTCTGCTCGCAATCTTCGCCCTCGTTGCCGCTAACCCCGACCCAACGCAGAGATATGCCGCACTCTCCGGTGCGCTTCTGCAAACGCTGAACCACGCCCTCACAGCGGCCGCCGTCTTCTGGTTCATCGCGCTGCTGGAACAACGCACCGGCGGCTTGCGCAGCCTCACCGACTTCGGCGGCTTACGCCGGATCGCACCCGTCTTCGCCGGGCTGATGGGCATCGCACTCTTCTCTTCGCTGGGCTTGCCCGGCCTCAACGGCTTTCCCGGCGAGTTCCTCATCTTCAAGGGCGCCTTCCCGCTCGCCCCGCGCACCAGTTCCATCGCCACACTCGGACTGCTGCTGACGGCCATCTTCATCCTCACTGTCATCCAGCGTGTTTTCACCGGCCCGCTGAATCCGCAGCGCGCCAGCTTTCCTGACCTCACTCGCGGCGAGCGGCTCGCCCTCGCGCCCGCCATCGCTCTGATGTTTGTCCTCGGCCTTTATCCCCAGTTGATTCTGGCGGCCGTCAACCCAACCGTTGTCTCTTACGTGCACCATCTGGTTTTTTAGCAACGTGGCATTCTGATGCTCGCCTGGACGATCTACATCTCGTACCTCACCGCCGCGGCGCTCTTCCTGCTGCCGCGCGGAGTGAAGCCTGTCCTGGCGCGCGTCCTCGCCCTGCTGTCCGCCAGCGCCGGATTCGCGATCGCTCTCGCCTCCTTCTGTACGCATCGGACCGGCCTTACTTTTACCATCACGAACATCGCATGGGTGCCATCGCTCGGCATTCGTTATACGCTCTCAGCCGATGGCATCTCGCTCGCACTCGTGCTGCTTACAGGTGTCATTGCCATCGCGGGGGTGCTCTTCTCCTGGGACATTGCCGACCGCACCAACGAATTCTTCGGCTTCTATCTGCTGCTGATCGGCTCCGTCTACGGCGTCTTTCTGGCGTCGGACGTATTCCTGCTCTTCGTCTTTTACGAGATCGTCATCATCCCCAAGTACTTCCTCATCGCCATCTGGGGATCGACGCGCCGCGAATACGGGGCGATGAAGCTGGCCATCTACTCCTTCGTCGGCAGCGCCATGGTCCTTGGCGGGATCATCGCCGCTTACGCTGTGTCCGGTGCGCATTCCACTTCGCTCAACGAGCTTGCGGCAGCGCACTATTCATCTCACTTCCAGCTCATTGCGTTCCCCGTCGTCTTCGTGGGATTCGCCATCCTCGCCGGTCTGTGGCCATTCCACACCTGGGCGCCCACCGGTCACGTCGCCGCGCCGACCGCCGCCTCCATGCTGCTCGCCGGCGTGGTGATGAAGCTGGGGGCCTATGGCTGCCTGCGCGTCGCCATGACGATGTTTCCGGCTGGTTTAACGCCCTGGGCGCACCCGCACCTCGGCCTCGCCTCATGGCGGGATGTCTTTGCGGTGCTGGCCGTCATCGGCATCGTCTACGGCGCGCTCGTCGCTCTTGTGCAGCGTGATTTCAAGTTCGTCATCGGTTACTCCTCCGTCTCGCACATGGGCTTCATTCTCCTCGGCCTGATGACGCTGAACCTTACCGGCCTTTCGGGCGCCGTGCTGCAGATGGTCTCTCACGGCCTGCTTGCAGGACTTCTGTTCGCCGTCGTCGGCCGCATGGTTTACGCGCGCACGCACACACGCGAGCTTGCACTGCTCGGGCCCATGAACCTGAATCGCGCGATACCATTCGCCGCCGTCACCTTTGTCATCGCTGCTGTCGCTGCCATGGGGCTTCCCGGATTCTCCGGCTTTGTTGCCGAATTGATGATCGTGATCGGCGCGTGGCGCGCCTATCCGCTGCTTGCCTGCGCGGTCGGCCTGGGGATACTCATCGGCGTGGCATACATCTGGCGCGCCATGCAGAAGGCCTTCTTCTCCGGTTCAAGCACGGAGGATGCAGGCAGGCCAACGGATGCGGCCACTGCACTCGATAGCCACATCACGCCGATTACGCTGCCCGAAAAGATCGCCGCGATCTTCCTCATCGCATGCAGCGTCGTGGTCGGCCTCTTCCCCCACATCCTGCTCAACATCGTGCAGCCCGCGCTCAATTCGCCGCTGTTTGACGGCCTGCGCAGAGGAGGGACCTGGCAATGATTGCTGGCCGCCCCTTCGATTACGCGCAGGTCCTGTATCTCGTCGCGCCCGAACTGCTCCTCGTACTCACCGCGCTCTTCGTCATGACCGCGGACATCCTCCTCCTCCGCCACCGTCCGCTACGTATCCGCTTTACCGCAGCTTCGCTGCTCGCCGCACTCGGCTGCATCGCTGCCATCATCCAGATCGCCGCCTCGTCCGCATCCTCCAACCTGCTCAACGGCGTTCTGCTCACCAACCCGCTGGTTCATGCGGTCCAGATTTCAATCCTGGCAATCACCATCGTTGTCTTGCTCCTCACAGCCAACTCGCACTTCACGCATCACGTGGGCGAATACATCCTCCTCATCCTTGCCGCCACCTGCGGAATGATGTTCCTCGCGGCAACACGAGACCTGCTCGTCATCTTCCTTTCGCTGGAGCTGCTCTCGCTCTCGCTCTACATCCTCGCCGCCTTTGACAAGCGCGGCGCACGCGCGTGGGAGGCGGCGCTCAAATACTTCCTCTTCGGCGGAATGTCCGCGGGCTTTCTTCTCTTCGGCTTCAGCCTGCTTTATGGCGTGTCGAATTCCACATCGCTGCGCGACATCGCAGCCGCTGTCGCTGCATCGCACACGGCCGG
This sequence comes from Acidobacteriaceae bacterium, assembly GCA_035572415.1. Classification (GTDB taxonomy): domain Bacteria; phylum Acidobacteriota; class Terriglobia; order Terriglobales; family Acidobacteriaceae; genus Edaphobacter. The sequence goes on from DATNAU010000099.1 coordinate 4,422, forward strand.
CCTCAATCCGCTGCTCGCCGTCGCCATCGTTACCATCGCCATCGGCCTCGGCTTCAAGATCGCCGCCGCTCCCCTGCACTTCTGGGCGCCGGACGTCTACGAAGGCGCGCCTGCACCTTCTGCCGCGCTCATCGCCTCCGGCTCGAAGGTCGCCTCCTTCTTTCTGCTGTTCCAGATCGTCGCTCTTGGTCTCGCTCCCGCTGCCGGCTCGGCTGCGTTGCGGCACCCGGCTCGCGGATGGGTTCCCGTTCTCGCCATTCTGGCGGTCATCTCCATGCTGGTGGGCAATCTCGGCGCGCTGCGCCAACTGAGCCTGCGCCGCCTGCTCGCCTACTCAGCCGTGGCCCACGCCGGATACATGCTGGTGGGCATGGCCGCGCATACTGCTGATGCCCTCTCGGCGCTGCTCTACTACGTTGTTACTTACGCGCTGGCGACGGTCGGCGTTTTTGCCGTCATCTCCGCCGTTGAAGAAGATTCAGCCTCCGACCTTCTGCCTGCGCTCGCCGGACTCTGGCGCCGTTCGCCGGTCCTCGCCGGATGCCTCGCAATCTTCATCCTCTCTCTCGCCGGAATCCCACCGCTCGCGGGCTTCTTCGGCAAGTTCTATCTGTTCGTGGCCGCGCTTCAGGCCGTACCGGGTTCGACTCCGCTGCTGTGGCTCGTTGTGCTGGCCATCGCGATGAGCTGCGTTTCGCTTTACTACTACCTGCAGGTGCTGAAGCATGCCTTGGTCGCATCGGGCGCCGATGCTCCCGGACCGGTTCGTACGCCGGTTCTGACGCAATGGGTGGCAATTCTGCTGGCGCTCGGAGTCGTCGTTCTAGGGTGCGCGCCGCATCTGCTGCTGGGTAGTTTCAATGCGGCGGTTGCAGCGGCCGGGCTCTAAATCTCAGCCGAGCCTTCGTACACGCGCCACAATTCGACATAAGCCGCCAGCCGCACTACGTGGAAGAAGTCCGAGGCGACCAGGTACCAGATGCCGACCGCGATGTACCAGTGCGTCATGAACTCCGGCGTGGCGATGCTCTCAAACGGTAGTGGGCACGCGGAGAAGACCATCGCCAGCACAACGAGCGCGATCTTCACGATGCCCATCACGAGGTTGATCTCCACCAGCTTCGACTTCAACTCGCGCAAGGACAGCGCGGCCTTCAACGCTGGACCGGCGCTCATGTCACGCAGCATGGCAAGCAACGGCGCGACGGAAAATACCCAGCCCACAATGGCCCAGAGAGTGAAAATGCCCAGTGTCGCGATGATCCCGAGCGCGCAGAGCAGGACCAGGTTCGGCTCTCGCCCTTCGGAGATGCGGCTGGCCACCGTGATGACCGAATCCGCGCGCAGGCACCAGAACCACGCGGTGAAGCTCGCGCCCAGCGCGATCATGCGCAACGCCTGGAGCAGGACCAAGGTTCCCGGACGCGCATGCATGGGCGACCCCATCGCTGCGCCCATCCGCCGCAGCACCGCCGTGCGCCCCAGCGACGACACGACGATCCACGCAATCAACACCACCGGCGCCAGCCACCGGGCGACCGCAATCGCCTGAGGCAGCAGCATGTGGGCGGCGGCGCTGAGAGTCTTCGACGCGGACATCGGGTCCAGAAACGTCATCCGCTGCAATGCGCCCACATCAATCGGCGTTGCACTCCAGATCCGCGTCGCCTGGTGCAAAATCAGATACAGCGCGGGGATTCCGATCACCCAGCGCCACGCGATCTCCAGCCCAATCAGGCCTGGTCTCTTCCAGCACCAGGAGAGCGTATGCACAAAGGACTGCGTCCCGCGCACCTCGCCATGCTCTCCGCGAACCACGATTTCGCGCGAAACGCCAGCGCTTCCTGTTCCCCGATCTCTGATTCCTGTTCCCTCTTCCTTACTTCACCACCAGATTCACCAGCTTGCCCGGCACGACGATCACCTTCACCACAGTCTTGCCCTCGATGCGCGCGCGGATCTTTGCATCGGCCAGCGCGGCGCCCTTCACGGCAGCCTCATCGCTGCCTGCCGGAACTTTGATCACGACAACGAGCTTGCCGTTCACCTGCACGGGAATCTCGATCTCGCTCTCGCGCGCCAGGTCAGCGTTGGCTTCCGGCCATTGCGCGCGAAAGACCGCGCCCTCATGCCCCAGCTCCGCCCAAAGCTCCTGCGCAAGAAAGGGGGCAAACGGCGCAAGCAGCAGCGTCAAGCCACGGAAGATTTCTGCAATTGCAGCCGAACTCACGTCTTGGGAGTCCATAGCAGCTTCCGCCGCAGCCACTTCGTTCACGAGAATCATCACCGCGGCAATCGACGTATTGAAGTGCCAACGGCCGCTGAAGTCCTCGGTTATCTTTGCGATGGTCTGATGCAGAACGCGCAGCAGTTTCTCTTCAATTACACTTCGGGGCGCACTGCTTGGCGAGCCGGACTGATTGATCTCTTGTCTCGCTCGCTCGCTGTACTTCGTTGCCAGCCGGTGCACGCGCGCCAGGAAGCGGCTGATCCCCGCCACGCCATCCTCCTGCCAGTCGAGATCGCGGTCGGGAGGCGCGGCAAAAAGCGCGTACATGCGCGTTGCGTCCGCGCCATAGCGCGCGATCATGTCGTCCGGGCTGACTACATTGCCCTTGGACTTCGACATCTTCGCGCCGTCTTTAATGACCATGCCCTGGGTAAAGAGTCGCGCCGCAGGCTCATTGTTGGCGATCATGCCAAGGTCGCGCATCACTTTGGTCCAGAACCGCGAGTAGATCAGGTGCAGGATTGCGTGCTCCACGCCGCCGATGTATTGATCGATGGGAAACCAGTACTTCGCCTTGTCGCTGGCAAACGGGGCCGCCCCATTTTTTGCGTCGATGTACCGGTAGAAGTACCAGCTGGAATCGACGAAGGTGTCCATCGTGTCGGTCTCGCGGCGCGCTGGACCGCCGCAGACTGGGCATGTGGTGTTGAGAAATTCAGGCACCTTGCCCAGCGGCGAGCCGCCCTCCTGCGTGATCTCGATTTTTTCGGGCAGCACCACGGGCAGCGTACTCTCCGCCACCGGAACGACTCCACCGGGCTCCAGCGCAGGTACGCCCTCAGCCGCTACATGTCCACGCTCGCAGTAGACCATCGGGATCGGCGTGCCCCAGTATCGCTGCCGGCTGACGCCCCAGTCCTTCAAGCGGTACGTCACCGTTGCGGACCCGAATCCATTCGCCTTGGCGAAGGCGGCCATCTCGCGCTGCGCTTCATCGCAGGTCTTTCCGCTCCACTGCCCGGAGCCGGACAGCATGGAATCTTCCTCTACGGTGTATGGAAGTTCCGGCAGTGTATGGGCGCGGCTGGACGGCACAATCACACGTTTGACCGGAATGCCGTACTTCTGTGCGAATTCGAAATCGCGCTCATCATGCGCAGGCACGCTCATGATCGCGCCCGTGCCATAGTCGGCAAGGATGTAATTCGCAACCCAGATCGGAACCTGCTCGCCGTTGTACGGATTCACGGCAAAGCGTCCGGTATCCACACCATGCTTCTCGATTGCGCCTACATCTCCGGCCTCGCGCGCGGCCTTCTGCTGCGCGATCATCTTTTCGATCTCAGCTGCGAGTTTTTCATCGCCGGCCGCCAAGCTGCGTGCGATCGGATGCTCCGGCGCAAGCTGCACGCTGGTCGCACCAAAAATCGTGTCCACTCGTGTGGTGAAGACCGTGATCTTCTCCGCCGGCTGATTTGCAACGGTGAAATCGACGAGCGTTCCTTCGCTCCGCCCGATCCAGTTGCGCTGCATGGTGCGGACTTTTTCCGGCCAGCCGTCCATCGTGTCCAGGCCGTCGAGAAGCTCATCCGCGTACTGCGTGATGCGGAAAAACCATTGCGTCAGGTCGCGCTGCTCCACAATGGTGTCTTCATGCCGCCAGCAGCGGCCATCGATCACCTGCTCATTGGCCAGCACTGTCTGGCATTCCGGACACCAGTTCACCTTGCTTTTCTTGCGGAACGCGAGGCCGCGCTCATACATCTTGAGGAAGAACCACTGGTTCCAGCGGTAGTACTCAGGCAAGCAGGTGGTGACCTCCGTCGCCCAGTCGTAGCTGAAGCCCATGCGCCGCATCTGCCGGCGCATCGCTGCGATGTTCGCCAGCGTCCACTCGCGCGGCGGCGTGTTGTTCTTCAGCGCGGCGTTCTCCGCCGGAAGCCCGAAGGCGTCCCACCCCATCGGGTGCAACACGTTGAAGCCGCGCATCCACATAAACCGGGCTAGGGCGTCGCCGATCGAGTAGTTGCGCACATGCCCCATGTGCAGCTTGCCGCTCGGGTACGGCAGCATCTCCAGGCAATAGAACTTTTTCCTGGTGGAATCATGCCCCTCAGCGGCATAGAGGGCCGGATCGGCATCCCATCGGGCCTGCCATTTGGGTTCAATCTGCGCCGGGTTGTAACGTTCCGGCCTTTCGTTCTCGTTCCGTGCGCTCTCGGGCATATGCCTTCATTGTAAAGAACCAATGGATCGATGCAGCCCAAGACGCTGTACACACGAAGGCCCCACCGGCTTGCTGTGGGGCCTTGGAACGTCGCTTGCGTACCTGAAAACTATTTCGTAAACATGGTGTCCCCGGGAACCCTCTGCTCGTTGTTTACAATCCGGTTCTCCGCTCGTTTGGCCGCCTTCATGGCTGTCTGGTCAATGCGGTCCTGTGCGGTTTTATCGGTCAGCTTGCCGTCATGGAGCTTGGTATCCACCGCCTCATGCGAGGGACGCGCCGCAGATTTGTTGGAGTTGATGTTCTGTTCCATATCGTTACCTCCTGACTGTAGGAACCTCTCACGCCTGCGGAGGTTGCCCATTTGCGCGACCCCCGCAAAGCCTTCAAACAAAACGAGTACACTGGGTTTCTCTGCGGCCATCATGCGCAGGTTTGATTGGAAATGCCCAGCGTGCCAGACAACCAAATCCCCGAGCACGATGTGCATGCGTCTGCCCTCGTAATCGATGCTCACGCCGACACCCCGCAGCGCTTTGCCGATGAACCATGGGACTTCGCAGGCCCTCTTGCCTCGCCGCGGAACTCCGGCGGCATGCTGAATCTTGAGACTGCACGCAAAGGCAATCTCGCCGCGGAGTTCTTTGCCATCTGGGTCGATCCCGGACAGGTTCCCGCCGGCCGCTATGCGCATCGCGCACTCACGCTGATCGATGGAGTGCGCGAGCAGGTGAGGCGGCATCCGCGCGAACTCGCTCTGTGCACTTCGCCGCACGAGATCCTCGCAGCTCGTGCCTCGGGCCGCTTTGCCATCCTGATGGGCCTGGAAGGCGGCCATGCCATCGAGAATTCCCTGGCGCTGCTGCGCACCTATCATGCACTGGGCGTGCGCTATATGACGCTGACGTGGGCGAACTCAAACGAGTGGGCGGAATCGTCTACCGACCTGCGCACAACCCTGCGCACAACAGACGCAATCGTCGGAGCAGAGACAGAAACTCCGCCAGTGACGCGGGGGCTCACGCTCTTCGGAATGAAAGTGGTGGCCGAGATGAACCGCCTCGGCATGATGGCGGATGTCTCGCACGCGTCCGACCGCACGTTCGACGATGTGCTTGCTGTGAGCCGCGCTCCCGTGATCGCCTCGCACTCTTCCGCGCGTGCGCTCACGCACTCGCCCCGCAATCTCACGGACGATCAACTGCGAGCCCTTGCGGCTAACGGCGGTCTTGCCATGGTCAACTTCTACTCAGCGTTCATCGACGAAGACTATCGCCTCGCCTGGATGGCACAGCGAGAGGAGCGTTCCCTGGCTCACGCATCGCTTGAACGCGAGTACGCTGCGCGAAACGAACCGATTCCCTTCCACATCTCCAACACGATTGACCGGGAATTTGCGGCGCGTATTCCGCGCCCGCCGCTATCATCGCTGATCGACCATTTCGATCACATGATCCGGATCGCCGGTATAGATCATGTGGGTATCGGTACGGACTTCGATGGCATCTCCGCTCTGCCCGAAGGCATCGACTCTGCGGCTGACCTGGCGAAGGTCACAGCCGGGCTGTTTGCTCGCGGCTACTCCGCGGACGATCTGCACAAAGTCCTGGGCGGAAACCTGTTGAGGGTCTTCGCCGCTGTGCAGTCTTTCGCTGCGGAAGCATCGCGCCAATAGACAAAAAGCAGGCGCGAACTCCGATCGGAGCCCGCGCCTGCCCTTCGGAAGGTTACTGCTTTGTGGTGGAGTCGCTGGTCGAGGAACCCGACTTCGAGCTGCTGCCGCTCTTGTCCGACGATGTTGAGCTGCTGCTCGTCGACGACGGGGTTGATTCCGACGACGAGGCGGAGCCTGGGGTCGTCGATGACGGCGTGGACTGCGCACCTGAGGAACTGTCCGTGCTCGACTGCGTGCCGTACGGCGACTTGTGATCGGACTGCGTGCCGCTCTCCGGGTTGGTCGACGGAACGGTGGCGCCGCTCGGCGTCTGTGGAGTCGTGGACGACTGTGAAGGCGAGGTCTGCTGTGCGGAAAGAGTCAGAACGAGCGCTGCCTGGCACGCGCCAGCCAGAAGGATCTTGGGAATCAGTTTCATCGTAGGGCTCCTCATCGTCCACGTGGAACACACGCGAACGGATCAAATGGGTCGATCGTTGAAGTTGCCCAAGGCTGAAAGCTATCCGAGTCGCGAACCGTAAAAGGGCCGGTCAGGACTGGACCACGAAGGGAACCCCGGCTTGCTGTTGCGGCAGACTGCATGGGTGCTGCCATCGTTCCGGGGGTCGAACTCGTGCGATAGACGCGCTTTTGGGGCATCGGAGTTGCCCGCTTCCGTACCGTGCTGCAAAACGTCTATTCGCACCTCGCACAATGCTCAAGCGATAGGAAAGATTCTGTGCGTATGCCCTTGAAGCCGAAACGGAAAAGGTGCGAACCGCATTCGCGGCGCGCACCCGGGCTTACTCATTCCCCTATTTAGGCGTGGTTGAGGACGTTCCGGTCGAATTGGACGATCCCGGTGTCATGGATGTACCTGGAGTGGTAGTACAGGGCGCAGTGCTGCCCGCTGAGGCCGTCGATCCCGGCGCTGGCGTGGAACACGGCGGCGTCGTGGATGGGACACCCGACGCACTGCCGGCGGCTCCCGGCATGGTCGATTGCGGCGTCGCAGTGTCGTTGGTTCTTCCCGGAGGCGTTGTCGTCTGCTGCTCCGGCAGAGTTCCCGGCGCCATCGTGCCTGGAGTCGTTGAGTTTCCAGTCGTGCTGCCAGGCGTTGCCGTTCCGGTCGTGGTGCCAGGCATGGTTCCTGTTGGATTGGAAGGCGTGGTCGCCGCCGGCGGTTGCGACGTGCTGGTGGCCCCAGTGGAACTGTTGGATCCGGCCTGCGCCGGGCACGAGAGCACAAGCGCGACGCTGCAGGCACCGGCCAGAATCATCGTTGAAATGAGTTTCATAAATGGGCTCCTCTTAGGTCGTCGCGCCCTACCCGCGGCGGAGATCGTTGTCGATCAAAAGTGCCCAAGGCAAATCGTTCAAATCACGATTACACAGAGAAGTGGCTGTACTCGATCACTCGAACCGTGCAGGCGACTCGGACTCACTCTGCTCCGGTACAAGTCGTGTATGACGCCGCCGCGCATGCGGTCCGTTGCTCCCAAGCAGTTCCTGTGCATCACGCTTATTTAGTACTTCGCCAGGTCCTGCATCGCAAGATACAGGTCCTCCGATTGCGGAAGAATGGCGTCCTCAAGCACCGGCGAGTACGCACAAAAAGTGTCCATCGCAGCGACCCTCCGCACCGGCGCATCCAGCCAGTCGAAAAGCTCCTCGCCGATGCGGGCCGCGATCTCCGCGCCAAACCCCCAACTTCGCGTATCCTCATGCGCTACAATAACTTTGCTGGTTTTCTTAACCGATTCCGCGATGGCTTCCCAGTCATAGGGATTCAGCGTCCGCAGGTCGATCAGCTCCACGTCGATCCCTGCCTCACGGTGCAGCTTCTCGGCCGCCTGTAGCGCTCGGGGCACCACCGCTCCATAGGTAATAACGGTAAGGTCCTTGCCGGAACGCACCACTCGCGCCTTCCCGAAGGGCACCATATATTCCGGCCCGGGATACGCGCCGCGCCCGAAGGTCTCGCGATACAGCCGTTTGTGCTCGAGAAACAGCACCGGATCGTCGGAGCGGATCGCGGTGCGCAGCAGCCCGTTCGCGTCCAGCGCATTGGAGGGAAACACAACACGCAACCCCGGTATATGCGTGAAGATGCTTTCGCCCGACTGCGAATGGTAGATCGATCCGCCTGTGAGATATCCACCGATGGGCACCCGGATCACCATCGGGCAGCTCCACGCGCCGTTCGACCTCCAGCGCAGCACAGAGATCTCATTGCGTAACTGGTGCATCGCCGGCCAGATGTAGTCGAAGAACTGAATCTCGACCACCGGCTTCAGACCGCGCACTGCCATGCCGAGGGCGCGGCCCACAATGTTGGCCTCGGCGAGCAGCGAGTTGAAGCAGCGGTCGTTGCCAAATTCCGCCTGCAGGCCTGCCGTCAGCTTGAAGACTCCGCCCTTGCCCTTTAGTTTGCCGGCGCGCAGCGGCTCATCCCGGGTCGCATCCGCTACATCCTCGCCAAAGACAACAATGCGTTCGTCGCGGCGCATCTCGTCTTTGAGGCAGAGATTTTCAAGCTCAGCCATGGTGCGTTCGCCGGCATCTGCGGTCACGGCAGGTTTGGTTTCAAATCGCCCATCGGTCGGCTTCAAGTCCTCTGAATACTGGTGGCGCAGGATCGCGGCCGGCTCGGCGGTCGGCAGCACGGCCTGCAAGGCACGGTCCGCCGCGCGCTGCACGTCCTCATCTACCGTGCGCTCCAGGCGATTGATGCCTTCGGCGTCCAGAATGCCTTCGCGCAGCAACCACATCTGCATCTTCGCGATGGGATCGCGCGCTGTCTCCGCCTGCACCTCCTCTTCGCTGCGGTATTGACGCTCATCGTCGCTCAGCGAATGGCTGTATGGCCGTGTCACGTGCCCATGAACCATCGCAGGGCCGCGGCCTGAACGCGCATACGCCACCGCGTCCGACATGGCAACGTAGCTTGCGATCGGGTCCGTCCCATCGATCTCCGCAAAGTGGAAGTCCGGGAAGTTCGCCACCAGCCGCGAGATGTTGCCGCCGGGCGTGTTCGCCTCTACCGGCGTCGAGATCGCATATTCGTTGTCCTCGATGATGTAGACCACCGGCAGCTTCTCGTTGCTCGCCGTGTTCAGCGACTCCCAGAACTCTCCCTGGCTGGTTGACCCTTCGCCGATGGTGGTCAGCACAACCTCATCGCCATGGACGCTCACGTTCTTGTGGTCGCGATAGTCGCCGAAGGCATTGCCATCCGCCGGCTTCTTCGCCGCATCGCGGTGCCGCGAGAAATAGCGCCCCGCCTCCGCCGCGCCGATCGCGTGCAGGCATTGCGTCGCCGTCGCGGAACTCGGAGAGATGATGTGCAGCTTCGTGCTCGACCAGTGCGATGGCATCTGCCTGCCGCCGCTCGCGGGATCGTCTGCGGCGCCTACGGCCTGTAGCAGTTGGCCTTCCACCGTGTCGCCCAGCGCCAGGCAAAGCGCGCGGTCGCGATAGTACGGAAAGAACCAGTCATATCCGGGCTTCATCGCCAGCCCGGCGGCAACCAGCAGTGCTTCATGTCCTGCGCACGATATCTGGAAGAAAATCTTCTGCTGGCGCTTCAGCACGATCTCACGGTCGTCGGTCCGCCGCGAAAGATACATCAGGCGATAGAACTCAACCAGGCGCTCGCGCGTCAACCCACCCCAGCGGCCAGCTTCCCCCGCCTCCGCCACCATGCTTGAGATCGCCACACCTGAACCAGCACCTGCCCGGGGAGCAGGACGCGCGCCCCCCAGGCCGCTGCCGTTCCCTGCGTGAGCCAGCGCCCGCTCTGCGCCGTTCGATGGTCGGCCGTTCGATCCGTTATGTCGCGCCATACAGATTCCTCTGGGCGGAAATCTCTTGCCGCCGTCAAAGATTCTATCCCTCCCGGCGCTCTTCGGTCCGGTCCATTTCCATCGCTTCTAGGGCTATCAATTTCTCTAACAGTGTGTACCCGTTCTCCCCTGTGGATGACCCTCTGCAATACCTCGTGCTGCGGCCGCTATATCCATGCTGACCCGCTCGCGCAACTCTTCCGGCGCGAGCACACGCAGTCGCGGCCCAAGTCCAAGGGCCACGAACTGTGCTTCGTCGAAGCCATCGAATTCGACCTCAAATGCCTCCCACCCCTCCGGCAATCGAATCTTGCCCCGCCACCCCTCCGCGGGGGTGAGTCTCGACCAGCGGCGCAAGGACTGCGCCGCCTCCGGCGCCAGTGCCAGTGTCGTCGCATAGCGTCCCCACTGCCTGTCCAGTTCCGCGGTTGACTTCTTCCAGTGCGCCGCGAGATCGAACTTCGCCGGCCGCTTGAACGTGATCGCCAGCGCCACCGCCTTTGTCATCCGCGAAACCCGGTACGTCCGCATGCCTGCCGGCGCGCGCGCCACCAGATACCACACGGTCTGTTTGCACACTACGCCCAGCGGCTCCACGGTGCGGGGCGCTGTCTCGCCGTCGCGCTTGCAATATTCAAAGGTCAGCTTGACGCCACGCGCGACCGCGTCCTGCACGACCGGCAGCATCGAGATATCTTCCGCCGAAGGCCGCCAACCTGTGGGATCGATATGCACCTGCGCGCGGATCGAGGCGGCCTGGTCCCGCAGGCCGCTCGGCAATGCCGCCATCAGCTTGCCGAAAGCCCGCTCTGCCGCCGCGGCCAGCCGGGGATCGCCCAGCGCACTTGGCTGCGCCATCAGCAGGGCGCGTAACTCTGCTTCATCCAGCCCTGGGACTTTGGTGCGCCAGCCCTTCGCCAGTTCCCAGCCCCCCTGCACGCCACGCAATGCGTACACCGGCACGCCGGCCTCGCTCAGCGCCTCCATGTCGCGGTGAGCCGTGCGGCCGGATATCTCCAGGCGCCTCGCCAGTTCGCGAGTGCTGAGCCGGCCGTGCGCCTGCAGCAGCATCAGAGCCGAAAGCAACCGGGTGGACTTCATTGCCTTGACCTCGTGCTCATCACAGTTTCAGTTTCTTATTTATATATGACACAAGCTGTCATATATGCAATCTTAGAGTGCTCCTATTGACGCCAGAGGTTTCCAAATCGACGCAGAGGAGCTATCCCATGTTGCTGAAGAACTATTTCCTGGAGTAGTTGGAGCGCGAGGCCGCCGCCTCCCGCAAAGTGATCGAACGCCTCCCCGAAGGCCAGAACAGCTGGAAACCGCATGCCCGCTCGATGGAGCTGGGCTATCTCGCGGCTCTCGTGGCCACCATGCCGGGCTGGCCGGCGCTGATGATCGACCGCGACGCACTTGACCTCAGCGATCCGACCTTCCGGACCAGGCCGCTCGGTTCGCGGGCGGAGTTGCTGGCGGCTCTTGACGAAGCTCTGGCACAGGCGCGCCGTTCGCTCGAAAAGACCAATGAAGCGCACCTGAACACAAACTGGCAGCTCAAGGCCGGCGACCAGGTTCTCAACGAAGGCCCGCGGTACACCATGATCGCCGACGGGGTGCTCAGCCATCTCGCGCACCATCGCGGACAGCTTACGGTTTATCTGCGCCTCAAGGAAGCATCGGTTCCTGCGATCTACGGCCCAAGCGCCGATGAGATGCATTGAAGCAAATGCCGGGGGGCAGGGACCCGCCCGGCTTTGCTATTTCTTCACGACCTTCACCACGAGGTACGTGATCTGCGTGCCCGGCTCGAGAAGGAACTGGTGGGGCACGCCTGCAGGGACCTCGATGATGTCGCCAGGCCCCACCTCGTGCTTCACCCCGCCTTTGATTCCCGATCCCTGAATCTCATTTGGCCCTGTGTCCTTGGGGTCGATGACCTCACCGCCGGTCAACAGCGTTGCGTGGCCGGCCTGGATCACCATGACGTCGGCCTTCACCTTGTGCAACTCCGCGCGGCCGTTCGCGTCGCGGTGCGAGATCTCCAGCAGGTGGTCGCCGAAATCGGCCTTCTGCGTGATCCCGCCCGGAGGCACCCCATTCTTCCAGACGGTAATCCCTCCGCCGGCCGGCGCGCCCTGCACCCCAGCTCCGCTTTGAGCCGCTGCGCCCATCGGCGCAAAGCATCCCACGGCGCCTGCCAGTAAGACTCCGTATATCTTTCCTGCCTTCATGCTCTCTCCTCGTACGATTCTTTCTTGGCAGAAAGTCTACTCGAACACACACACTGGCCAATTCTTAGGTCTCTCTTATATTTGGGCCATCGCGTCCATCACCTCCGTAACGTTCCCCGCGCCGCACCGTTGTACCGTGCCTGCCGCTTCTGCCGATAGATGCTACAGATGCAGTTCCGCTCACAACATTTGGCGTTAGCGTTGGCGCTTGCCGTCGGCGCATCCTTCGGGATCGCCCGCGCTCACGCGCAGCAAGCGTCCAGCCCAGTTGGCGCAATTGTGCCCCACCGGTACCTTGTTGCCTTTCGCAACGGCGCGCTGTCCGGCGTGGCGCAGGCATACGCGCGTATCGGCAGTACACACGTCCTGCATCGCTATTCGAGCTCGAATATCGCTGTCGTCCAATCCGATCCCGGCTTGGACGATGCCGCAGCGCTCGCAAATCTCGCCGCACAGCCCAATGTCGCTATCGTCGTGCATGACCGCATCGTCTCTGCGCATTCGGTCACGGTGCGGCCCGCGCTCTCCGCGGCTCCTGCGGCGAATCCCTATGACACCTACTACACTGCATCGCCACAGAACTGGGCCGTCGTTCAATCCGGCGGCTATGGTGCCAATGTTGCGGGGGGACCTGCTCAAGGGCCGTGGGACATCACGCGCGGCTCGGGCGTGCGCATCGCCATTCTGGACTCCGGGGTCGATGCCAGCCATCCCGACATCGCACCCAATCTTGCGTTCAATCTGTCCGAAATCGACCAGACGCCGAATACGGGTCTGCCGAGTCCATGCGACACCGGCAGCCCCGACGACCAGCAGGGCCACGGAACCTGGGTCGCCTCGCTCGCCGCAGCGGCTGCAGGTCCGGACACCGGACTCACAATCGGCGTCGCGCCTGCAGCGACCATTCTCAATATCAAGGTCATTGAACGCCTGCCCGATCCATCCTCGACCTCGCCGGATATTGCGACCCAATGCAAAACCGGGCAGGCGGGCGGCCTGCTCTCCTGGGTGCTCCAGGGCATGGACGATGCCATCGCACAGCATGCGGATGTCATCAACCTCTCGCTCGGCACGCTGGTCGACTTGAATACCGGCGAAGGCGCAGGACTTCAGGCGCTCTTCAACCAGGCGACATACGCTGCCACGCAAGCGGGCGCAGTGGTCATTGCCTCCGCGGGTAATGACGGCGTCGAGCTTTCCAATCCGCGCTATATCGAACTTCCTGCACAATCGCGCGGCGTGCTCGCCGTGGTCGCGTCCACTAACCCTGCGTGCGCCGAGGATCTCAATCCCGGTGCGATCTGCGCGTCCGGCCCCGTCACCTTGCCCTATTATTCGAACTTCGGCGCGGCGCTCCACGCGATTGCAGCTCCCGGCGGCAGCTATCCTGCGGGTTCCTCAGCAGCGACAGACACCGCCCTCTCCGGATGGATTCGTGGCGCATGCAGCTCAGGCGTGGCCAACACGGCAGACGGACTGCCGTCGGATTCCGCGCACAGCTTCGGATGCTTCAATCTCGGGCACGCTGCTTACGTGCAGGCCATGGGAACCAGCGCCTCTGCCGCCCTCGTCTCGGGCGCGGCAGCATTGGTCCGCGCCGCACATCCTAACTGGAGCGCAGACGAGGTCACGGCTGCTCTGCGCAGCGCAGCTACCCCCACCGTATCGCTTCCGGACGCCCCGCTGCTGAACATTGCGACATTGATTCCGTGAGGGAGAGCCGTCTGGCCGGACGCAGCTGAGAACCGAGAATCAGAAACTGCCAACTCATCCTCAGCTTGCATCCCTCATCTTGTCGCGCACACTCTTCGCCAGCTTCTGAATTTCATCTGCTTTGCGAATCATATCCATGGACAGGTCCTTGTCTGGCTGCCCCGCATCGGCTTGCAGTTCATTTGCAAGCTCCAACAGTCTCTGCGTGTCCGCCACCAACTGCTTCTGCCGCTCCGCGTTCCGCGCCCGGGCCTGCGCACGATTGATATGCCGATGTGGCGGCATCCCGAGATTGGCGATGTCCGGTGGGCTCCACGACGGCCCAGGAGCCTGGGCGAACGCCCCGCATGACAACGCCCACGCACCCGCAGCCCGCAGAATCCACTTGCTGGCGCTGCGAAACCACCTCATCGCGGCTCCCTCCGGCGCATCCAGAACTAAACCGGCACGTAACCCACAGCAATTCGCCTCAGTTCGCGTTTTTCATCTTTTCGCGAACATTCCGCGCCAGCTTGTCGATCTCGTCTGCCTTGCGGATCACATCGAGCGACAGCGTGTCCTTGGTAGATTTGGCCACATCTGCTTGCAGTTCATTCGCCAGCGCCACCAGCTTCTCGGTCTCTGCCACTAGCTCCTTTTGCCGTTCCGTATTGCGAGCCTTCGCCTGCTGCTCTTCCAACTGCTGCTGGTTCAGCGGCACATCGGACGTTGACAGATCAGGGACTCCCGAGGTTGAGTTCGGCCCCATGCCGCTGTGGGTTCCTCCCGTTCCGGTACTGCTACCTCCCTGGCCGGACCCATAGCCGCCATTCTGGTTCGCACCGTAGCCGCCACTCGATCCTGCTCCATAGCCGCCATTCCCATTTGCGCTCGGCCGATGCATCACGGGGTTGACAGTACCGTTGTTCCCCGAACCGTCGTTACCCGAGTTGTTAGAGGTAGTCCCGCGGGTACCAACGCCCTGCGCGCGCGCCGCTCCTGAAGACAGCGCCACACCTGCCACCATGCTCAACACTGCCAACCCACGAAGCAGCCTCATCGCATTCCTCCTTCGCCCGCGCTTGCTGGAACCGGGGCGCCGCGCCGCCGTTCCCTGTTTCGACGATCCCTCTCTGTACCCAAACCAGTGCGGGGGAGATACTCTTCAGAGATGCCCGTACCGGCGAACTGGCCGCGGAGATAGCCAATATCATGTTCCTTTTCGCAGCACCCGCGCAAGCTGTTCCTTACGTCGACGGTTACAGCAGCTTTCGCGACATCGTGCTGGACTGGCACCACGATCTGCTGGTGTTCGTCCACAAGGACCTGCCTAAGCTCATCTTCATCCTCATCTTCTGGGCAATCGTCCTCCGCATCGTGCTCTTCTTTGTCGGACGCATGCGCCGGATTGCCGACCGCCACGCCACAACCGCGCACCAGCGTGCCTCTGAGCTCCGCACGGTTGCCGCTGTCCTGCGCGCGACAGCCTACGGCGTGGTCGGCTTTATTGTCATCCTGCACGTTCTGTCGATCCTTGGCATTTCCACCACTTCCCTGCTCGGCGCCGCCGGCCTCGTCAGCGTCGGCGTGGGTCTTGGCGCGCAGTCACTCTTCAAGGACGTCATCAACGGCATCTTCATTCTCATTGAGAACCAGTTCAATGTCGGCGATACCGTGACTCTCGCTTCGCTCACCGGCACCGTCGAGAACCTCTCACTTAGGCTCACCACACTGCGCGATGCCAACGGCAGCCTCTACTTCATCCCTAACTCACAGATCGCCACCGTTTCCAATCTCTCTCGCGATTACGCCGTTGGCACTCTCAACCTCACCGTGGACGCTACCGCCGATCCCGATAAAGTCCTCCGCGTGCTGCGCGAAACCGCGCTGGCTGTGCGCAATGATCCGCGGTTCAAAGATTCGGCGGTCGCCGATCCCGACGTGCCGGGCGTCGATGCGATCAGCGGCCGGGTGGTCACGTATCCCGTCACCATTCGCGTCCGCATCAGCCGCAAAGATGCGCTGATGCGCGAACTGCGCCGCCGCATCCTCCAGGCGTTTGAACAGAACGGGATCCCGTTAGGCACCGATCCGGCGAATATGCTGCTGATGAAGCACAGCGGCCCCAGCTCGGCCGACCCGACAGCGCCACCCGCCCAGCAGCCGCTGACAGGAACTTAGGCCGAAAGCCGGTTAAAAGAAACCGGACGCCCAATGAGCGTCCGCCGTTTCCGCTGAAACTCCTACCTGCTTAGAAGTGGAACGCCACGCCGACCGATGGCATCGAGATGATCTCATATCGGTTGGTCTTCAGGTTGTCCTGTCCAAAGCTCGGCGTCTTGGTGAGGAACGCGCGATACTCCATACGGATGTCCCAGCTGGGGCTCAGTTCATACGCCAGGCCTGCCCCGCCCAGGCCGCCTACGCCTTTGACACTCTTCGTGTTCAGCTGCAGGGTTTTGTTGTCCAGAATCGGCGTGAAGATCATGGTGCCGACGCCAAGCTCCGCAAACGGGTTATAGCGCTTGAACGTCATGCTGTAGACGTAGGCGGCACTGATCTCCTGCTGGCGGGAGTGGATGCGGTAGGAGAAGTTGTTCACGAAATACTTCTGCTGGTCCTGCCCCCAGCTGTAGTTCATCTCCAACGCGCTGCGCGGGGTCAACATATACCGGTAGCTGAGCAGTGCGCCCGCGGCTCCGGTCATGCTCTGCTGCACGTTGTCCGCGCCATGGATTGTGGGGCCTAGGATTGCGGTGCCGCTGAGGCTTACGTCCTGACGGCTCTCCTGCGCATACGCTGCAGCGGCCGAGAGCATCAGCACGCCCAACAACAACATCGTCTTCTTCATTCTTCGTTATTCCCTCTTCGGTAGCTCGCGACCATATCCTTCCGAAAAGCCCTCGGAAAATGAGCACTCCGGCGCTCGAATGGGCTCACGCCCACGGCCAAAATCCAACCTTGCGATCGCTCCCAACATTGTACCCGCTGCGCGCCCGCGTGGGGAGGACACGGGCGAGAAGCAACTGGCAGGACATGATGTTGCACTTGAGAGACGCGCCGGCCGGTGCGATGGAAGCCGCAAAAATGTGGCCAGACGCAGAAAGGCCGGAGTGCATCGGCACCCCGGCCTGTTTCTGAACCGTAACTTGCAGGAAGACTACTGCTGCGGAGGCGCGCCGCCGCCGGCATTACCACCGCCGCCCATGCCGCCACGGCCACGGCCCTGCGGCATCGCGTCGAACTTGGTCTGCTGCTCCGGCGTCAGGAGCGCGCGAATCTGCTTGTTCTCGTCCTCGCGCATCGCCCGCATCTTGGTCATCATGTCGGGATCCTGCGCGGTGCGCATATCTTCCATCTTCTTCTGGTCCGCGTCGTAGATGGCCTTGACCTTGGTCTTCTGGTCAGCGGTCAGTGTAACGGCCGCGTCCAGGCGTTCCACGCGCTGGTCTGAGGTCATGCGCATTCCGCCGCCACCGCCCTGCGCCATCATCGGCACCGTACACAGCGCGGCGCCACATACTGCCACGGCGCCAAAGGCCGCGACAAACCTGCGAGTCAACTTCGTATTCATCGGTGTTCTCCAGTGTCGATTGCCGGCCTTGTTGCACCGGCGAGTAAATCTACCAGCTACAGACGATGCCTGGCCCGAAATTGTTTAGATCGTTGAAATTATTTTCAGTGCAGATTTTGCACACTCCCGAGTAAGCGATCACTGGCCACGCCGACCGTCCCTGTTCTCTGTTCCCCGCTCTCACCGCTCCTGCTGAAAACAATAGGGATCGCCGTGCTGCACCGCGTATGCCTCCACGATCTTAAGGAACGACCGCGCCGCATGACTCAGGCTCGCCTGTCGGCGATAGACCAGCCGCAGCCGCCGCTCCAGTTGCAGCTCCTTGATCCGCACCCGCACCAGCGCGCCCGAGTGAATCTCCGGCGCGACCGCCAGCCCCGGCACCAGAGCCACGCCGTTGCCCGCCTCCACAAATCGTTTGATCGCCTCCAGCGACGGCAGCTCCACGGCGATCCGCAGGGGTGTCCGGTTTCTCTCAAAGGCCTCAATCACCTTCTGCCGCTGCGGCGTGGAGATATTGTGCGCGATGAAGTTTTGCGCGCCCAGCTCGCGGATGGAAACCTCTTTCTGCCTCGCCAGCGGGCTCTGCGGATGCACCACAAAATCCAGTTCATCGCGATAGACGGCAATCGAGCGGATCTGCGGATCGTCGGGGCGGAAGCTGAGCACGCCAATTTCGACCGAGTGCATCAGCACGTCGTCAGGAATATTGCTGGCTAAAGCCCGCCGCACCGTCACCTTGATGCGCGGGTTCTGCCGCCGGAACTCATCCAGCATGGGCAACAGATATAAGCAGGTGTATTCGTTCGCCGCAAGGTTTAGCCGCCCGCGATGCAACGCGCGAAGCTCGGCCAATGCGTCGCGGGACTCCGCACGCAGATTCAGCAGCTTGGTCGCGTACTCCTTCAGCACCTCGCCGGCGTCGGTCAGCGTGCCGTCTCGCGACGACCGTTCGAACAGCGTCTCCCCCAGCTCGCCTTCCAGCTTCGCGATGGCCTGGCTTACGGCAGGCTGAGTGCGATGCAGCCGCGTGGCCGCGCGCGAGAAGCTCCGCTCCTCCGCCACCGCCAGAAACATCTCCAGTTGAAAGAGGTCCATAAACTTGCCTCAAAGCCTCATCGTGGCGCGCGCCCGGTGCTTTCGATCTGTCGATTGATTTCGACAAACTCCGACCCGCAGAAGCCCCAGGTCACGCAGATTGTCTCCGCAAACCACCCCTCTGGGATTGAATCGCGCAGAAGCTCTCCGCCGCGGAAGACTGAGTACGTGCCATCAGGATCGCGGACGAACTCCGGATAACTGGCTTCATATACCATCATTCATAATACTGATACCCGTGCAGCCTACCATAAGCCTGCATTATTCTAGGAACAGCTAGTAGCAATACCAGCCGAGGCCGAACCTATGTCTCCAGCCGACGTCTCCAATTCGCCGCAGGCCAATGGCGCCGCGCCGCACAATTCCGAGCGCATCTACTTCTTCGATACCACCCTGCGCGACGGCGAGCAGTCCCCCGGCTGCACCATGCATGCCGATGAGAAGCTGCGCCTGGCCCACCAGCTTGCCGCGCTCGGCGTGGACATCCTCGAGGCCGGCTTCGCCATCGCCTCCGACGGCGACCTGGAGTCCATCCGGACGATTGCGCGAGCGATCGGAAAAGATCGCTCTGGCCCCATCATCGCCTCGCTCGCCCGCTGCAAGCGCGAGGACATCGAGGCCGCCGCGAAGTCCATTGAGCCCGCTTCGCGCGCCCGCATCCATACCTTTCTCTCCACCTCGGACCTGCACCTCGCCGCCAAGCTCCGCATCACCCGGCAGCAGGCCCTCGACCAGATCGCCGAGATGGTCGCCCTCGCCCGCTCCTACTGCGACAACATCGAGTTCTCCCCCGAGGACGCCACCCGCACCGACCGCGATTTCTTAATTAAGGTGTGCGAGGTCGCCATCCAGGCCGGCGCCACCACGCTCAACCTGCCCGACACGGTCGGCTACTGCCTGCCCCAGGACTACGCGCAGATGTTCCTCGACGTGCGCGCGCGCGTACCGGGCATTGAGAAGATCACGCTCTCCGCGCACTGCCATGACGACCTCGGCCTCGCCGTCGCCAACACGCTCGCCTCGGTACAAGCGGGCGTGAGACAAGTGGAGTGTGCCATCAATGGCATTGGCGAACGCGCAGGCAACGCATCGCTCGAAGAACTCGCCGCCATCTTCACCGTCCGCCACTCGCCGGAGAACCTGCCCTACAAGCACAACATCGTGATGAACAAGCTTTATCCGACGAGCCAGATGCTGACCGAGTGCATCAGCTTCGGCGCGGCGCCCAACAAGGCCATCGTCGGGGCCAACGCCTTCGCCCACGCCGCCGGCATCCACCAGCATGGCGTGATGGTCAACCCGCTCACCTACGAGATCATGACGCCAGCCTCCGTCGGCGTCCCGCACAACTCGCTCGTCCTCGGCAAACACTCCGGCCGCCGTGCTCTGGAACATCGTCTCCACGAACTTGGCCAGAACCTTTCGAAGCCCGAGCTCGACGCGGTCTATCACCGCTTCACCGATCTCGCCGACCGCAAGAAGACCATCTATGACCAGGACCTCATCGCCCTCGTACAGGCCGAGCGGTCTGCAACGACGGCAACAGCGTGAAGACAAAACTTAACACCGATACACACCGACTGAAGCACCGATCATCAGTAATAAAAGAATTAGCGAAGCTCGATTATTAATCCCGTTTTTATCGGTTCAATCGGTGCTCGTCGGTGTTAAGCCTTTAGCCCTTGGAGTGAATGAATGAAACTGAAGATCGCCATCCTCGCCGGTGACGGCATCGGCCCCGAGGTCACCCACGAGGCCGTCAACATCCTGAAAGCTGTCGCCGAGTTCGGCGGGCACGACTTCACCTTCACGCCCCTGCTGGTCGGCGGCATCGCCATCGACAAGACCGGCTCTCCGCTACCTACCGAGACCCTCGAGGCTTCGCTCGAATCCGACGCTGTGCTGATGGGCGCAGTGGGCGACAACAAGTTCAACGCCCTGCCGCCGGACAAGCGCCCCGAAGCCGGGCTGCTGCAGATCCGCGCCGCGCTGGGCGGCTACGCCAACCTGCGCCCGTCGATCGCCTACCCGGCGCTCAGCGGCAACTCACCTTTGCGCCCTGAGGTCACTGACGGTGCCGACATCCTCTTCGTGCGCGAGCTGCTCGGCGGCCTCTACTTCGGTCAGCCCCGCGCCTGGGACAAGGAAGCCCAGCGCGCACACAACACCATGGTCTACACGCGCGGCGAGGTGGTGCGTGTGGCTCGGATCGCTTTTGAGCTTGCGCAGAAGCGCCGCAAGAAGCTCACCTCCGTGGACAAGGCCAATGTGCTGGAGGTGTCGCAGCTCTGGCGTGCTGCCGTGACCGACGTCGCGAAGGACTATCCCGACGTCACACTCGAGCACCAGCTCGTCGACTCCATGGCCATGCACCTGATGAACATCCCGCGCAACTTCGACGTGGTGCTCACGGAGAACCTGTTCGGCGACATCCTCTCCGACGAGGCGGCCGTCATCACCGGCTCGCTCGGCATGCTGCCCTCGGCCACCATCGGCGGCAAGGTGAACCTGTATGAGCCCGTGCACGGCTCCGCGCCCGACATCGCCGGCCAGGGCAAAGCCAACCCGCTCGGCGCGATCCTCACCGCCGCCATGGTTTTGCGTCACTCTGCCGGGCTTGAGCAGGATGCCGCAGCCATCGAAAAGGCCGTTGCCAAAGTTCTCGCCGACGGTCACCGCACCGCGGACATCGCACGCGGCGGCTCGTCTTCGCAACACCTCGTCTCGACAACGGAGATGGGCAAGCTCGTCCACCAGGCCCTCGCCGAATCCATCGACCAGCGCCAGGCCATGCACGCTGTGTAGTTCTTCGCAAACAACAACTGCTTAACACGGATGACACCGATGAAACCGATCGAAAGCAATTCGAGAAGAATGAGTGATGCGATCGCACGATCCTTTACGCGCTCTATCGGTTCAATCGGTGCCATCGGTGTTAACTCTTTTGCGATTCTTGCGCTGGCGATACCGCCCACGTTCGCCCACGCCAAGCCGCCCAAGATGCGCGAGGACGTGGAGTGGATGTGGCAGTACACGCCGGACGACACACATCCCGCCGGCCGCGAGAACGAGCTTGCGCAGGATCTCCGCTTCAAGCCCTTCCTCGAACAGTTCCTCACCGCGCCGCAGCACTTCTGGGGACAGCCCATCGCCGGCCGCTGGCGTTCGCTCGCGAACACCGCGCTCGATCACCTCACCGTCCCCGACAAGGTCCTCGCCGACGACAACCGCTATCTCTCCATCTCCGGCTGCACCGTGCACTTCTGCCCGGACCGCGGCCTGCTCTGGGTAGACCTCAATGGCTCGCACCATCTCGTGGTCTTCTGCGCCATCGACTGGACCAAGCAGGGCGCGCCCACCAGCGATCCGGAAGCCGAGTATACCGTCTACTGTTTCTCCAACGATCCGCTGCTGCCTGACACCGTGCGGTCCGGGCCGAAGAATGCCGCCGCATCCAACCCAACTGCCGCTGCATCTTCTACAGCAGACCTGCATCTGCCGCCTGCACTCACCAAAGACATCGGCCGCTGGGCCGCCGAGCCGCTCGCCGGCTCGAAGATCGTTCAGCGCATCACGCACGCCGTCATCGTCGATCCCGACGGCGCGGAGCACGAGGTTCCCCCCTCAGCTCTCGGCATCGCGCCCGTGATGCATGCCGTGCCCACCGGCAACGGGCCAACATCGCCTGACAACAACGCAAAACCCGCCACCGACGATTCGACACCGATTCTGAAGCCTCGCAACTGATCGCCATGAACTTGCTCTATTCCATCGCCGCTGCCATCGCTCTCGCTCCCGCACTCTTCGCGGGCGCGCAGACGCACGCGAGTTCATCACAAGGCGATACAGCGTGGATGAGGTCCTTTGCCGCGCCATGCGATACAACCCCCTGTCCTTTGCACGGCGTAGGCAATGAAAACAGGATCAGCACGGATCGGCGCTTGCACCCTCTCTTGCAGTCTTCGCTCCATCAGAAGGAATGGTTCTTCAGCGAGACACACAACTTCATGCCGGTCGCCGATTTGGTTTCGTACTTCATCGGTGTTCCTGGGAACGCCATCCTCGATGACGGCCGCTATGTCACAGCCGATGGCTGCGTGCCACACACCTGCGACATCCTGCGCGGCATGCTCTGGATCGACACTGGCACGAAACCCGCTTCGCTAATTTTCGCAGCCACGGACCCAATCGATAGCGCGGACTACGCCAAGCACATCTACGAAGACCAGTTTCACCTTTGGCTCTTCGTCAGCAACAACCATAGGCCAGTGAGTGCGCTGCCTACGGAATTCCTTTCAAGCCTGAAGCGCTGGCACCTAGTCAATGAAGCCAACGGCTACAAGCAAGACATCGCTCTCGTCACCATCGTGCAGCCTGATGGCGGCCAGTCAGACATTACCTACTCAAATCTCTTCACTCAACGAACCCGCACCGGAGCCAAGCAATGACCGCAACACCAAAAACTCTGTTTGAAAAAGTCTGGGACTCGCACTTGGTCGCCGAACCCAAAGGCGAACCGGCGATCCTCTACATCGACCTCCAACTTGTGCATGAGGTCACCTCGCCCCAAGCCTTCGATGGCCTGCGCATGGCCGGCCGCAAGCTGCGCAATCCCGCGCGCCACATCGCCACGGTGGACCACAACGTGCCCACCACCAGCGCGCAGGACCGCCTCGTGATCGCCGACCAGATTTCCGCCGCGCAGGTGAACGCGCTGCGCAAGAACTGCGCAGAGTTCGGCATCCAGTTCTTCGACGTGCAGGACCGCGACCAGGGCATCGTGCATATGATCGGACCGGAGCTGGCCGCGACCAAGCCTGGCATGACCATCGTCTGCGGCGACTCACACACCTCGACCCACGGGGCGTTCGGCGCGCTCGCATTCGGCATCGGCACCTCCGAGGTCGAGCACGTGATGGCCACGCAGACGCTGCCGCAGTCGAAGCCCAAGACCTTCCGCATCGCCGTCGAAGGCGAGCTGCCCTTCGGCGTCACGGCGAAGGACATCATCCTCGACATCATCGGCAGGATCGGGACCGACGGTGCGACGGGTTATGTGATCGAGTACGCCGGGTCCGCCATGCGCGCGCTCTCGATGGAAGGCCGCATGACCATCTGCAACATGTCCATTGAGGCAGGCGCACGCGCCGGCATGATCGCGCCGGACGAGACCACCTTCGCCTACCTCAAGGGCCGCCGCTTCGCACCCAAGGGCGCCCAGTGGGAGGAGGCCGTCGCGCACTGGCGCACCCTGCCCTCCGATCCCGGCGCGAAGTTCGACCGCGAACTCATCATCGACGCGGCGACGCTTGCGCCCGCCGTCACCTGGGGCACCTCGCCCGGCATGACCACGACCATCGCCGGCTCCGTCCCAACGCTCGCCGACGCAGCCACCGAAGCCGATCGCAAATCCTTCGAACGCGCCTATGAGTACATGGGGTTGAAGCCTGGCACGCCGATCAACGAGATCAAGATCGACACCGTCTTCCTCGGCTCGTGCACCAACGGTCGCATTGAGGACCTGCGTGCCGCCGCCGCCATCGTGAAAGGCCACCACGTCGCGACGAAGATCCGCGCCATGGTCGTACCCGGCTCGCAGGCAGTCAAGCGCCAGGCTGAAGAGGAAGGTCTCGACCAGGTCTTCAAGTCCGCCGGCTTTGAGTGGCGTGAGCCCGGCTGCTCCATGTGTCTCGGCATGAACCCCGACATCCTGCAGCCCGGCGAGCGCTGCGCAAGCACCTCCAACCGCAACTTCGAGGGGCGACAGGGCCGCGGCGGACGCACCCACCTGGTCAGCCCGCAGATGGCCGCCGCCGCCGCCATCACCGGCCACTTCACCGACATCCGCAGTTGGAACGGAAAATAAGAGTTGAAAGCTAATCTCATCTCCGGTTTGTTGTTTGCTTGCCCGCTCGCTATGGGTGCGGGACTGGTCGGCTGCAATCCCGCGGGAGATCACTGTGGAACTAACGTGGTTTCGACGCAACCTAATCCTGAAAACGGCAAGAACAATTTCTCAGGGTTCAACGCGCAAGTTATTACCAAGGATTGTGGCGCAACTGTCGGTTGGATCACCGCAGTACGTCTGGTTGACCTCGAAAACAACCCCTTTCCAAACAGCGATGGAGTAGTTTTCGCCTACTACCATGGTCGTCCGAAGATCAATATCTCGTGGCGAGACTGGAGTCATCTTCTGATCTCATGCCCCGAATGCAAGGCTGAGAACATTACGGTCAAAACTGTAGTGCGCAGCCCTTTCAAGATTGAGTACACACAATAACGAGGAACCAAATGGAACCCATCAACAAACTCACCTCCACCGCCGTGCCGCTGCCGCTGCCCAACATCGACACGGACCAGATCATCCCCAAGCAGTTCCTCAAGCGCATTGAGAGGAGTGGATATGGCGACTTCCTCTTTTACGACTGGCGCCGCATTCAGGAAGGCACCGACGCCGGCAAGCCCGATCCTTCCTTCGTGCTCAACAACCCGGCCTATAAGGGCGCCGAAATCCTGATCGCCGAGAAGAACTTCGGCTGCGGGTCGTCGCGCGAGCACGCCGCCTGGGCCATCTTCCAGTACGGCTTCCGCGCCGTCATCGCGCCCACCTTCGCCGACATCTTCTTCTCCAACGCCGGCAAGAACGGCATCATCCTCGTCCGCTTGTCGGAAGAAGACGTCGCCACGCTACTCGCCCGCGTCACCGCCAACCCGCAGCACAAGATCACCATCTCGCTCAAAGCCCAGACCGTCACCGACACGTCAGGCTTCTCCGCCCACTTCGACATCGATCCCTTCCGCAAGTACTGCCTGCTGAACGGCCTCGATGACATCGGCCTCACCCTGCGCCACTCCGCCGAACTCGACGCATTCGAGTCCGCCCACAACAAGGAATTCTGATCCACGCCCAAGCTGGAAACAACAAATGCTTAACACCGAAAAGCACCGATAGAAGCACCGATTTTGAACGGTGAAAAGACATATCAAGAAAATCGGTCCAATCGGTGTCCTCGGTGTTAAGCCTTTTCTGAAAGAGGAGTAGATGCCACTCGATCCCGCAAAGAAGAACTCCATCGTCCTTACCGAAGGCCCGGACCGCGCCGCCGCGCGCAGCTATCTCCGCTCCGTCGGCTTTTCCAAGGACGATCTGCACAAGCCCATCATCGGCATCGCCAATACCTGGACCGAGATCGGCCCCTGCAACTTCCATCTGCGCCAGGTGGCCGAGGCCGTCAAGCAGGGCATCCGCGAGGCCGGCGGCACGCCCATGGAGTTCAACACCGTCACCATCTCCGACGGCATCACCATGGGCACGCAGGGCATGAAGGCCTCGCTGATCTCGCGCGAGGTCATCGCAGACTCGATCGAACTCGTTGCCCGCGGCAACAGCTTCGACGGCCTGCTCTGCATCGCCGGCTGCGACAAGAACATGCCCGCCTCCGTCATGGCGCTCTGCCGGCTGGACATCCCCGGCCTCATGCTCTACGGCGGCAGCATCGCTCCCGGATTTCTGCCCCAGCCTGACGGCTCTTCCAAAGAGATCACCATCCTTCAGGTCTTTGAGGGCATGGGTGCGCACGCGGCAGGAAAAATTAACGACGAGCAACTCGAGCAGCTCGAAGCCTCGGCCTGCCCCGGCCCCGGCGCCTGCGGTGGCCAGTTCACCGCGAACACCATGGCCATGGCCGGAGAGTTCCTGGGCATCTCGCCGATGATGATCTCCGGCGTCCCCGCCATGTCCGCGGAAAAACACGAGGCCTCGCGCGAGGCCGGCCGCATGGTGATGGAACTCGCCCGCAAAGGCGTTAAGCCGTCGCAGATCATTACCCGCAAATCTCTGGAGAATGCCATCGCCGCCGTCTGCGCCTCCGGCGGCTCGACCAACGCCGTGCTGCACCTCATCGCGATTGCACATGAGTTCCAGATCCCCATCACCATGGAGGACTTCGACCAGATCTCCGAGCGCACCCCCTTCATCTGCGACCTCTCGCCCGGCGGCAAGTACGCCGCCAAGGACTACCAGGACGCCGGCGGGTCGCGCGTGCTCGCGTCGCGCCTCAAAGAACGCGGTCTACTAACAGACGGCCCCACCGTCTCCGGCAAGACGCTGCATGAAGAGGCCGCCCTTGCCGTCGAGACGCCCGGCCAGCCCGTCATCTACACGTGGGACAAGCCGCTCAAGAAGACTGGCGGCCTCGTCATCCTGCGCGGCAACCTCGCGCCCGACGGCTGCGTCATCAAGGTCGCAGGCCACGAGCGCCTTACGCACACCGGCACCGCCCGCGTCTTTGAGAACGAAGAGGACTGCCACAAGGCGGTCGAAGACGGCCGCATCAACCCCGGCGACGTGCTCGTCATCCGCTACGAGGGCCCGCGCGGCGGCCCCGGTATGCGCGAGATGCTCGCGGTCACCGCCGCCATTAAAGGCATCCCTGCGCTCTCGGACACCGTAGCTCTATTAACCGACGGCCGCTTCTCCGGCGCCACCCGCGGCCTCATGGCCGGCCACGTCGCGCCCGAGGCCTTCCTCGGCGGTCCCATCGCCGCCGTCCGCGAGAGCGACACCATCACCTTCGACATCCCCAACCGCAAGCTCACGCTCAACGTCCCCGACGCCGAGATCGCCGCGCGGCTCAAGAACTTCAAGGCCCCGGCCCCGCGCTTCACCCGCGGCGTCTTCGCCAAATACTCCGCAACCGTCTCCTCGGCCTCCATCGGCGCGGTGACATCCTAAAGGCCTAACACCGATGACACCGACAAGCACCGATTCGCAAAAGCAGAAACAAGACGAGAAAGATCGATCCAATCGGTGTCATCGGTGTTAAGTAGTTCGCTTGTACCAGCAGGAGGTAAATGATGGCTAACAACGCGCACCCCACCCTCACCGGCTCGGAGATTCTCTGGGCCACACTCGCCGGCGAAGGCGTCACCACCGTCTTCGGCTATCCCGGCGGAGCCATCCTGCCGGTCTACGACGCGCTGCGCAAGTTCCCCACCATCCATCACATCCTCGTCCGGCATGAGCAGGGTGCCGCGCACATGGCCGACGGCTATGCGCGCGCCTCGGGCCGGGTCGGCGTCTGCATGGCCACCTCCGGCCCCGGCGCCACCAACCTCGTCACCGGCATCGCCACCGCCATGCTGGACTCCGTGCCCATCGTCGCTATCACCGGCCAGGTCTCCTCCAAAGTCCTCGGCACCGATGCGTTCCAGGAGATCGACATCACCGGCATCACGCTGCCGATCACGAAGCACAACTTCCTCGTCACCCGCGCCGAGGACATCGCGCCGACCATCCGCGAGGCCTTCCAGATCGCGCAGTCGGGCCGCCCCGGCCCCGTGCTCGTCGACGTAACCAAGGACGCGCAGCAGGCCTCCGCGCTCTTCGACTTCGACGCCGCCGCGCCCGCGCCCGCGCGTCCGCACCCGATGCTGCGCGCCGAGAGCGACGCGATGCGCGACGCCGTTGCCCTCATCACCGCGGCGAAGAAGCCCGTCATCCTCGCCGGCCACGGCGTCATCTACTCCGGCGCGCGCCAGCAACTCCTCGACTTCGCGGAGCGCCGCCACATCCCCGTCGCCAGCACGCTGCTTGGCCTCGGCTGCTTCCCCACCGAGCACCCGCTCTCGCTCGGCATGATGGGCATGCACGGCGAGGCGTGGGTCAACAACGCCATCCAGGGCGCGGACCTGCTGCTCGCCTTCGGCATGCGCTTCGACGATCGCGTCACCGGCAACCTTGCCCAGTACGCGCAGCACGCGAAGAAGATCCACATCGAGATCGACCCTGCCGAGATCAACAAGAACGTCCGCGCCGACGTCGCCCTCATCGGCGACCTCAAGGAGGTGCTCGAAACGCTGCTGCCGCTGGTGCCGCCCGTCTCTCAACGGACAACGAACAACGAACAACGGACAACGCCCCGCCCATCCACTCCGTGGCTTCGCGAAATCCAACAGATGAAGGGCGACTCCTCCGTCCGCGACATCATCAACCTGCCCGACAACGGCCACCTCTACGCCGCGCACGTCATCCACGACATCTGGCGCGAGGCACAATCCGCTGGAAGATTAGCCCAGACCATCATCTGCACCGACGTAGGCCAGCACCAGATGTGGGAGGCGCAGTACTTCCGCCACGACTTCGAGCGCACGCTCATTACCTCCGGCGGACTCGGCACCATGGGCTTCGCGCTGCCCGCCGCCATTGGCGCCAAGGCCGCGTGCCCGGAGAAGGACGTCTGGGTCATCGCCGGCGACGGCGGCTTCCAGATGACCGCCGCCGAGCTCTCCACCCTGCAGCAAGAGAAGCTCGCCGTCAACGTCGCCGTCATCAACAACGGCTACCTCGGCATGGTGCGCCAGTGGCAGGAAGCTTTCTACGAGAAGAACTACGCCGCCTCGCCCATCCTTAGCCCTGACTTCGTCGCCCTCGCCGCCGCCCACGGCATCCCGGGCGCGCATATCCGCCAGCGTGGCGAGGTGATCCCCGCCGTCACTGCCGCGCGCACCTCCGGCCGCACCTACCTCCTCGAGTTCCACGTCGAGAAAGAAGACGGCGTCTACCCCATGATCGCGCCCGGCTCCGCCCTGCACGAGATGGTCCGCCGCCCCAGCAAAGACCCCCTCCTCGAAACCGCAGAGGACGAGTAAGCCATGCGCCTCGCCTTTCCATCGCATCAAGAGCGAAAAGCGCCGAAGGCGCGGCCTATACCAGCCTGGGGCGAAGCCCCAGGTAAAGGTGCGGGAAAAGTCCGAGGGCTGAAAGCCCGACCTATCACGATCTCAATCCCACAGATACCGCTCGTCATACTCGACACCGTACTTCTTCAAAAACGCACGCAACTCATCCTGAAACGTCACCTTCCGGTGATGCCTCTCCTGACCGTCGATATACGCACCCAGCGCACCCAAATCCGTCGGCCCAACGGAGAATGCTCCATACCCGCGCTGCCACGCGAATCTCCGCAATGCCGGCGATTTCGTTTTGAGCCACTGCGAAGATGCCGTCTTCAACTCTTGAACGAGAGACGCAACATCCACATCGCGCGACATCCGAACGGCCAGATGCACGTGGTCGGCGACACCGCCGACCCGATAGCATTCGCATTTCATGTTTCGAGCAACCGATGCAAGATAGGCGTGGAGTTCAAAAAGGACCGATGCATCGAGGACCGGCCGGCGGTCCTTCGTGCTGAAGATCACGTGCACCAGAACAAATGCCAGCGACTGGGCCATCGCCGCGATTATAGATCGGGCCTTCAGCCCTCCCGCTGTCTAAATAGATACCGTTCATGGGGCTTCGCCCCATGCTGGTATAGCGTCGCGCCTTCGGCGCTTATGACCGAGGCTAACTATGCGTAAATTGCTCGCTCTCGCACTGCCATTACTGTTTCTCGCCGGCTGCAAATCCGCGCCGCCTGCACCTGAAGCGCCGCGCCCTGGGGCTATGGTTGATCCGCCAATTACTTATCCCGCGCGCCCCACCGCCGCGCCTGCAGCCTTCAAAATCTTCCACCACGGCAACTCAAGCTTCACCCTCACCGTGAACGAAAAAGCCACCGACGACCAACTCTCCTCGCTCGTCTGGCAGTTGCGCGATGCCGCCCGCACCCACTCCTTCGACTCCATCCATATCCCGCAGAAGCAGGTCGACGCCGACGGCAAGACCGTCTGGTTCCACATCTACCGCGGCAGCAAATGCGCGCCGGAGAAA
This sequence comes from Acidobacteriaceae bacterium, assembly GCA_035572415.1. Lineage (GTDB taxonomy): Bacteria > Acidobacteriota > Terriglobia > Terriglobales > Acidobacteriaceae > Edaphobacter. The sequence goes on from DATNAU010000099.1 coordinate 34,692, forward strand.
TACGCGCCCGGCAACCCTCCCTGCGGCGCCAGCTACCACGCCGCCGCCGACTATACCCTCGACACCCACGCCACGCCGCCTTGGGACAAGGGCGTTATCCTCCACACCGCCGACGACCCGCACCCCACTCAGCTCTGGGATCCCGAAGCGCCCTACACCCCGGCCACGAAGTAGGCTTATCAACACCAGTAACAGCATCCGCAACTGAGAACCGACAACTAAGAACCGAGAAACTCAGACAATGCTCCACACCTTCGTCGCCCTCGTTCAGGACAAGCCCGGCGTGCTCACCCGCGTCGCCTCGCTCTTCCGCCGCCTCAACCTCAACATCGTCTCGCTTACAGTAGGCGAGAGCGAACGCGCCGACACCTCGCGCATGACCATCGTCTGCGAGGCGCCCGAGACCGCCGCGCACCGCATCCGCGCCTCGCTCTACAAGCTCGAGATCACCAGCGAGATCGATGAGCTCTCGCGCTCCGAGGCCGTCGTGCGCGAGCTCTGCCTCATCAAAGTGAGCGCCGGGCCAAACGAGCCCAATGGCCTGCATTCCCGCTCGCAGATCTTCGAGCTTGCGAACGTCTTCCGGGCCAAGGTCGTTGACCTCGCGCCCGAGTCCATCATGCTGGAGATGACCGGGTCCTCGAGCAAAATTGAGGGGCTGATTCAAGTCCTGCGCGAGAGCGGCTACACCATCCTCGAAATCTCGCGCACCGGCCGCATGGCGATGCGCCGCGGCAAGCACACCTCGCGCGTGCTCAAGGCCCTTGGCACCGCCGACGACACCAACGGTCCCGCACCCTCGACCCAGCTCGCCCCGCCGCCGGACCTCAATGCCGATGAGACCCTCCCGGGCGAATTCGCTGAAGACGAGACCTAAGCGCGAACCACGGATTCACACGGATGAACACGGATAGAAAGCTTATGGGGTTTGATCCGTGCGTATCCGTGAAATCCGTGGTTGCCTTTCATAACGGCGCAATGCCGGTGAAAAGCCTTCAACTCAGCTACCATTAAGCAAAAGGAAAATCGTAAAGCCATGGCAAAGACCTACCACGACCAAGACGCAGACCTCTCTCTCATCCAGGCGAAGAAAGTCGCCATCATCGGCTATGGCTCGCAGGGCCACGCCCACGCGCTCAACCTCAAGGACTCCGGCGTCGATGTGCGCGTCGGCCTCCGCGCCGACTCGCCCAACGTGGACCGCGCGCGCAAAGCCGGGTTGGTCGTCGGTACCGTCGCCGAGGTCAGCAAATGGGCTGACGTCATCATGAACCTCACGCCGGACCAGACCGCCGCCAAGGTCTACCACGCCGACATCGAGCCAAATCTCGCACCCGGCAAGACCCTGATGTTCGCGCACGGCTTCAACATCCGCTTCCGCACCATCACGCCGCCCGCAGGCGTCGACGTCTCGCTCGTCGCGCCCAAGGCCCCCGGCCATCGCGTCCGCGAGGTCTTTACGGAAGGCGGCGGCGTGCCCGCGCTAGTCGCCGTGGAGCAGGACGCCAGCGGCAACGCGCTCAAACTCGCGCTCAGCTACGCGAAGGGCATCGGCTGCACACGCGCAGGCGTGCTGGAAACCACCTTCACCGAGGAGACCGAGACCGACCTCTTCGGCGAGCAGGCCGTCCTCTGCGGCGGCACTGCCGCGCTGGTCAAGGCAGGCTTTGAGACCCTCACCGAGGCCGGCTATCAGCCGGAGCTCGCCTACTTCGAGGTCCTCCACGAGCTCAAACTGATCGTCGACCTGATGTATCGCGGCGGCCTCGCTTACATGCGCCACTCCATCTCCGACACCGCCGAGTGGGGCGACTATGTCGCCGGCCCGCGCATCGTCACGGCCGAGACCAAGAAGGCCATGCGCAAGCTCCTCGATGAGATCCAGGACGGCAGCTTCGCCAAGAAATTCATTGACGAAAACGAGACTGGCCGCAAGGAGTTCGCTCGCATCCGCAAGAGCGAAGCCGATCATCCCATCGAAAAGGTCGGCGCCGGCCTCCGCTCCGCCATGCCCTTCCTCGACCCCGTCAAGGTCGTCGATGGCGCAGTGCAAAAGGCATAGGCACGCTCAGCGCTAAGCCTTGAAAAACAAAGGCCCGACCGGCACTGCGGTAGGGCCTTTCGTTTGTTCTTTTGCTACTAAATCGGTTACTAAATACTTGGTGTCGCCTAACACTTTTGTAGTGCAAAGCTCCCCCGTCTGGGTTAGCTTGTTTTCATAAAGTCAAAAAACGCTCATGCACGTGCGAGCTACCCCACTCCCCAGGGAGCACCACATGTCAAGCTTCAAACTGTCTTTGGTACTTTTTTCTCTGCTAGGTACTTCTCTCTCCCAGGCTGTAGCCCAATCCTCAACCGCGCAGCACCCGCTGCCCCAACTCCCCAACACGCGCGTACTGATCGTCTTTGCGCCCGCCGCCGATTCGGCCGCCTTCCGCACCCAGCTGCAGTTGCTGGAGCGTCACAGCTACGAGCTCTCCATGCGCAACACGGTCGTTGTACCCATCGCGTCAGATCCATCAGCGCACTTCGCCTTCGAGCATCTCACCCTGACCGGGGCTGAGGATCAGGCCTTTGCGCGGGCACGCTTCCACGTTGCACCGGGCGAATTCGCCGTCATCCTGCTCAACGCTGACGGCTCTGAGCAAACGCGCTCTGCCACCCCCATGGACATCCATGCGCTGGTCTCACGCATCGACGCCGTCCCTCATCAGGCGAGCACGCTGACAGCGTCGCTTTACTAGCAACGCTGTCGCGTCCCCCACAGAACCGGAGCAGCCAGTATGGCTTCGGTTCCGTGGGCAACCTGCGGCCGCTCCGCCTCGCTCCTCCGCTCGCAACAGAGCAGGCTGGCCTCCTGTTGAACGAAAGTTCTTCCCGGAGGCCAGCCTGCTGAACCGGCGTCGATCTACGTACAGCTCGCCGCACACGACGCGAGCTACACCACCGGAAATATCTATGGCGCAGGCGGCGGAAACGGCCAGCCCTAAGGCGCCGCATACTGGTAAATTTGCAGCGGTAAAAATGGTGCGCCCGGAGAGATTCGAACTCCCGACCCTTTGGTTCGAAGCCAAATGCTCTATCCAGCTGAGCTACGGGCGCACGCTCTCATTCTAGCCGCTCCGGCAATTTCGGACGCTCATACTTTGCCTGTTTCCCCCTTGCGGGCGAGTGATACAAAGGCTCACATATGGCCCGTAAGCTCGCCGCCACGCTTCTCGTACTTTCGGCAGTATCCATCCTTGCCTTCGCGCTAACTGCTTCCAGCGCCGCGAACCGCGACTTCATCTCCTACTGGGCCGCCGGCAAACAGCTCGTCCATCATGCAAATCCCTACGACGGTCCAGCCATCCTGGGCTGGGAGCAAAGTGCTGGCTTCCACGGCATGCAGCCCTTCTTCATGCGCAACGCGCCGAACGCATTCTTTCTCGCAGTTCCTCTGGGCCTTTTGGGAGTGCGAGCCGCGGCTGTCTGCTGGTCACTGGTTCTGCTCGCGTGCCTCGCTCTCTCTGTCCGGCTTACCTGGATCATGGAGGGGCGGCCGCCCGGCCGCCTGCACCTCGTCGGCTATCTCTTCCCGCCTGCCCTTGCCTGTCTTCTCGCCGGCCAGCTTGGGCTTCTGCTCCTGCTCGGATTCACTGTATTCCTCTATTTCCACATCGAGCGGCCCTGGCTGGCCGGAGCAGCTCTTGTACTCTGCTCCGCCAAACCGCATCTCTTCCTTCCCTTCGGCCTGGTTCTGCTTCTCTGGTGCCTTCGGCGCAAATCCTGGAAGATCCTTGCTGGCGCGTTCTCCGCTATCGCGGCCAGTCTTCTATTGGCATATCTGCTCGATCCAAACGCCTGGTCGCAATATGCGCGGATGGTTTCCACGGCCGGCCTGCGAGACGAATTGATACCCAGCCTGAGCCTCATCTTCCGTCTCCTGATCCATCGCAGCTGGGTCTGGCTTCAGTTCATTCCCGTAACGGCCGCATGCCTTTGGGCCATTGGATGGTTTTCGCGCACGCCGCAATGGAGCTGGCGCCGCGAGGGGCTTCTGCTGCTGCTCGTCTCGGTGATGGCCGCGCCCTACGCATGGGTAACCGATGAGGCGGTTCTCATGCCTGCCATGCTGTTCGCGCTTTATCGTCTTGAGCGGAGCGGCCGCTCCATGCTGCCCTATCTCTGCGCCGCGTTGCCTGCTTTGTTGGAGGTTGTCTTCGGCGTTCAGCCCGACACGCCCTGGTATCTCTGGACGACACCCGCATGGCTGGCCTTCTATCTCTTTGCTGACCGCCTACCGCGATACAAACCAGCTC
>DATNAU010000100.1:0-27203 GCA_035572415.1 Acidobacteriaceae bacterium
CGGCAAGATGAGCATGCCGGACACGTTTGACCTCAACAGCGTCGGCACAGACAGCCATCTCCAGTTCCTCAACTGGACCGTCGACAACAACGGCGCATGGGACTACGCAGCCGACACGCGCGGCTATACCTGGGGCGCCATCGCCGAATACGACGACAAAGACTTCTCGGCGCGCTACGGCATCGCGCTCATGCCCACCGTCGCAAACGGCATCGACATGGATTGGGACCTGCGCCGTGCCAGTGGCCAGAACACCGAACTTGAGTGGCGCCACAACCTTCTCGCCGGTGTCCTGTCGCCGGACCGCAAAGGCGCCCTCCGCCTCCTCACCTACACCAACCATGCGCACATGGGCCTCTATCGTGATGCCATCCAGAACTATCTCGCGGGCAAAACTGCAACGCCCGACATCACCACCGTCGAAAAATTCGGCGCCGTCAAATACGGCCTCGGCCTTAACTTCGATCAGGAACTCACGACCAACGCGCGCGCTTTCGGCCGCTTCGGCTGGAATGAAGGCCAGCACGAGAGCTACGCCTACACCGAAGTCGACCAGACCATCGAGTTCGGCGGCGACTATTCGCTTGCCAATGGCCTCTTCGGCCTGCCCGGCGTCCCCCGCAGACCTCAGGACAAGCTCGGCCTCGCATTCGTCTCCAATGCCATCAAGCGCGACCACCAGAACTACCTCAAGCTCGGCGGCCTTGGCTTTCTCCTCGGTGACGGCCATTTGAACTATGCACGCGAAGATATCCTCGAGGGCTACTACACCATGCACGCCTGGCGCGGCCTCTTCTACGCCCTCGACGGCCAGTTCATCCAGCATCCCGGCTACAACCAGGATCGCGGCCCTGTCCTCGTCGAATCCGTCCGCATGCATATCGACTTCTAAGTAACTCGCACTGCTGCTTTAACTTGTCATCTAAGTCCCGAGCGAAGTCGAAGGACGAAGAATCCCCGCATTTCGTTTTGTTTAGGGGCATGGCTTCAGCCGTGCCGTAGAGCGCGGGGATGGAATGCAGGGCTTTAGCCCCTGCGGTCATCTCTGAAATTCATGCCATACGCGAACGTATACTTCAACTGTGTACGAGCTATGCGGATTCCTCCTCGGCCTCCTCTTCGGCAGTTTCCTCAACGTCTGCATCTCGCGCCTGCCGGCGCATGAATCGATCGCCTCTCCTCGCTCGCGCTGCCCGCACTGCGGCCACACCATCCGCTGGTATGACAACATCCCGCTGCTGAGTTGGCTGCTGCTCCGCGCTCGCTGCCGCGATTGCGAAGCACGCATTTCCTGGCGCTATCCAGCGGTGGAGCTGGCCATCGGAATTTGGTTTGCGCTGGCAGCGAATCAAGTTTTCGCTCTCGAATTGGCCAAGGTCTCTCGCCTAAGCGGACCAACCACGATCGAATATGTCGGCGTTATTGCCTTCGCCATCCTCGGCTTCCTCCTCATCGGCCTCATGGTCATGGACTGGCAGACACAGCGCCTGCCCGATGCCTTCACGCTCACCGGAATCGCCATCGGCTTCGTGCTCACCTGCGTGCAGGCCTTCTTCCTCGCGCCAGGCCAGGGCGACATCAAGATCGACACCACGCATCAGCTCCGCATGTCCAGCCCGGGCAGCTTCGCCTCGCAGGGCAACGTCTTCATGACCGGAACCGAAGCCATGATCTGGGGCCGCATCCTCGCCATCTGCGGAGCAGCGCTGCTGCTCTTCACCATCTCCGCCATCTACAAAGCCCTCCGCAAGCGCGACGGCATGGGCGTGGGCGACATCAAACTCCTCGCCATGATCGCCGCCTTCCTCGGCTTCGGCGAATCGCTCTTCGCGCTCTTCATCGGAGTCGTCACGGCCGGCTTCTACGGCACCATCCTGCTCGCACGGCGCCGCGCCAGCTCACAAACACGACTCCCGTTCGGCAGCTTCCTCGCCGCCGGCGGCCTCTTCGCCGCGCTTCGCGGGCCGGAGCTTATCGCCTGGTACACCGGCCTGCTGCACTGAGGGGTACGCCATCTGGAATTTGCGCAACGCGCCTCCAGGCGCCTCATCCAATCGGCAAAGGAGATCCCTATGCCAGTCACAACCATCTCTGTTGAGCGCTTCAGCCTGATCGCGTCCCGCCCCTTCGCGGATGTGCTTGCAGCCATCGAGGCCGCCATCGGCCACCCAGACGTCCGCCAGATGTCGCGCAACCTCGGTGCAGCCGCTTCCGTTGCGGAGATGGAGGCGATCGCCGAGCCGCTGGCTGGCCCGACCGGCCTAATGGAGTTCTTCCGGCTGAACCTGGGCGACGTAATCGGCAAGGAGTCGCCCACGCCGCGGCGCTGTGTGCGCCTGCTGGTAGGCAATCCCATCATCATGCGCAGCATGGCCTCGCACGTTCCCGACGCCGGTTCCTATGCTCCGGTCACCGTCCTCATCGACGAGCGCACCGATGGCGTGCATCTCTCCTATGACCGCATGGCGAGCCAGCTCGCTCCTTACGGAAGTGCGGCCGCCGGCGAGGTCGCGCGCGATCTCGACCGCAAGGTTGAGGCGCTGCTCACCTCTGCAGCTGGCCAGTGAACTGCATCGCGGGCCGCAGTTCCCAACTCCGCAGTTGGAAGGCCGATCGCTCGCTCCGTTTGCTTGACACTTGACCATCCCACTTCTACCCTCAAAGATGGCGCACAACGAGCAATGACAACCTATCCCTACATCTGGAACTACCTGCCGCTGGCCCTGCAGATCCTCGCCGCCACTGGCCTCGCGGTGGGAATGGTTGCGGCCTCGTTCTTCATCGGCAGGCATAAAAAGTCGCGGACCAAACTCGGCGCCTACGAGTGCGGCATGGACCCTGTCGGCGACGCGCGCGGCCGCTTCTCCGTCCGCTTTTACATGGTCGCGATGCTCTTCATCCTCTTCGATGTCGAAGCCGTCTTCATGCTGCCGTGGGCCGTCATCTTCCGCCGCCTGCCCGCGCTCACCGGCTCGCGCCTCTTCGGCTTCTGGGAGATGCTCGTCTACCTCGGCTTCGTCGCCGTCGGCCTCTTATATGTCTGGAAAAAAGGCATCCTCAACTGGTCCGCAGATCAGGGAGACCTCTAGTGGGAACCGCGCCAACTCCACCGCCCGCGCCGACCCCTGAGGGCGCGGAAAAGCCTGTCGATCTCAACACCGCGATCTTCGGCAAAGATGCCGTATTCGCCGCGCTCCCGGAGAATCCCGCGGCCCTCGCTCTTCGCGATCTCGCCACTGACGCCAAGTGGGACCGCCAGGAACTCACCATCATCGTCGCGAAAGACTCCATCGTCGAGGCCTGCGAGGCGGGAAAGTCCGCCGGCTACAACTTCTTTGAAGACCTCACCGCCGTGGACTGGTATCCGCAGGAACCGCGCATCCAGCTCTCCTACGCAGTCCTCTCGCACGCGCTCAAGCAGCGCCTGCGCATCGCTGTACGCCTCGACTCCGCCGACCTCAGCATCTCCACCATCACCAGCGTCTGGCCCGCCGCAAACTTCTATGAGCGCGAGGTCTTCGATCTCTTCGGCGTCAACTTCGCCGGCCATCCGCGCCTCACACGCATCATGATGCCCGACAACTGGGCCGGCCATCCGCTGCGCAAGGACTACCCCGTCGAGGGCTATCGCTAACCATGGCACCCGTCGCTGCACCTGACATGATCATCCCGGGCATTGAAGACGTCGTCGCCGACTCCGAGCGCCGCGACACTTCGCCCACCGGCCAGCACCCGATGGTCCTCAACATGGGCCCGCAGCACCCCTCTACCCACGGCGTGCTGCGCCTCGTGCTCGAGATCGACGGCGAAGCCATCGTCTCCCTCGCGCCCGACATCGGCTATCTGCACACCGGCATCGAGAAGACCTGCGAGGCCAAGTTCTACCAGCAGGTCATCCCGCTCACCGACCGCATCGACTATCTCTGCCCGATGACCAACAACCTGGCCTACTGCCTGGCGGTCGAAAAACTCCTCGAACTTGAGATCCCCGAGCGCGCGCAGGTGCTGCGCGTGCTGCTGAACGAACTCACCCGCATCCAGTCGCACCTCGTCTGGCTGGGCACGCACGCCATGGACATCGGCGCGCTCACGGTCTTCCTCTACTGCTTCCGCGAACGCGAAGAGCTGCTGCGCATCTTTGAGGCCGTTGCCGGCCAGCGCATGATGACCAGCTACTTCCGCATCGGCGGGGTCTCGCTCGAACCGCCGCTCGGCTTCACCGACGCAGTTGAGAAATTCCTGAACACCTTCCCGGAGAAGATCTACCAGTACGAGAACCTGCTGACCGGCAATCCCATCTGGATCGGCCGCATCAAGAATGTCGGAATCCTTACCCCTGCGGATGTAATCGCCCTCGGCGTCACCGGCCCGCCCGCGCGCGCGTCAGGCATCGACTGGGACCTGCGCCGCGACATGCCGTACTCCGGCTATGAGAACTACGAGTTCAACGTGCCGACTTCCACCGACGGCGACGTATGGGCGCGCTACATCGTCCGTGTCCAGGAGATGCGTGAGTCGGTGAAGATCTGCCGCCAGGCGCTGGACCGCTATCTCTCCATCCCCACCTCCGCCCGCCTCGTCGCCGATGCGCCCAAGATCATCCTGCCCAATCGCGAGCAAATGAAGACGCAGATGGAATCCTTGATCCATCACTTTAAGATTGTTACCGAAGGCTTTGCCGTCCCAGCAGGCGAGGTCTACCAGGCAGTCGAGTCACCGCGCGGCGAGATGGGCTACTACGTCGTCTCCGACGGCACGGCCAAGCCGTACCGCGTGCACATGCGCAACCCCAGCTTCGCCACGCTGCAGGCTCTGGAAGTAATGTGCAAAGGTCGCCTGCTGGCTGACGTAGTCGCCGTCATCGGCTCGATCGACATTGTGCTGGGAGAGATCGACCGGTAAAGCGATGACACTCGTTGGCGAATACTATGCGAAGCAACTGCTTAGGCGCCACCGAGAGGTGGAGAAATACCTTCAAGATAAAGACAAGCTTAGAAAGAGAGCTCTAATCGAAATAGAAATTTCTCTGTCGGAGAACATCGAGGCGCTGAACACGTTTCCGGGTATACCTGAGCCCGTCATAACCTTCTCAAAATCGAAGTTTGGGTTCGTGCTGCATGGGCAGCAGACTGGGCGCAATGTTTTCCTTCTTATTCAGAATAGCTGTTGTCTCGGATCCCTGACTGAAGCCATGTCAAGCATTGAGGCGATAGAGGAGGAGGATGGCGAGCTAGATTACACAAGTCTCGAATATACGAATTATGGTGGAGCGAAGAGGGAGTTGTATTCAGAAAGGATAGCGATTCGGACAATCGCTGGGCGGAACTAACCGTCACGAACATGGTTTCGAGAGCTTTTTCCATGGTGATAGATGGGGCAGTTGCGCCGTTATTTCAAGACGAGTGAGTGCTTTACTCCAACGCGAACTATGGGTCTCATGGGCCTCACTGCTGCGCAGCTACGCCGCGGCCCATGGACTGAACAGCCACCAGTTCGCGGTGATTGAGTTTGGCGAGGATGTGATCGTCGCGCGCGCGGGCGGCAAGTGGGTCCGCATCACGCACGGAGAGATGGAAACCAGCGAAGGCGCCCGTGCGATCTTCGCTCTCAACGAAAACGGAACAGTATCGCTCGACGGTAAAATGGAAGAAATGGACTTCGCAGCCGAACGGATCACGCGGGAGCTGATGTGACGGCCTTGGCCGTCATCCTGAGCGAAGCGAAGGACCCCTGTATTTGTCTTTGAATCTCGAATGAGCCCCATCCCCAATTCGATCTTCTCTCCGGCCCTCGCCGCGCGCTTTGACAAGCTGGTCACGCTCTATCCCGTCAAGCGCTCCGCGCTGATCCCCATGCTGCTCTACGCGCAGGATGAGGTCGGCTACATCTCCGAGCCCGTCATTCAGGAAATCGCCAAGCGCCTCGACATCTTCGATCTCGACGTGCGCTCTGTCCTCAGCTACTACTCCATGCTACGGACGAAGCCGGCGGGCAAGTTCAACATCCAGGTCTGCACCAACATCAGCTGCATGCTGCGCGGCGGCTACGAGATTCTCGACCACTGCAAGGCGAAGCTCGGCATCGGCCACAAGCAGGTCACGCCCGACGGCCAGTTCTCCCTCGAAGAAGTCGAGTGCATCGGAGCCTGCTGCTGGGCGCCCGCCATGCAGGTCAACTACGACTTCCACGAAGAGCTGACTCCCGCGAAGGTCGACACCATCCTAGCCGACTACGCAGACCGCCCATCTGTCGGAAAGGCAGGCAAATAATGCCACGCCTCGTCTCCCATCCCGATGAAAAGATCGTGCTCAAGCGCCGCTTCGGCCAGGGCGCGGCCTCGATCGACAAGTACATCGAGCTCGATGGCTACAAAGCCGTGCAGACCGCCATCGCGAAAGGCCTCGAGGCCATGCCCGGCTGGATCATCGACACCATGAAGGCCAGCGGCCTGCGCGGGCGCGGCGGCGCCGGCTTCCCCACCGGCATGAAGTGGAGCTTCGTTCCAAAGACTTCACCCAAGCCAAAATACGTCCTCGTCAACGGCGACGAGTCCGAGCCCGGCACCTGCAAGGACCACGTCATCTTCCTCGAAGACCCGCACTCCGTCATCGAGGGCACCATGATCGCCGGCCTCGCCATCGGCGCGAAGATGGGCTTCATCTATCTGCGCGGCGAGTATCGCTATCTTTTGAATATTGTGGAAAAGGCCGTCGCCGACGCCTATGCCAAGGGCTTCCTCGGCAAGAACATCTTCGGCACTCCGGGCCTCGACTTCGACATCGTCACGCAGACCGGCGCTGGCGCCTACGAGGTCGGTGAAGAGTCCGCGCTGATGGAGTCGCTGGAAGGCAAGCGCGGCGTCCCGCGCATCAAGCCGCCCTTCCCCGCCGTGGTCGGCCTGTACGGCGGGCCAACAGTCATTAACAACGCCGAGACCATCGCCTCCGCTCCGCACATTCTCCTCATGGGCGGCGAGGCCTACGCCGCGCTCGGTTCGGAGCGCAATGGCGGCACGCGCCTCTTCGGCATCTCCGGCCACGTGGAGCGCCCCGGCGTGTACGAGCTGCCCATGGGCTACTCGTTGCGCAAGGCAATCTATGAAGTCGGCGGCGGCATTCGCGGCGGCAAGCAACTCAAGGCCGTCGTCCCCGGCGGCGCATCCTGCCCTGTCCTCCGCGCCGATGAGATCGACGTCGGCCTCGACTTCGACCAGATGGCCAAGGCCGGAACGATGCTCGGTTCGGGGGGAATTGTGGTGCTCGACGAGACGGTGTCCATCGTCGAGTTCGCGCTCCGCACCATCAAGTTCTACCAGCACGAATCCTGCGGCTGGTGCATCCCCTGCCGCGAAGGCACAGACTGGATCAAGAAGACCCTTACACGCGTCTACAACGACGGCGGGCAGAAGAAAGACATCGACAACGTGCAATACCTGGCCGAAAACATGATGGGCCGGACGTTCTGCCCGCTGGGCGATGCGGCCGCCATGCCGACACTCGGCTTCGTGAAAAAGTTCCGCAAAGAATTTGAAGACTACATCGAAGGCAAGAAGGTGGGTATGCCGTTGATGACCACAGAGAGCGAGCAGGAGCTGGCGGGAGCGGCGCACTGAGATGGCGAAATCGGCGACGGCAATCATTCCGCGAATACTGGGATTCATTCCACTCGCGGGTTCACTGCTCTGCGTGGTTCTTCTGCTCGTCTACCGGCCTCCGTATTATGTTGCCGTGGTATCCGCGATTTGCTTCTCCTATGTGGTAATGATTGTTCTTTTCGTGATCGTCCTGAAGAAGGCTAGAAAACTGAGAAAGGAAAAGGAATTCGCGCGGACTCAGTAGCTTCACGCCGTCGAAACAGAGCATTGAGATCGAACGAACTGATACGCATCCTGAAGGGCGATGGCTAGTTTGAAGTGAAGCGGTCCGGAAGTCACATCCACTTTCGGCACCCCGTAAAAACGAACCTGGTCATCGTGCCGTTTCACAGTGGGAAAGAACTCGCAACAGGCACCGTACACGCTATCCTTAAGCAGGCAGGTCTGCGATGAAGAAAACCTACATGGTCGTTTTCGAACGAGCAGCCGAGGACAACTGGGGCGCATGGGTGCCCGACGTTCCCGGCGCGGTCGGCGCGGGCGACAGCCGTGAGTCAGTGCGAGAGAGAGTGCTTCAAGGCGTACAAATCATGCTCGATGACCTGAACGAGCGGGGGCTGGCGGCCCCGGAACCGGTCTCCACAAGTGTGGACTTCTCCGAGTTCGATCCACAGCCATCGAGCAGCCACTACGAGGTCGAGTGGCTTACAGTACCTGTCCCCGGGCGCGTCTCACCCGGCAAAGCCACGCACGCCGCATAAGGAACCATGCCTGACGTAACCATCACCGTTGACGGCAAGAAGATCACCGCGCCCGCGGGCTCGCTGCTGATCGAGGTCTGCAAGGGCGCAGGCATTGAGATCCCCGCTTTCTGCTATTACCCCGGCCTCTCGCTGCAGGCCGCATGCCGCATGTGCGTCGTGCGCCAGGAAAAAGTCCCCAAGCTGCAGACCGCCTGCACCACGCAGGTTGCCGAGGGCCAGGTCTTCTTCACCGAAACGCCGGAGATCGTTCAGGCGCGCAAGGCCACGCTCCAGCTTCTCCTCGGCAACCATCCGCTCGACTGCCCGGTCTGCGATGCCGGCGGCGAGTGCGAGTTGCAGGACATGACCTTCAAGTACGGTGCGGCCGACAGCTTCTACGCGGAGCCCAAGAACCACCGCGAGGAGCAGCAGTGGTCGCCGGTCGTCTACTTCGACCGCCCGCGCTGCATCCTCTGCTACCGCTGCGTGCGCATGTGCGGCGAAGGCATGGACGTCTTCGCGCTGGGCGTCGAGAACCGCGGGGCATCGTCGCTTATCATCCCCAACATCCCCGCGGCCAATGCTCCGGACGCCCTCGCGCACCTCGACTGCGAGCAGTGCGGCATGTGCATCGATGCCTGCCCGGTCGGCGCACTCACCTCCGGCGCATACCGGTACAAGACGCGGCCCTGGGAGATGAACCACGTCCCGACCATCTGCACGCACTGCGGCGACGGCTGCAAGGTGACGCTCGGCGTGCGGGCTACTTCAGATGGGGCGGAAATTGTGCGCGGTGACAACCGCGACAAGTCCGGCATCAACGGCGACTTCCTCTGCAACAAGGGCCGCTACGCCTTTGACTTTGCCAACTCGCCCGAGCGCATCACGCAGCCTCTCATCCGCCAAGCCAATGGCGAATTCAAGCCCGTCGGCTGGGAAGAAGCTCTCACCTTCGCCGGCAAGAGGCTGGCGGAACTTCGCGATGCGCGCGGCGGCAAGTCCATCGGTGTCATTGGTGGCAACCGCCTGACCAACGAGGAGGCCTACCTTCTCCAGAAGTTCGCGCGATCCATCCTGCAGACCAACAACATCGACCACCACCGCACCGCGGACTACGCAACTTTCGCGCAGGCCCTAAGCTCTGCACCCGACCGCGCGGCCTCTCTCCGCGACACGCTCTCCGCGAAGAACGTCCTGCTCGTCGGCGGCGACCCCACCAACCAGGCCCCCGCGACGGCGTGGAACCTCCGCACTGCGGTCCGCCTCAACGGCGCGAAGCTCTTCATCGCCAACACCGCCGAGATCAAGCTGCGCCGCCAGGCCAAGGCCTTCCTCCATGTCTCCGAATTCGGCTACGGCGCGCTCGCCTCGTATCTCGCTGGCGACGACTCTACCGCATCCTCCGCCGCATCCGACTCATCCGCACTCACCGCCTTCCGCGACTCCGTCAAGTCCGCCGAAAATCTCCTCATCCTCATCGGCTCCGAGCTTCGCGGTGCAGCCCTCAAGCGCCTCATCGACTTCGGCCTCACCCTCCCCAACTCCAAGCTCGCCCTCCTCGGCGACTATGCCAACTCCCGCGGCGCAGCGGACATGGGCCTGCTCCCCGACCTGCTGCCCGGCTACACGCCAGTAGCCACGACATCCGGCGTGCCCCATCCATCGCAGCCTCATCGCGATGGGCGGGATGAATACTCTGTCCCGACCGAGCCCGGCCTCGACATGCTGCAGATCTTCGACTCCGCCGCCGCCGGCACTCTCTCCGCACTCTACGTCGTGGCAGCGAACCCCGTCGCGCGCTACACCGTCGATCCCGCCTCGCTCAAGGACACCTTCGTCATCGTGCAGGACATGTTCCTCACCGAGACCGCCGCGCTTGCTGACGTCATCCTTCCCGCCGCCAACCTCTACGAAAAATCCGGTTCCGTCACCAACAGCTACGGCGACCTTCAGCCCGTCAAGAAAGCCGCCGACCGCGCCGGCGTGCGCACCGACTTCGAGATGATCGTCCGCCTCGCCGACAAGACCGGCGCTGACGTGCACGCCCTCGTTCCCTTTGGCTCGGGCGTTCGCGCGGACATGGGCCAGACCCGCGGCGCGCAGTCCGGCGAAGCAGACCGCCATGCCGTCTGGCTCACCGCCAACAATCTCGAGCCGCGCCTCAGCCCCTTCGATCCCATGGCCATTCTCGACGAGATCCAGCGCCTCGTCCCCGGCTACTCGCTCTCAAGACTGCAACTGCTCTCCGGCAACGACCAGCACCTCGTTCCCGCCGCCAGTGGCCTCGTCCAGATCAATACCAACCGCCGCGACCTCGTCCTGCCCTCCGGCGACACGCTCTTCACCTCCGGCACGCTCGGGCGCTATTCCCCTGCGCTCAACAACGTCCGCGAATTCCAGAACAGCATCGCCAACCCCGCACCCGATCACACCGCCGCCGACTGACGCCCCACGACGCACATGAGCCATCTCACCGACTTCGAAGTCTTCCTCATCATCAGCGTCATCAAGGTCGCCGTGGTGCTGCTCATCACGCTCACCTGCGTGGCCTACACGGTGCTGCTGGAGCGCAAAGTCATCGGCCACATGCAGAACCGCTGGGGTCCCAGCCGCGTCGGCCCCTTCGGCCTGCTGCAGCCGCTCGCCGACGGCATCAAGCTCTTCCTCAAGGAAGACCTCATGCCGCTCGCCGTCGAGCGCCCGCTCTTCATCCTCGCGCCCATGATCGCTCTCGGCTGCGCGCTCATTTCCATCTCCATGGTGCCCTTCGGCGCACGCACCATCTACCGCGGCGTCGATCTCTTCCAGGTGGCAGACGTCAATATCGCGCTGCTCGTCATCCTCGGCATCACCTCCATCGGGGTCTACGGCATCGCGCTCTCCGGCTGGTCCTCGAACAACAAATATTCGCTCCTCGGCTCGCTGCGCGCCTCCGCCCAGCTCATCAGCTATGAGCTCGCGCTCGGTCTTTCGCTGGTCGGCGTCGTCCTCCGCACCGGCTCGCTCAACCTGCGCACCATTGTCGACGTTCAGTCCACTCACGGCCTCATCTCGTGGAACTTCTTCGGCGGCTTCCAGTTCGTCGCCTTCTTCATCTACCTCATGGCCGCTTACGCGGAGACCAACCGCGCGCCCTTTGACCTCCCGGAAGCCGAAACCGAACTCGTCGCCGGCTATCACACCGAGTACAGCTCCATGAAGTTCGCCATGTTCTTCATGGCGGAGTACGCCAATATGATTACCGTGGGCTGCGTCGCCACGCTGCTCTTCTTCGGCGGCGCGTCCTCGCCCTTCGGCCACTACTTCCATTTCCTCGACACCACCTTCTTCAACGCCGCGTTCTCCATCTTCTGGTTTGTCCTGAAAGTCTTCGCCTTCCTGTTCCTCTACATCTGGGTCCGCTCCACGCTGCCTCGCTTCCGTTATGACCAGCTCATGAGCTTCGGCTGGAAATTCCTGTTGCCGCTCGCCATGGCAAACATCGTCGTCACCAGCCTCGCACTTGCGCTGCGGCACTAGGCTGCTGCTTTACAATCGAGAGATACCGACAGCTTTAAACGCACCACGATAGTCCGGTTTTGCGCGTCTTTACACGGCCAGCACATGCAACTTGCGCTCTTCATCATCTTCGGGATAGTCGCCGTAGCAGGCGCATTGAATCTGCTCTTCCAGCGCCATCCCATCAACAGCGCACTCTCGCTCGTTGTCGTCATGATGTCGCTCGCGGTCCTCTACTGGTCTCTCGGCGCCGAGTTCCTCGCCGCCGCCCAGGTCATCGTCTACTCCGGCGCCGTCATGGTCCTCTTCATCTTCGTCATCATGCTGCTCAACGCCGGCGAAGAACAGCGGACACGGGGCAGCCGCGCCGCCTACTCCGCCGGCTTCCCCGGAGCCGCCGCCATCTTCTGTCTGCTCACCTTCGTTTTCTTGAAGGAACGCGGCCCGCTTGGCCTCGCAGCTATCGGCGGCGACCTCTCTAACTTCACCGACAACATCGCCCAGCTCAGCCAGATGCTCTTCACGAAACTCCTGCTCCCCTTCGAGGTCACGTCGGTTCTTATCCTCGTTGCCATCCTCGGCGCGGTCGTCCTCGCCCGGAAGGAGCAATAGCCGCTGATGGTCCCCACCTCGTACTACCTCATCCTCGCCGCGATCCTCTTCTCAATCGGCATCGCCGCCTTTCTCATCAAGCGCAACGTCATCACCATCTTCATCTCCATTGAGCTGATGCTCAACGCCGTCAACCTCACCTTCGTCGCCTTCGCCCACATGTGGCACCAGGTCTCCGGCCAGATCTTCGTCTTCTTCGTCATGGTGGTCGCCGCGGCGGAAGCCGCCGTGGGTCTCGCCATCATCATCTCCATCTTCCGCGCCCGCAAAACCCTCAACGTCGACGAGCTCGACCTGCTGAACCACTGAGCCCATGCCCGCAAACTATCTCTGGCTCATCCCGCTGCTGCCCTTCGCCGGCTTCCTCATCAACGGAACGCTGGGGCGGCGCCTTCCCCGCGCGCTCGTCAGCGCCGTCGCGCTCATCGCCACGGCCGTCCCCGCCGGCCTCGTCGCCTGGCTCTGGGCAACCCTCTACTCAACTGACACACCACTCACCCTCAACTCCGGCCCGTGGATCGCAGTCCCCGGCTTCCATGTCGACTTTAGCCTTTCGGTCGACCACCTCACGCTCATCATGCTCGGCGTCGTCACCGGCGTTGGCTTCCTCATCCATCTCTATTCCATCGGCTACATGGCGAATGAGGACGGCTACTGGCGCTTCTTCGCCTACCTCAATCTCTTCATGTTCTTCATGTCGGTGCTGGTGCTCGCCGCCAACTTCCTGCTGCTCTTCGTGGGCTGGGAGGGCGTCGGCCTCGCCAGCTATCTGCTCATCGGCTTCTACTTCAAAAAAACCTCTGCTGCCAATGCCGGCCGCAAGGCGTTCGTCGTCAACCGCATCGGCGACTTCGGCTTCCTGCTCGCGATGTTTCTGCTGATTGCGCACTTCGGTTCGCTCGACTTCTCCGCTGTGTTCGCAACCGTTGGCGCGCATCCAGAGTGGCACGCCGTCCGCTTCCTCACTGCGATCTGCCTCTTCCTTGTCCTCGGCGCCGCCGGCAAGTCCGCGCAGATTCCCCTCTATGTCTGGCTGCCGGACGCGATGGAAGGCCCCACGCCGGTCTCCGCGCTCATCCACGCGGCCACCATGGTCACTGCGGGCATCTACATGGTCGCGCGCTGTCACACACTGTTCGATCGCTCCCCCGCCGCCCTCGCCGTCGTCGCGATCATTGGCGCGCTGACCGCGATCTTCGCGGCCTCCATCGGCATCGTCCAGCACGACATCAAGCGAGTCCTCGCCTACTCCACCGTCTCCCAGCTCGGCTACATGTTCCTTGCCTGCGGAGTCGGCGCCTACACCGCCGGAATCTTCCACCTCCTTACCCATGCCTTCTTCAAGGCGCTGCTCTTCCTCGCCGCCGGCTCCGTTATCCACGCGCTCTCCGGCGAGCAGGACATGCGCAACATGGGCGGCCTGCGCACCCGCATCCCCGTCACCTTCTGGACCATGTCCGCCGGCGTCTTCGCCATCGCCGGCATCCCGCCCTTCGCCGGCTTCTTCTCCAAGGACGAGATCCTCTTCCGCGCCTTCACCTCGCCCGGCCCGCTCGGCAAAATCCTGTGGCTCGTCGGCCTGATCACCGCCGGCATGACTTCCTTCTACATGTTCCGCCTCTGGTTCAAGACCTTCTTCGGCGCACCGCGCTTCGAAGACCACTCGCTTGACTCCCACGGCGCCGCAGTCCACGCCCACGCCGATACGAAGCTCACCGTGGTCGCCGAGCACGATTCAGGTCAGGCCGCGCATCCCCACGGCGTCCACGAATCGCCCTGGATCATGCTCTTCCCGCTGGTCGTGCTCGCGATCCTCTCCGTCGTCGGCGGATGGGTCGGCATCCCGGGCCACAGCGCAATCGAGCGCTTCCTTGATCCTGTCTTTGCAAGCGCTCCTATTGGCGGCGAACTGCCAGCCGCCGCCACATCTTCCGGCCTCGAACTCACCCTCGCCGTCGTCTCCGTCCTCGTTGCGCTTCTCGGCCTCTATATCGCATGGCTCTTCTACTGCCGCAAGCCGGGTACCGCCGATGCGCTCGCGCAGCGCTTCCGCTCCGCCTACTCGCTGGTCTCGAACAAATACTGGATCGACGAGATCTATCACGCCTTCCTTGTCACACCGCTGCTGATGTTCACACGCGGCATCGTCGAACTAATCTTCGAGCGCGGCGTCGTCAATGGCTCTGCACGCGCTTCCGGCATGACCGTCCGGGGCTTTGCCTGGGCGACCCGCAATCAGATGTCCGGCAACATTCGCTCCTACGCCGGATGGCTCGCCGCCGGGGCTGCCGTCATCCTCGCCGCCATGATCTTTGGCCGGGCTCTGTGGGTGCACCTGTGACGATCAACGACATCATCCTCACGCTCATCCTTGTCACTCCGCTCATCGGCGCGCTCGTGCTTGCGCTCCTGCCCGACCGCGGCAAAACCATGCAGTGGACCGCGCTCGCCATCACACTCATCACCTTCGCGCTTACCCTGCACCTGCCCGCGCACTTCTCCTACGCCACACCTTCCGGCGCATTTCAGTTCGAACAAAACCTTCCCTGGATATCCTCCCCCGCCATCCACTACCACATCGGCGTTGACGGTATCTCGATGTGGCTGGTCGTCCTCACCGGACTGCTCGCGCCGCTGGGCGTCCTCATCTCCTGGCGCGCCATCGACTCGCGCAAGAAGCTCTTCTACACCCTCCTGCTGCTCCAGCAGGTCGCGATGTACGGCATCTTCATCTCGCTCGATCTTTTCCTTTACTACGGCTTCTGGGAGCTATCGCTCGTCCCGATGACGCTGCTCATTGCCACGGCCGGCCGCACGGAGAACCGCCAGCGCGCCGCCATCAAATACTTCCTGTACGCCTTCATACCCTCCGCGCTCCTGCTGGTCGCCATCGTCTGGCTCTACACACGCACAGGCACCTTTGACCTGCCCACGCTCACCGCACTCGCCGCGCAGCACGGCATCTCTGCCGGCTCCTCAGCGCTCTGGCTCGCCTCACTCGCCTTCCTGTTCGCCTTCGCCGTCAAGCTCCCCGTCTTCCCGCTCCACGGCTGGCTGGTGGACGCGATCACGGAAGCTCCCACCGCCGCCGTCATGGTCCTCACCGGCAAGACCGCGCTCTACTCCATGCTGCGTTTCTCGTTCAGCATCTTCCCCGCGGAATCCCATCGCATCGCGCCTGTGATGATCGCCCTCGCCGCCATCGGCGTCGTCTACGCCGCGCTGCTCGCGCTCGTCCAGCGCGATATGAAGAAGCTCGCCGCGTACGCCACGCTCAGCGCGCTCAGCTTTATCGTTCTCGGCTTCTTCACCTTCACCGCAAGCGGCCTCACCGGCGGCGCCTATCAGATCCTCAATGAATCCCTCGCCGGCGCCGCACTCTTCATGCTCCTTGGCCTGCTGTACGAGCGATACCGCACCTACGACATGCGCGACTACGGCGGCCTCGCTGCGCAGACCCCGTGGATCGTCACCATGTTCGTCATCACCGGGCTCACGCTCGTCGGCCTGCCCATGCTGTCCAGCTTCGTCGGTGAATTCCTCATTCTTTCGAGCTCCATCGAAGCCGCCGTCCCGCACCGTCATCTGTGGACCGCTCTCGCTACCACCGGCGTCATCCTCAGCGCCGCCTACATGCTCACCATGATCCAGCGCGTCTTCTACGCCGACCCGGGTCCCAAACCCGCCTCCATCCCAGCGCGCGACCTCGATGCCCGCGAGCATCTCGCCCTCTGGCCGCTCGCCATCCTCTTTCTCATCATGGGACTGGCTTCGCCCTACTGGACCCGCACCATCGGTCCGGCTGTCTCCGCGCTCGCAAACCAACCAGCCACCGCTCCCGCATCTCCGAATGCCGCACCTGCACCGGCCACCACTGCCTCCACACAAGCCAACCCCGGAGGCGCACGATGAACTCGCTCCCTCCGCAGATCCTCGCGCTGCTGCCGGAATACATCCTCACCGTCGCCGGCATCCTGCTCATGCTCGTGGAGGCGATGCTCAAACCCGGCGCATCACGCAAACCGCTCGGTTGGCTCGCCATCCTCGCCACTGCGCTCTCCGGCATCGCCAGCTATGCGCAGTTGCACCAAGGCGTCCTCACCGCCTTTAGCAACACCGTCCAGGTCGACTCCTTCAGCGTCTTCTTCCATCTCCTTATCGCCGCCATCCTCATCGTCACTCTGCTCGCCTCGCTCGACTACTTCGGCTCGCACGCCTCCCATGAGGGCGAGTACTACGCGCTCCTCCTCTTCGGCGCCGTCGGCATGATGCTGATGAGCTGCTCGCTCGACCTGCTCATGGTCTTCATCGGCCTCGAGATCTCGTCCATCTCCACCTACATCATGGCCGGCTTCCGCAAATCCAGGGCCGCCGCCTCCGAATCTTCCATCAAGTACTTCCTGCTGGGCTCCTTCGCCACCGCCTTCTTCCTCTACGGAATCGCGCTTGCCTTCGGCGCCACCGGTTCCACCAGCATCCCCGCCATCGCCGCGGGCCTCGGCTCCAGCGCAACTCCGACCCTGGCCTTCCTCGCCCTGGCCCTCATGATCGTCGGCCTCGGCTTCAAGGTCTCCGCCGCGCCCTTCCATGTCTGGACGCCCGACGTCTACCAGGGTGCGCCCGCACCCGTCGTCGGCTTCATGTCTACCGCGCCCAAGGCCGCGGCCTTCGCCGTCCTGCTCCGCATCCTCTTCTCCGGATTCCCCACGATGCAGCACCGCTGGTCCCTGCTTCTCTGGGCCGTCGCCGCCCTCTCCATGACCATCGGAAACCTCGGCGCGCTCAAGCAGGCCGACGTCAAGCGCATGCTCGCCTACTCCAGCATCGCGCACGCCGGATACCTTCTCGCCGCCTTCACCGCGCTCGCGCCCGCCGGCATCGCCGCTGCCTGCTTCTACACCGCCTCCTACGCCGCCATGAACGTCGGCGCCTTCATCGTCATCACCCAGGTCTCCGGGTTCAATGAAGACCTGCGCACCGTCGAGGACTATCGCGGCCTCGCCGCCTCTCACCCGCTCCTCTCCGCCATGCTCGCCGTCTTTCTGCTCTCCCTCATCGGGATACCCTTCACCGGCGGCTTCTTCGGCAAGTTCTACGTCTTCACCGCAGTCATCGGCGCCGGACGCACCGGCCTCGCCGTTGTCGGACTGCTCAACAGCGGCGTCGCCTGCTTCTACTACCTCCGGCTGCTGGCCTCCATCTACTCCAAGCGCCAAGGCCCCGCGAGCGAACAGTCGGCGCGCGTCACCAGCATCTCGGCCGCAACCGCTCCCTCCATCTCGGGTGCGACCGCCGCCCCCGATTCCACAGCCACCGGCGTGCCCTTCGCCATCGCGGTCCGCACTCCCGCCGCGATCGCTCTCTTTCTCACCGCCGCCGCCACCCTCCTCCTCGGCATCTGGCCCGACCGCATCGTCCACCTGAGCGACTCCGCCGCCTCTAGCCTCAGCAGCACTACCCAGGCCGCCGCCATACCGTCTACCGCGCCCGCATCATCACCTGAGCAATCAGCCGCGCGGCGTCAATAGCTCTCGCCTTCGGGCCTACAGCTTAGAGCTCGATCGCATAGAACTCTGGAATCTTTGGCGCTATCTACGCCCAACAGAAAATGAGACATCTCGAATGCGCTTACTGAGCATGGATTCGACGGTTCGGCACCTACTGTTCCTTTCTGCAATAACCGCAGGCGTGCTTACGCCCGTGTTCACACCGTGTTACGGCCAACTACGGTTTCCATTTCCGCCCAACGACAATTGCCCAGTGAAGGTCGCCGGAGAGACAGCGGCATTCGATCTCCAACACGATAAAGATACCGACGGAGGTGGATCTCTGTTCTGTCGTTTGGGCATCACGGCGAGCCAAGCTGATCGAGCCATCTCGAACCTCAAGATGGCTGTGGCCGCGCCTAGCAGCCCTTCCGTTACAAAGATTTTGAGGTTTCCTGTTGAGATTGTTGTCTATGATGGCAACCGCAAAAATTCCACAGTCATGCTCCACACGAAAGCGGAATGGGTTGAATTCGTTCGAGACAGACTTAATAGCAGACAAAAGAAGGCAATCGGCGGTGCAAAGCTGTCCGACATGATGATCGTAGATTCAAAAGGTGCGGGTCCAGGCTTCATCCTGGGGGATGGCTTAGTTTTCTTTAGCACGCGAAATCCGCACCATATCGTCGTCTGGCATTTAAATACGGAGGTGTTAGCAGACTAACTGCGCCGGTGGCCACGCTAGAACCAACATTCGGTCCCTACTTCCCCTCGAACCGCACCGTCTCCAGAATCGCCTTCAGCCGCCCGCGCACATCCTCCAGCTGCGCCGCGGTCATGTCCCGCACGTCCGACATCTCCCCGCCGCAAAAATTATTGATCGCCAGATCGAACCGCACGCACGCGCCATTCCGCTCCGTCGTATACACATCGTCATGCTGCGTGATGCACACCTCGCGCTGCTCGTCGCGCCCGCGCGTGAAAGCAATCCCCGCCACCTGTACCTTCTCCGGCTTAGCCGCCAGTGCAACCTCCGGCGCCGCGCCATCCTGCGCGCTCGAACCACTGGCCGCCCTTAACTCCGCCGCCCTGTGCTCCGCCTCCGCCTTCGTAATCGCCGGGGGTATCGCCTGCCGCGCGCACGCTGCAGCCGACGTACGCGGCGCCACCGAGAAATACACATACGCCCCTGAGAACGTCGACGCCGGAAACGGATTCGCCGGCATCGCCACCACGGCGCGCATCTGCGCCTTCCTGGGCGCCGTCCGCGCATCCAGGTGGAACGTGCTGATCTCGTGGTCCCGTTCCGCAAACGTCCACCCCGCCGGATACTCAAAGCTCACGCCCGACCCGCGATCGTGAAACGTATGCGTGCTTTGCTTCGTCGCCGCAGCCTGCGCCAGCGCCATCCCGCCGGCCAGCACAACCCACGACACAGACAATCCCCGCACCCACACTCTCAACGTCATTCTCATCGCCCGCTACGTCGTTAGACTCGCATCCGCGGATTCACGTACGTGTACGCCACATCCGTCAGCAGATTCACCGCAACATACGTCAGCCCCACCGCCAGAATGCATCCCTGCACCAGCGCATAGTCGCGGTTGGAGATCGCCGACAGCGTCAGCCGTCCGATCCCCGGCCACGAGAACACCGTCTCCGTCACAATCGCGCCCGAAAGCAGGCTCCCGAACTGCAACCCCACAATCGTCATCACCGGGATCAGCGCATTCATCAGCGCATGCCGATACACCACCGTCCGCTCCGGCAATCCCTTCGCGCGCGCCGTCCGGATGTAGTCCTGGTTCAGCTCCTCCAGCATCGCCGTCCGCACCATGCGCGTCAAAATCCCCGCCAGTCCACTGCCCAGCGTAATCGCCGGCAGCACCAAATACAGCCAGAACCCGCGCCCGAAGATCGGCCCGGTGCCCGCGCCCGATACCGGCGTCCACCCCAGCCTGATCGAAAACACCAGAATCAGAATCGGCCCGAGCGCGAAGTTCGGAAACGACAGCCCGCCCAGCGACACGATCCCCAGCACCTTGTCCGGCCATCGTCCGCGATGCAGCGCCGACCACACGCCCGCCGGAACGGAAATCCCCACGCCAATCACCAGCGCCGCCAGCGTCAGCGCAAACGTATATGGATACCGCTCAAGAACCAGGTGTGTCACCGAATCGTGCAGACGCAGCGACTGCCCCAGGTCCGCATG
Source organism: Acidobacteriaceae bacterium (assembly GCA_035572415.1). Lineage (GTDB taxonomy): Bacteria > Acidobacteriota > Terriglobia > Terriglobales > Acidobacteriaceae > Edaphobacter. Next base: position 20,146 of record DATNAU010000100.1, read on the forward strand.
AAGCACCCCGCGCCAGTAATGGAAGTATTGTGCCGACAGCGGCGCATCCAGCCCCAGGCTATGCCGCAGAGCGGAGACGTCCCCCGCCGTCGCGCCCTCGCCCAGCATCTGCGCGATCGGATCGCCTGGCACCAGATGGATCAGCAGAAACACCACCGACACCACCACCCAGATCACGGGCAGCGTCACCAGCACACGGCGAACGGGTTTGGAAAGTTGACTCAGAAGACTGGACTCGCGCAGCCTCAGGATACCCATTTCAGCAGCCGAATGACACCCATCGACGCCGCCTTGCGGTGCGCCGACACATCCGTCCGCGCCGCAATCTCCGCCCGATGCTCCGAGTAGTAGCGGTATGCCTTCAGCAGCATCTCGTCGTTGGTCAGCGTCGGCCGCCACCCCAGCCGCTCCTTGATCCGCGACGTATCGAACAGAAAGCTCTCCGCGATCATCTTGTAGTGGTACGGCCCCAGCGGCGACACGCGCAGCTTATGCGCGAGCACCATCGCCGCAATCGTCGGCCCCTTCGGCAGCGCCCGCACCTTGCTCTTGCTCCCCGCCGCGCGAATCACACTCTCATACATCTCGCGCATCGACGTCACATTGTCCGACCCAATGTGAAACAGGTCCGACTTCCCATAGCTCGCCGCCTGTATGCACGCCGTCGCCAGGTCGTCCGCATAGATGAACTGGTAGCGGTTCTCGCCGCCGCCCACCACCCACACCGTCTTGCCGTCGTCGATAAACTCGTACAGGATCGCGAGCAGCCCCAGCCTGCCGGCATCCATAATCGTCGGACAGCGCAGAGTCACCACATTCAGGTCGCCCTCGAATTCCTTCAGAAGTTCCTCGCCCGCGAGCTTCGACTTTCCATAAAGCTCCACCGGCGCCGGCACATCGCGCTCCTCGTTCACCGGATGCCCCAGGTTCGCCGCCCACAGGCAGTTCGACGAGATAAACACAAACGGCTTCACCCCCGCCGCGCGCGCCGTCTCCGCCAGCAGCTTCGTCGCGTCCACGTTCGAGGTCCAGAGCAGCTCTTTGTCCAGACTCATCCCATGCGCCAGTTGCGCCGCCACGTGGTACACCGCATCGAACTTGTGCTCCGCAAACACCCGCTGCACCAGCGCCGCATCGCGCAGGTCTCCGCGGACGCTTGTCAGCCCCGGCAGCGTGTCTTCGTCCTGCTCGCAATCAATATTGACGACCGTATGCCCTTCGCGCAGAAGGCGCTGCTTCAGCACACCGCCAAAGAATCCCGAACCGCCCGTAACCAGAACGTGAGCCATGAATGCGTCTATCGTAGCAACTTGCACGACCTCGGCGCATGACGCAGGAGTGGGATAACTGACTCACTTCCCTGCCAGTCAGGCTCGTTAGAGTTCGAGCTTCAGCTGTGGGTCCGGCGTCCTTGCCGCTTCCGTCGCCCCAATCGTCTCCACACGAATCCCGGCGATCCGCCGTCCCGCCATCTGCTCCACTACATATCGCCGCCCGCCGTGCTCAACGCTTTCTCCCACAGCCGGCAGGTGCCCCAGTTGCGCCAGCATGAAGCCCGCCAGCGTCTCCACACCCGCCTCGCGCGGGAAACTCCAACCCAGTTGCGTCCCCAGATCGCGCAGCGTCGTGCTCCCGTCCAGCACCAGGACTCCCTCCGCATCCGGCCCCGCCGCTCGCGGAGCAATATCGAACTCATCCTCCAACTCGCCCACTACCTGCTCGAGCACATCCTCCGCCGTCACAATCCCTACCGTCGTTCCGAACTCATCCACCACCACCGCGATCTGCCTGCGCCGCTGCTGGAATTCCTGCAACATCTCCACCGCCAGCTTCGTCTCCGGAACCACAAAAACATCCCGCATCACCTGTCGCAGCGTGAGCGCGGAATTAACCGTGCCGCCCAGCGCCAGCGTCACCGCGCGGAAATGCATCAGCCTCGAAATGTCCTTGGAATACGCCACGCCGATAATCCGGTCCGGATCGGCCAGCGGCGTGCCCGCTCCGTCGTCGCCCGCCGCGGGCCGGTCCTCATACACCGGCACGCGTGAGTGCTGCTCTTCGATAATCCGCGCGCTCGCGCGATCCACGGTCATCCCCGCCGGCAACGAAAAGATTCTCCGCCGCGGCGTCATAATCTCGCGCACCGTCACGTGGTTCAGCTCGATCGCGCGATGAATAATCTCTTCCTGGTACTCCGGCAGCAGCCCCATCCGCCGTGTCGCCGTCGCAATCAGCTTGATCTCCTCCGGCGAATGCACCGAGCCCTCGCCCGACTGGGGCGCACGAAACAGCCACAGCACCAGCGCAGCCGAGCCGTTCATCACCCGCACTGCCGGCCGCGTCATCCGGATAAAAACATCCATCGGTCCCGCAACCGCCAGCGCAATCCGCTCCGTGCGCGCCAGCGCCAGCGACTTCGGCACCAGCTCGCCCAGCAGCACCTCAAAATAGATAATCCCTGCAAACGAAATCGCAATGGCCGCGGCGTGCGCATACACCACCGCATGGGGCGGCAGATGCGCAAACCATCGCGCCGCAAAATCCAGCAGGATCTGCGCCACCGCCGGCTCGCCCAGCCAGCCCAGCGCCAGCGAGGCCAATGTCACGCCAAACTGCACCGCAGGCAGAAACTCATCGATATTGCGCTTCAGCGCCAGCGCCGTCCGCGCACCCGGACGGTTCAGCGCCAGCAGTTGTTGCATGCGCGTGGCGCGCACGCTCACAATCGCAAACTCCGCAGCCACAAAGAAGCTGTTGGCCAGAATGAAAAAGGCCACCATCAGCACACGGAAGAGCACCAACTCCATCATTCAAATCCTTGGCTTACAGCTTAACCGCTCTCAGCCTACAGCTCTGGATTCTTGGTCTTCGCTTTTGCTGTCAGCTCATAGCTCTCAGCTTATAGCTCTCGATTCTTTGTTTTGGCTTTTCGTCTTTGTCTTTACCTTGCTTCTGTCTTAATCCGCGAAAATCCGTTTAATCCGTGTGCATCCGCGTTAAGCCTTTGCTTTTTGCGTTAACGCGAAAACGCCCGGCAGCATTCAAGCCACCGGGCGTCTCTTCGCAGGCAAACTTTTCTTTACACCAGCACCTTCGCGACGGTCTTGTCGATCGTGTCCTTCGGCACATAGCCCACGATCTGCTCCGCCACTTTGCCGCCCTTGAACAGCAGCAGCGCCGGAATCCCCCGGATGCCATATCGCATCGGTGTGGCGGTGTTGGCGTCCACGTCCATCTTCATCACCTTCAGCTTGCCGTTGTAGTGCGACGCCACCTCATCCACCACCGGCGCCAGCGCGCGGCAGGGGCCGCACCACGCCGCCCAGAAGTCCACCAAAACTGGCTGCTCAGACTGCAATACTTCCTTCTCGAATTCCGCGTCGTTCACGGCCGTCACAAACTGTCCCATCTGCTTTTAATCCCTCTCGCTGCGGTGATCTTCCATCCCGAAGCGTTGCGATACTGCCACCATAATAGATGCGCCTGCAGCGCGTGAAGACTCAATCGCCAAAGATGGTCCTTCGCGCCTTAACGATTAACGCCCGCCGTCAGCCGGTTAGGCTAAAACGGCGGGCGGCGTAGCAGCCCTCCCCAGAACTGCACACGCGGACATACTAAGCGTTGCTCCGGCGCAAAGTAAAGAGTCTTGAGCGGTGACTAGAGTAATTTTTCGCGCGTTTGCCCGACCACCGACCGTCCCGCCTTTTCTCAAACAAATGGTTTCCTAATATGCTTCAAATACTTGTTGGTAAACTATTTATGCGAATGCAAGATTGGCTCCTCTTCCTGCGGTCGTCTCCACGACCTCCAGGTTTGAGTCCGAGCCAGCTGCCCGGATGCGCGCCGTCAGCCGCGCCGAATCTGCATCAGGCGCAGCAATCACCAGAACCCCAGGCCCCGCCCCGCTCAGCGCAACGCCGTAGATGCAAGGCTCTCCGGCCATTGGCAACAGCCGCGGCAACAGCGGACACGCCTCCATCCGATACGGCTGGTGGAGCCGGTCCTGCATTGCCACGCGCAGCAGCTCCCCACGCCCCTGCGAAAACGCCGCAACCAGCAATGCCGCCCGCTGGATATTCGCCACCGCATCCGCTCGGCTGTACGCCGAGGGCAGCAGTGCGCGCGCCCGCTCTGTCGCCAGGCTTGTCGAAGGTAGCGCGAGAAAGAGCTTCCACGGCAACTTCACACCGCAACTCGCCGCCACGACGGCGCCGCTCTCATCCACCGCCGAAACCGTAAACCCACCCAGCGCGCACGCCGCAACGTTGTCCGGATGCCCTTCTCGCCGCGTCGCCTCATCGATACACGCGTTCAGCGACCAGCCCAGCCCGCCAAAATGGTTCGCCAGCATCACTCCCGCCAGCAGCGCTGCCGCCGAAGAGCCACACCCCATCCCCAGCGGAATCTCATTCGCAAGCCGCAATCGCAGCGGCATCACCCGCCGTCCCGCATGTTCCAGCACATCGCGGTACGTCTCAAAGATCATGTTGTTTTGCGTGCGCGCAATCCGGTCCGCATTCCGTCCGCTTGCCTCGATCACAAGCCGCGGCGAATCCTCTGCCGCATTCACCTCGGCATCGACCGTCAGCGTCAGCGCCAGCGCCAGCCCTACCGCATCGAAACCCGGCCCCAGATTCGCCGACGTCGCCGGCAGAACCAGCCGGACCGGCCGCGTCTCGCCGGACGCGCTTCCGCTGCCCGCTCCCTGCGCGGGTCCGCCCACACGCTCGCTCATACCGGAGCGCCGGAACCCACCGGCTCCTTTAGCGCGGCCATCTGCGCCTCCAGCGTGCGCAGCACCACAGCCTCATCCGCCTCCAGCACAATCGGGGCCTTGCGCAGCTCTGCATGGCGCGCGCGCTCTTCGGCCGTGGCAACACTCATCTCAGCATCCGTCAGCAGTTCCCCGCGATGGTAGTCGATGGTGTACTGCGAATCCTTCAGCGTATGTCCGGTCAGGATCAGCACTACGCGTTCGCCGCGCGCCACGCGCCCGCCGCGCACCAGCTTCTTCAGCCCCGCCAGCGTCACTGCCGACGCCGGCTCGCAGCCGATCCCCTCCGCGCCAATCTCCGCCTTCGCCAGCGCGATCTCCTGCTCGCTCACCTGCTCGCACCAGCCGCCCATCTCCTCAATCACATTGGCCGCCTTGCGCCAGCTCGCCGGATTTCCAATCCGGATCGCCGTCGCCCGCGTCTCCGCCGTCACCGGCTTCATCTCGTGGTTCGCGTCATTGAACCAGCGATACAGCGGGTTTGCGCCCTCCGCCTGCACGATACTGATCTTCGGCACGCGCCCGATCAGCCCGATCTGCTTCATCTCCTGGAAGCCCTTGCCCAGCGCCGACGAGTTCGCCAGATTCCCGCCCGGCACCACAATATGCTCCGGCACCTGCCACTCCAGTTGCTCCAGAATCTCCATCGCCGGCGTCTTCTGTCCTTCGAGGCGATAAGGATTCACCGAGTTCAGCAGATAGATCGGGAAGCGCCGCACCAGTTCCGTAAGCAGCCGCACACAGCCGTCAAAATCCGTCTTCAGCTGCACGGTCATCGCGCCGTAGTCCATCGACTGCGACAGCTTCCCCCACGCAATCTTTCCCTCGGGGATAAACACAATCGACCGCAGACCCGCGCGCGCCGCATACGCCGCCATCGCCGCCGAGGTGTTTCCCGTCGACGCGCAGGCCACCCACTGAAACCCCCGCTCCACGGCGACGGAGATCGCCGCCGTCATCCCCGTGTCCTTGAAGGACGCCGTCGGGTTCATCCCCTGGTGCTTCGCCAGCAGCCAATCCACGCCGGCCAGTTCACCCGCGCGCGGCATCTCGTACAGCGGTGTGTTCCCCTCACGCAGCGTAACAACGTGATCCAGGTTCTCGACAATCGGCAGCAGATCGCGAAATCGCCACACGCCGCTCTGGTCAATCGGTAAGGTCGACGTCCGCAGCTCCTGCCAGCGCGCCCGCAGCCCTCCCGGATTAGGCATCCGCACACCCGCGCCGGCCGCAGCCTCACCCGGACTCCACGGATACACCACCTCGTACAGCCCGTTGCAATCCGGGCAGCGAAAATCGCTCGCGCTCGCCCCTGCCGCGATTCGCGCACCGCATCCGGTGCATCGTAACTGGTGTGTGGAACTCATCTGCTGTTCTCTTTAGCCTATTGTATGCGGTGACATCGAAAGGAAAGTTATGATCTCCGGCTCGTCATCCTGGGCCGCGCTTCAGCGCGTGTCCAGAATCCCCGTATTTGTGCTTTCACCAATGTTCGGGTGCCCCGCCCGCACGCGCTGCGGACGGGTGGGATGGAAAAACGCCGGGTGCCTCATCGAAGCTCTGCTTGCGTGGGTTTGTGCTGCCGCCTTCGCCCTCACCCTCCCCGCTTCCGCCCAAGCCGCCGCCCCGCGCGAAATCCACGTCCTCGCCGCCGCCGACCTCCAGCCCGTCCTCCCCGCGCTTACGGACCGGTTCCAGCACGAATCCGGTATCAAGGTCGTCGCCAGCTACGCCTCCTCGGCCACGCTGACTACGCAAATCCTCAACGGAGCCCCCGCCGACCTCTTCCTCGCCGCCGACTTCAGCTTTCCCGAACAGATCGTCGCCGCTCACCTCGCCGACGCCCCCGAACCCGTCCCCTACGCCCGCGGCGTCCTTGTCCTCTGGGCGCGTAAGGACTCGCCCTTCCAGCCGCTCACGCAAAACACCCTGCGCGACGCACACTTCCTCTCCCTTGCCATCGCCAATCCCGACCACGCGCCCTATGGCCGCGCCGCAGTGGCCGCCCTCACCTGGATGAAGCTCTACGACCAGCTCAAGCCCCGCATCGTCCAGGCAGAAAACATCGCCCAGGCCGCGCAGTTCGTTCAGTCCGGCAACGCGCAGCTCGGCCTCATCTCGCTCACCTCCGCCACGACGCCGGAAATGCAGCAGGCCGGCACCTTCATCCGCATCCCTGAGCAAACCTATCCCGAGATCCGCCAGTGCGCCGTAGTCCTGCTCAAATCCCCCCACGCCTCTGACGCTCACCACTTCCTCGACTGGCTCCGCTCCCCCGCCATCC